>NZ_JADEWY010000038.1 GCF_015207375.1 Coleofasciculus sp. LEGE 07092 | reverse complement strand
CCCCCCAGCCCCCCAGCTTCCACCATTTCCCAAGCTGACTCGAAGCCAAACTGACAGGCGGGACGTTTATCGGGAATGGAGAAAATATCGGTTGCTGTAATTTTTGGGGGTAATTGTTGACAAAAGTCTAAGGCTTGTTCCAAGGTTTCAGAACCAAACCAGGGCAATGGGGCAATTTCTCCCCAACCCACTTGTCCTGTTTCATCGGTGAGGCACAGGATAATACCTTCCCGAACCTCCCAGATGCCGTGACTGGTTTTCAGGGGTTGTTGGAAACGGCGCTGGTAGGAGTGAAAATTAAATCTGTAGGGCATCAGCCTCCTGCCAACGCACAAAATTGTCTCACCTGATTAACCCAGGCTGTGCTATTTTCCAGGTGAATATTATGACCCGTTTTGGGGATTATTTTCAAGTGTGCTACTGGACAGATATTAGCAATCTCTGTGTTGATGGTTCTAAACTTCTGATCATACTCTCCTACAAGCAACAACAGGGGGATTTTATTCTGTTTCAGTCTCTCCCAGAGGGAAGGTTGCTTGCCTGTTCCCATTTGACGGAGTGATTTAGCTAACTCTTCTGGATTGTTCTGTAACCGACGTTCGATTAAATGTTTTAAGTCGGTATGGTTCTGTAAGGATTGGAATAGAGGTTGGCTATACCAGTTGGATAAAAAAGACTGAAAATTGCTGGTTTCTAATTCTTCTGCCCGTTGCTCATCAGCTTGAAGGCGTAGCGATCGCTCTCGTTCAGTCTTTAATCCCGGTGATGCTGATTCCAGTATCACTCGCTGAAATCGAGCGGGAAACTCTAGCGTCATATATAACGCTAATCGTCCCCCCATTGAGTAACCGACGATAAAACATTGATCAATGTTTAAATGATTGAGGAATTCAATCAACCCTTGAGCTGTGTTGGATAGGGTGTAGCACTCCTCACTACCCAGAACTCTAGTTTTTCCATGACCGGGAAGGTCAACAGCTAGACAACAAAATTGTTGAGACAAGACGGAAATAACGCGGCTAAAGTCTTGGCTGTTGCCCAAAAAGCCGTGCAAAAACAGCAGGATAGGTTGGCTTCTGTTCCCCCTGAAATAATAGTGAACGTTATAATTCTCAAAATTCATCAGAATTTGGATGCCAGGAAACACATCCTCACTCCATTAGATGTCATGAGGATGAAAATACGACTGGGTAGGGTATCAGCTAACCGTCATTAGGAAACCAAGACCGAAAAGGAGTCCACTCCAAAAATGGAGTTTAACCGCAATAAACTTGCAGTTGCTGACCTTTTCAGGCTGGTCATGATAGTTCTGAACGTGCCGCACTAAATCAAGAGCAAAGGGCAAGCTGATTGCCGTCAATAGCGTCCAAACCGGGAAAATCCCCCACAGGACAAACAAACCCGTGAGGGCGTAAATGCTGCCACTCAGCCAGGATAAGAGTTGAGCACCCCGTTTTGTACCCAAGCGGACAATAGGCGATCGCTTTCCTGCCGCTATATCGTCTTCAACTTGATGAAAATGGGAGCAAAACAAAATAATCGAGGTGCTAATGCCGATAATAACAGACGCGGCAAACCCTGTCAGAGAGAAGGTTTGAGCTTGGGAGTAGTAAGCGGCGGCTACTGCCATCGGTCCGAAGGTGAAAAAGCAAATAATCTCTCCCAACCCCTGGTAGCCAAAGCGAAAGGGCGGACCTTGATAGCTGTACCCCAATGCACAGCACAGTAAGACGATGCCAATCACTGTGAAGTCTCGCTGCCACCAAGCGATCGCGAGTATGCCTAGGATGCCTGCTGCTAAAAATAAATTACTCAACCCAAAAATTAGGGCTTTATTCCCGGTTAAGTTCACCAAGGAATGGGCTTTATTTTTATCAATTCCCGTTTCTGAATCAAAGACATCATTACTAAGGTTGAGCCAAGCAATAATTAAAATTGCTGAAATCAAGAAGGTTGAAAATATTCCCAAGTGAATCGTTCGCGTTTCTGCAAATGCCACAGCAGTCCCCAGCCAAATTGGGATGACTGCAACGCTGTACATCGGTGGTTTAATTGCCGCTAGCCACAGTTTACTCGTTGACTGTTTAACAAAACTTGTAGTCATTCAGCAAAATTGATTAAAGTACGATTGCCTGTGTGTTGTTCGCTGTTAGTTGTTTTCTCAAACCCCTACGCGCTGCCCCTCCTGTTAGACTTAGCGGTTGTCGTACCCTACTCGCGTTGCTGACAATGCCCACGATAGCCAGCCTGTGATAGTTTCTTATGTACCACACGTAAGTCAGCAAGACAGGACGGGTCTTGAGCCGCTTGACCTTCCCGTGACTGGGGTAGGTAGCGCCTGAGGGATGGTGTCAATCGACACTAGGGGTTAGTTAGGTAGGGAGCAAATCGTCCCTTTAGACATCCCACCATTGATAATCGGACTTTAGGAACAGAACTTAAAAAAAGTTTACATTTCTGATTCTATGACAGTCACTCCCTATCGCACTAATTTTTTCCAAGATTGCCAACAGCTATACCAACTTCTTTTCAAAGCCAAACAGCAAGCTATTGCCAAAAATTGCCCGCAAATTCTCAGTCTTTCTCAAGAAATTCACCCCATCGATCCCCTCGCTGTGCTGCAAGCGATCGCTGAACCGAACCAACTTCAATTTTACTTTGAAAAAAGCAGTAAAAATGAAGCAATTGCCGCCATTGATTCGGCAGTTTCTATTCAAATCGAAGGGGGGAACCGCTTTCAAAAATCCCAATCTTTCATTCAGACTTCTCTGGCAAACACCCTCAGCAGCGGTCAGCTAAATTTACCATTTTCAGGTCCCCATTTCTTCTGTAGTTTTACATTTTTTGACAATAAAAATTTTCCCGACACTCTTTTTCCCGCTGCCACCATTTTCTTACCTCGTTGGCAAGTATCCTTATATAAAAATCAAGGCATTTTAGTTGCTAATTTAAAAATAACACCTCAAATTAACCTAGAATGGCTTGTGAAAAATTTGTGCTATTCCTTTAAGCGAATTCATGATCTAGATCGCAGCCTTTCAACTAGTCCTTCATCTAAACCCGAAAACTTTATTAAGCAAGATTCTAAAACTGCCGAACGTTTCAAATCTTCAGTTGTATCGGCTCTCCAATTAATACAAGCCAATCAATTTAGCAAAATTGTTCTGGCAGATATCATTGATGTGGTTTCACCCCAACCGTTTAATGTAGTTCATTCTCTGGACAATTTACGCCAGCGTTATCCCGATTGCTACATCTTCTCTATCAGTAATGGTAAAGGACAAAATTTTATAGGTGCTAGTCCAGAACGCTTGATTGGTATTCGCAACCGTCAGTTAGTAACAGATGCCTTAGCAGGTTCTGCACCACGAGGTAAAACCGCAGCAGAGGATACTGACTTGGCAGATCGGTTACTCAGTAGTGAAAAAGAACGGCGCGAACACCAATTCGTACTAGATTTTATCACCCACCATCTCTCAGAGTTAGGATTAATTCCCCAACTTTTACCGACACCTCAACTGCTAAAATTATCGAATATCCAGCATTTATGGACGCCAATTCAAGCTCAACTTTTCACCAGCGTCCATCCCTTAGAAATTCTCGCCAAACTACACCCTACGCCAGCCGTAGCAGGTGTTCCTACTAAAATCGCCCAAGAACAAATCCGCCATTACGAAACCTTTGATCGCTCCCTCTACGCTGCTCCCTTAGGCTGGGTTGACTACCAAGGAAATTGCGAGTTTATTGTAGGTATTCGCTCGGCTCTCATTGAAACACGACAGTCTTCAAAAACTGGCAGCAATACCTATCGTGCCCGACTCTATGCAGGTGCTGGTATCGTTGCAGGCTCTGATCCCAACAAAGAATTAGCAGAAATTCAACTCAAACTCCAGGCATTGCTGAAAGCATTACTTTGACTGGCGCGTTGGGAGCCAAGCGAATACAGCAGTATTAATACTTAGCCAAAAACCGCCTGCATATCCTCACTCTTGATGAGAGATAGATAAATGGACAGCAATCAGGGTATTCCCGATTACTGAGGTTGTAGTGTTAAATTGGCTATATTGGGCATCAATCTGACCAAAAATGCCCGCTACAACCGATTTTTCCAGAGACGCTCTCAGACTAACCCTAAATCTTCAAATTAGCTCACTATGACCCGCACTACTCGTCGTCATTTCTTGCAATTTGTTGGTTCAGCACTAGCAGGCATTGGAATCAATCAGCTATTATTCCAACGGCAAGCCCAACAGTATGGTCAAGTTCTCGCTCAAAGTACACCTCGCAAACTGGCTTTAATCGTTGGTATCAATAACTACACTTCTCAACCCCTAGAAGGATGCCTCAATGATGTAGATTTGCAACGAAATCTGCTGATTTATCGCTTTGGGTTTAATCCGAAAGATGTTTTGGTTTTGCCCGATACAGAAGCGACACGGGAAGGGATTTTAACGGCATTTGAGGAACATTTGATTAAACAGGCAAAACCAGGAGATGTGGTGGTTTATCACTATTCTGGGCATGGTTCGCGTATCTTTGACCCTCATCCGATTGTCGTTGAACGAGAGAAAGAAGGACTGAATGGGACTTTTGTGCCGGTGGATAGTAACTTACCGGCTGGATATCCAGAGGTGGGAGGGCCTGTAAAAGATATTATGGGGCATAGCTTATTTTTGCTGATGTCTGCCCTGAAATCTGAAAATGTCACGGCGGTTTTAGATAGTTGTTTTTCCGGTGGGGCGACTAGAGAAGCGCGGGTACGTTCGCGGGATGGGGGTAGGAATGTTTTAGTGTCTGCTGATGAAAAAACCTACCAAGAACAGTGGTTATCGCGGTTAAATATGTCGCCGGAAGAATTTGTTAAAGGCTACCGTGCAGGAGTGGCTAAAGGTATACTTTTAGCGGCGACTGCACCTGATCAGTTGGCGCGAGAAGTGAATATTAATGGCTTTAAAGCGGGAATTTTTAGTTATTTACTGACGCATTATCTTTGGCAGGACGATAGCAATATTGAGCGGGTATTCCAGAAGATTCTCCCAGAAATTCCGCAAGACTTTGAGCAATTGCCCCGTTATGAAGTGAAGGTGGGGAGAGAGTATCATCAGCAAAGTCCCTATTTTATTAATTCTCCTAATTCAACTGCCCAGGCGGTGGTGACAGGAGTGAGTGGTGATTCTGCTCAGTTGTGGTTAGGGGGAGTTGATTTGCGAAAGGTGGAGGCGGGAACGGTATTTACTGCCATTAATAGGACAGGGCAGGTGAAAGTTGTTTCTCGTGATGGGTTGGTGGCACAGGCAACGGTTGAGAAAGCGGTAACGGAAGGAATGCCGTTGCGGTTGATGGGGTAAATGGGTATGGATTTTTGCTTGTAGAAGCCAGTCCGCCAGGGGTTAAAACCCCTGTCTCATAGCTAAAGTCCTCTAAAAGAGGACTAAAAATTAGTAGTTGATACCAAATCCGGACTGAATACCCCTTTTTTCATGGAGTCCGCGTTAGATGGACTTGGTTTGAGTCGTCTTTAGACGACTTGGGCTATTAGCCAGGGGTTTTAACCCCTGGTGGTGTGGAGGAGGCGGACTGGGGGTAGCGCCCATTCTCTATCAGTTCAATTCCATTCATAATTGAGGTACAGTGATGGCTCAACGTTTCCAAACAGCAGTAACTCAGAAACAACTTTTGTTAGGGTTAGTTCAGCTCATTTCACTTTCAGGGATAACTTGCCTACTCTTAGGCTCACAATCCTTCGCCGCTACCCTTGAGCAGATGGCTCCCAGGATAGCCCAACAGCCAACTAACTCTAATGCGGCTGAACAAGTTTTACAGGAAGCGCTCCAACTCCTTCAGCAAGGAACAGAAGAATCTCTGCGACAGGCAATTCCTAAATTTGAACAAGCCGTCATACTCTATCATCAAGCGGGTGAAAAAGGCTCAGAAGCCTTATCTCTTCTTGCCCTTGGTCGTGTTTACGACTCATTGGGAGAACTTCAGAAAGCCTTGGAGTTCTACAACCAAGCTCTGCCCCTATTTCAGGTGGTGGAGGATAGAGGTAGAGAAGCCACTACTCTCAATAATATTGGCGCTGTCTACTCCTCATTGGGAGAAAAGCAGAAGGCTTTGGAGTTCTACAACCAAGCCCTGCCCCTATTACGGGCAGTAGAGGATATAGGTAGGAAAGCTACTACTCTCAATAATATTGGCGCTGTCTACTCCTCATTGGGAGAAAAGCAGAAAGCTTTGGAATTCTACAACCAAGCCCTGCCCCTATTACGAGCAGTAGGGAATAGAGGTGTAGAAGCCAGTACTCTCAATAATATTGGTGCTGTCTACGACGACTTGGGAGAAAAGCAGAAGGCTTTGGAGTTCTACAACCAAGCCCTGCCCCTATTACGGGCAGTAGAGGATATAGGTAGGGAAGCCAATACCCTCAATAATATTGGTACTGTCTACGACGACTTGGGAGAAAAGCAGAAGGCTTTGGAATTCTACAACCAAGCTCTGCCCCTATTACGGACGGTGGGGGATAGACGTGGGGAAGCCGCTATCCTCAGTAATATTGGCTTTGTCTACAACTCATTGGGAGAAAAGCAGAAGGCTTTGGAGTTCTACAACCAAGCTCTGCCCTTAGTACGGGCGGTGGAGAATAGATCTGGGGAAGCCACTACCATCTTTAACGTTGCCGTAGTGCAACGCAGCCAAGGCAACCTGAAAGAAGCCTTAACCCTGATGGATAGCGCCATCACCATTATTGAAGACCTCCGCACCAAAATTGGCTCCCAAGAACTCCGCGCCTCCTACTTCGCCACAGTCCAAGGTTACTACAAGTTTTACATCGACCTACTGATGGAACTGCATCAACAAAACCCCTCCCAAGGATATGACGCCCTCGCCTTCCACACCAGCGAACGCGCCCGTGCCCGTAGTCTCATCGAACTCCTCACCGAAGCCAATGCCCATATCCGCCAAGGCGTTGAACCGAAACTCCTAGAACAAGAGAGCACCCTCACTCAACAACTCAACGCCCTAGAACGTCGCAGGTATGAACTCTCAAGCAGTCAGTATACCCAACAACAACTTGATGAAATCAACCAACAATCCCAATCCCTACTCACTCAACTCGACCAACTCAAAGCCCAAATTCGCGTTACCAGTCCCCGCTATGCTGCCCTGAAATATCCCGAACCCCTAAACTTACAACAGATTCAACAACAGGTACTCGACGACGATACCCTACTTTTAGAATATTCCCTAGGCGAAGAGAGCAGTTACCTCTGGGCAGTCACCAAAACCAGCATCACCAGCTACGTACTCCCCAAACGCAGTGAAATAGAAGCCGCCGCCCAAACTTTCCGCGAATCAGTGACTCAAGATAGTGGGGCTAATCTTGATGCGGGAGTACCCCTGAGTCAGATGCTTCTTGCCCCCGTTGCTAATCAACTCAGCAACAAACGCTTACTAATTGTTGGCGATGGGGCATTACAATATGTTCCCTTTGCTGCTTTGCCGATTCTGACCTCTCCCCCAGCCCCTCTCGATCCCCCCTTCGCTGCAAATGTTGAAGAGTCGAAGGGATTAGGTTACACCCCGCTTTTAGTCCAAAACGAAATCATCACCCTCCCCTCCGCCTCAACCGTTGCCATTCAACGCCAGCAACTGCAAAATCGTCCCCCTGTTGCCAAATCCATTGCCGTTCTTGCCGACCCCATCTTCACTCTCAACGACTCTCGTCTGACCGGCAATCCACCCCAACCAACCCCCGATACACTCAATAATTCTGCCCTAACTCGCGCCAGCCGTAACTTAGGTTTAGGGGACAGTGCGAAAGTACTTGACCGTCTACAATATACTCGCACTGAAGCGGAGAAAATCCTCGCCCTCGTCCCAGAAGCTAAACGCCTACAAGCCCTAGACTTTGATGCCTCCCGCACCACCGCCACTGACCCCAATTTAGTCCAATACCAAATTATCCACCTGGCTACTCACGGCTTACTCGACCCCGTTAATCCGGAATTATCAGGAATCGTGCTGTCTCTGTATGACCAAAACGGTGAATCTCTTGATGGATTCTTGCGCCTTCACGATATTTTTAACCTGAATTTACCTGCGGAACTGGTTGTCTTGAGTGCTTGCGAAACCGGATTGGGTAAGGAAGTGAAAGGTGAAGGCTTAGTGGGCTTGACAAGAGGCTTTATGTATGCAGGGGCAAGGCGCGTGGTGGTGAGTTTGTGGAGTGTTAACGATGTCGCCACATCTGAAGTGATGGCAAAATTTTACCAGAAGATGCTCACCGAAGGGCAAAATCCGATATCGGCATTAAGAGCCGCACAACTAGAGATGTGGAAATCCCAGAATTGGCAGTCTCCTTATTATTGGGCGGCGTTTACCGTGCAGGGGGACTGGCGATAGAGGCATCATAGCCTAAGCATGGGCGGGGTAGTTTACGCTTCAGGACTAACTTTACCCGTTACATCCAGCTTACCGTCGGGTTCCACTTCCCAGGTATCGTAGTCACCTACCACATCCCCATTTTCATCAATATCAACATTACTGCTAGCCCCTTGATAGTCTATTTCCTCACCGTTGCGTACCATCTCCATCGCTTGGCAAAGATCGGTGACTTCCGTCCCCGGAGTACTGGAAACTTCACGAATTTTGCTTTGAATTCCTTCCCCAGTATTGGCTTTAGCGGCTTGGGCTGCCAGCATTAGTAAGGCAGCAGCATCATAACTATGAGGCACATAGGCTGTTACTTCCTTACCCGTCTTCTCTTTCCAAAGTTGGGTGAACTCCTCTAGTGCTGGACCATTGGCACCGGGAACCGTGCCAATTGCGCCTCCCAGTAAGTATTTACCGTCACTAGTCTTGCCTACTTGTTTGGGAAAATCTTCTGAATAAACCCCGTCAGTCAGCATTACAGTGACACCCTCTGCCAACCCTTGCTGATAGGCGGCTTTGAGGAGTAATGAGCCGGTTTCGGCATAGAGAACGGCAGCGACAGCATCGGGTTTTTCGCCAAAGGCAGAAGCCGCTTCCGTATCGAAGGTCGTGGCTTTAGGATCGTAACGAGTGGGGTTGTTTTTGTTAACCACTGTGCCGCCTAGCTTTTCAAAGGCTTGAGTAAATTCCTTTTCAAAGCCAACGCCGTAGTCGTTATTAATAACCACGGTAGAAACATTTTTAAAGCCTTTTTCGTTGGCAAGTTTTGCCAATGCCCTAGCCTGGTAAGTATCCGGGGGGGCTGTACGCGCCCAATAGCCGTTATATTTACCCTCTTGCGCCTGTTGGGTAAAAACAGGACTGGTGCTACCGGGAGAGATCATCATAACGTTGTTGCGCACGGCGATAGGTAAAGCAGCAGTGGACACGCTACTGGCAAAGGCACCAACAACACCAGCAACCTTATCGACTTCCGCTAGTTTAGTCATGCCTGCCGCACCTGCGTTGGGGTCGGTTTGGCTATCTTCCACCACAAGGGAGACGGGTTTACCATTGACTCCGCCACACTCATTGACTTGGTTCACCGCTAATTCAACGGCTGCCGGAAACACTTGTCCGATTGACGAGAGGTCGCCTGTGGAGGGGGTTAGGGTGGCGATTTTCAGTTCGTCTCCGCCACCACCAGCACTGGAATCCTCTGTGGTAGTTGTGGTAGAGCTTTGACAAGCTGTTGTTAGCATACCTGTTGCGAACGCGATCGCTAAACTAATTGCCAAACTGGGCTTGGTGCCGTGGGCTAGTGTAACTTTACTCATTGGGATGTCAAACTCCTTTCTTCACTAGTCTGCAAGCGGGCTAATATTCGATTGTAAACCTGTCTACTGTCTCTAGACTCACATCTTGCACCTTTGTCGATAAGCCCGAAAATCAGCCCGGAGTTCAAACTCCAAGCTAATAGCTCAAGTCCATTTCAATGGACTGAAAGTCTTGTAGAGTAAGTATTTAGTCCTCATAGCGAGGACTTTATGTATGAGCCACTGGTTTAAACCACTGGCTGTTAGTGAGACTGGTGCAATATCTGAGTAGACAGATATAAGGGAAATTGAGAATGAGGGGATGAACAAAACCTAACGCCACGCTACTTAGGCTTGGCGTTTAGTGCCAATTGGCGAGTTTAAAAAACGGAGAGGGAGGGATTCGAACCCTCGGAAGCATCTAAACACTTCAACAGATTAGCAATCTGCCGCTTTCGACCACTCAGCCACCTCTCCAGGGTGACAGTAAACCATAATAGCAGATTATAGTCGTTTGTGGCTGGACTGAAATTTTAGAACGTCAAGGGAGAAGCTGTGGGGTGTGGAGAACCCCCTTAATTAATGAATGAATTCGCTAATCTGCTTTCTCTTTGGGGCTTAAATTATCCCCACATCCGCTCCAAAGGGTCTTTCGTCAGGATGCCAATTTTCCTTCTCCACTCCCTACTCCCCACTCCCTACTCCCTATTTTTTTCAACAGTTAACCTGAATGTTCCTTAACTCTTTGCGAAGTATTTTTTGCTTAACTAAACCTTAATTTCCGTCTTGCAACTTTAAATCCTAAAGGGTATACTTCTTTACAAAGAGTAAATTCATCTTTTTTTATCAGGGATTCTGCTATTTACATTCTCTAGCTGTAATACAAGGCGACTTTCTTAATGTCTTACGTCATACGCCCTTGATGAAGGCTACCTTTTCACCTGGGGAGTGTTGCTTAAGAGTAATTCTTTAGTCAGAGTGGGAGGAATAATATTAATAGAGTAAGCTGAATTTAATACCCCTTAAGAGGGAAAAGCAAGGCGGGGGGCTACATTATCATTGTAGGGACTCATACCCCAGGTAGAGCTTAGTTCTTAATATTTCTTAAAGAAAGCTGGGGGATGAATAGTGCAGCATCTAGGCGGCTAATTAACCTGTATTTAAGTCGAAATAGAGGACTAGACACATGGACAGTACGAATAAACATATTGCTCTGATTTCAGTTCACGGCGATCCAGCAATAGAGATAGGCAAGGAAGAAGCTGGAGGACAAAACGTATACGTGCGCCACGTTGGTGAAGCATTAGCACAACTGGGATGGCACGTTGATATGTTTACCCGAAAAGCTAGTACTGAAGATCCTGTAATTGTTGAACATGGTCCGCATTGCCGGACCATTCGTTTAAAAGGGGGACCCGAAGCATTTGTGCCGCGAGATAATATTTTTGGCTACGCGGGTGAATTTTTGGAAGAACTGCTGAAGTTTCAGGAGCAAGAGGGTATCCATTATTCCCTAGTCCATACCAACTACTGGATTTCTTCTTGGGTGGGTATGCAGTGGAAAAAACGCCAGTCGATTCCCCAAGTTCATACCTACCACTCCCTCGGAGCTGTAAAGTACAAGTCCATAGAGGCAATCCCAAGGATTGCCAACACCCGCTTAGAGGTGGAAAAAACCGTGCTGGAGACAGCAGAGCGAATCGTCGCCACCTCTCCTCAAGAACAAGAGCATATGCGATCGCTCGTTTCCAGCAAAGGCAACATCGACATCATTCCCTGCGGTACTGATATTCGCCGCTTTGGTGCGATCAACTGCCTGGAAGCACGACAGCAACTAGGATTGAGTCCCGACGATAAAATTGTTTTCTATGTCGGACGCTTTGATAAGCGCAAGGGCATCGAAACCTTAGTCCGAGCCGTAGGTCGCTCCCAGTTGCGGGGCAATGCTAACCTGAAGCTGGTGATTGGTGGTGGTTCTCGTCCGGGTGAAAGTGACGGCATGGAACGCGATCGCATTGAAGGGATTGTTGCTGAACTCGGTATGACCGATTTTACGATCTTCCCCGGACGCATTAGCGACGAACTCCTGCCAGCCTACTATACAGCCGCAGATATCTGCGTGGTTCCTAGTCACTACGAACCCTTCGGTTTAGTCGCCATCGAAGCCATGGCTTGCGGAACACCAGTGGTTGCTAGTGATGTTGGCGGTTTGCAGTTTACGGTTGTATCTGAAGAAACGGGTTTACTGGCACCCCCTAAAGATGAGGTTGCCTTTGCAGAAGCGATCGACCGCATTCTCTCCAACCCCGACTGGCGCAACCAACTCAGTCAAGGTGCAAGAAACCGTGTAGAAGAAAAGTTTAGCTGGGATGGCGTCGCGTATCAACTCAGCGAACTCTACACCCAGTTGATTCAAAAACCCGCGAAAGTGTTGGCTCAAGCCAGTGCCTAGAACTTAATCCCTAATAGAGACGCGATATATCGCGTCTCTACAGATTTAAACAGCAACACGGGGCAATCGATGCTTAAAGCCGCACAGGATTTCCCAAGAAATAGTTCCTAAGGATTTTGCCCAGTCATCGGCAGAAATTTGACTATCTCCATCCCATCCAATCAGGGTAACAATTTCTCCGGTTTGTAAATCGGGAATTTCACTCACATCCAGCATGAGCTGATCCATCGTAATTGCACCAATTTGTCGCACCTGCTGACCCCGAATCAATACTGTCATCTTGTTTGAGAGGCTGCGCGGGACGCCATCAGCGTAACCAATGCCCACCACTGCTAAACGCAACTGTCGATCTGCAATAAATTGATACCCGTAACTAACTCCCGTACTAGGGGGAATAGTTTTCACTTGCGTCACCCGCGCTTTCACCTGCATCACAGGCTTAAGATGAATCGTACCGTGTAAGTGTTCGGCTGGGTAAAGACCGTAAAGCGCTAGTCCCACTCTGACAAGATCGTAGTGCAGTGCGGGGTCGGCTAAGGTCGCAGCCGAGTTAGCAAAATGTAGGTAGGGTGGTGTAATACCTGCGGCGTTCAGTTGGGCGACTGCCATTTCAAAGCGTTGGTGCTGCTGTTTCATGACTGTCGGATCTGGACTGTCAGCCGTGGCAAGGTGGGAATAAACGCTCTTGATTTCTAGATGGGGCAATCGCTGTACTAATTGCACAAATTCTGCTGCCTCTTGCCAGGGCATTCCCAACCTAGACATTCCCGTGTCTAACTTGAGATGTACTAATAGAGTAACGTTTAAATTATTAAGTGTTTCTTCAAAAACCAAAGCCTGTTGGGGGGTGCAGATAGTTGGCTGTAATTCCCAAGATTCGATCGCTCTTACTTGTTCTGGTGTATTACTTGCCCCTAATAGCAATATCGGCGCGTCAATTCCCGTTTCCCTGAGTTGAATCCCCTCTTCTACGGTTGCCACGCATAACCCAAACGCACCCGCCTCTAGCGCAGTTTGGGCAACTACCGTCGCCCCATGTCCGTAGGCATCTGCTTTCACCACTGCCATCAGTTGGGTTTTGGGGTTTAAAAACTGCCTTAGTTGCTGCACGTTATGGGATAAAGCCGAGGGATTGATTTCTACCCAGGCGCGTTGCCTAAGTCCGCCGGAAACCTCCCAAGGGCTGTGTATCGCGCCTGTAGTTCCCGTTAGCTCTCGCATAATCTATACACTCCTCAATCACTCACTCTAAAATGCACAACATTAGCATAAGAGGTGGGGGAGGGATGTGGAGGTTAGGTTTTTCCTTTCCTTTAGGTACTGGAGTTATGCCTTTGCAGTATCTTTCTCCTCAGCTTCAGCCGCAGCACAGCGATCGCACAGTCCAAAAAACTCTAACGTGTGGTAATAAATTTTAAATTGGTGAGTATCTTGTAACTCCGTCTCTAGTTGGTGAACTGGGCATTTCTCAATCGGAATCGACTGTCGGCAATTGAGGCAAGTCAAGTGGTGCTGGTCGCGTAGCACGGAACTGTACAAGGATTCCCCAGTTGCGAGAGTTCGCACTTGCACCATACCATCAAGTTTTAACGCATCAAGGGAGCGGTAGACTGTTGCTAAACCCATATTTTGGTCGCGGTTGCGTAACTCGACGTAAATGTCCTGTGCAGACAGGGAGCGGTTCACGGTTTTGAGCAAATTCAAAATTCGCTCCTGAGAGCGGGTGCGTTGCAGTTTCATGGGCTTGCTTCTCAATCTCCTAGAAATAGCTTGGAGTGTGGGGGCTTCCTCGTTCAAACTTGTAAGAAGGTTATCCTAACAGTTAGGGAGTGCTTGTGAATCACACATATCAGGCTCGCATATATGTTACCCTCCGACCTTCAGTATTAGATCCAGCAGGTGTAGCTGTCGAGTCGGGCTTAAAACAGCTTGGTTATCAAAACGTAGAACAAGTGCGTATTGGCAAGTATATCGAGCTAATGCTGACGACAGCAGATGAAGACCAAGCACGGCAGCAGCTCGACCGTATCTGCGATCAGCTACTGGCAAATCCAGTGATTGAGAACTATCGGTTTGATTTAGATCAGGTACATACACAGATGGGGGCATCAACATGAAATGTGGAATTGTGGTCTTTCCAGGGTCAAACTGCGATCGCGATGTTGCTTATGTCACCAGAAATTTGCTGAACGTGCCAACTCGGATGGTTTGGCACCAAGAAACAGATATTTCTGACTTAGATGTGATCGTGCTGCCAGGTGGTTTCAGTTATGGAGACTACCTGCGCTGCGGAGCACTAGCTCAATTCTCACCGGTAATGCAGCGCGTGGTAGAACACGCCAAACAGGGTAAGTTCGTCCTGGGTATCTGCAACGGCTTTCAGATTTTAACGGAAACAGGACTACTACCAGGGGCACTAGTACGAAATCGGGACTTACATTTTATTTGCGATCGCGTCTCTCTCAAAGTAGAACGCACCAACCTTCCCTGGACATCAACTTACTCTAGCGAAGACGTTATTACCCTGCCCATTGCCCACGGGGAAGGACGCTATTATGCTGAACCCGACACCCTCAAAGCCCTAGAAGACAATCATCAAGTCCTGTTCCGTTACTGTACTGCCACAGGGCAGGTAGACAATACCAGCAACCCTAACGGTTCAGTCAACAACATTGCAGGTATTTGCGATCGCACGGGCAGGATAGTCGGGATGATGCCCCACCCAGAACGGGCATCAGATCCCGCGTTGGGCAATACAGATGGCATCAAGTTATTCCAAGGGTTGCTAGCCGCTATATCGGGTGAAACCCAGCCTGCGTTGAGTTTAGCCCTGTAAGGCAATGAAGATAAGGGAGCTGGGGAGCTGGGGAACTGAGTAAAACCTAAAAAATTTTCTTGTCCCCTTGTCCCTTCAAAAAACCCCTACTCCCTAGTCTTGGCTGTAGCGAATAATGACCGCTCTCATCTGATGAAGATCAGGCAGAGGTATAATAGAAAGGCGCTAAAACCCTCTATCTATAAACTCTAGAGAGAATTTAGAGGTTTGATTGGCATTTATCTCTAAAGCCAGAGCGCAACCTCGTAAAAGTTAGCTTAGATTATTTTTAAGATTAACCTGATGCCAATTTCTTGCTAGGAGTTCTGGATATGAACAAATTGATTGGATTAATTATAGTCGTTTCCGCTCTGGTCGGAGCCGCAACAGCTTGGCGCTTCCCCTTCTCTTTAGGACAGAATCAAAGTAGCAACCAAGTAGAACCCATGACAGAAGGAACGGAAGGTGAACAGGTTGGTCAAGCCCAGGTGCAACCCGCTAATCAATCTGCTGGTGGACAAACTACACAGGTGCAACCTGCCAATCAACCAACGGCACAGGCACCTCAAACAACAAGTCCCGCCGATACCGGAACCACTCAACCACCGCCGTCTGCTGCTAGCGAACCGGTGACAGCCTTGTGGTAGGAAAAAAATGTATAGGCGTTTCAGGGCGCGTCTGGATTTTTATTTTTAACAATGAGTGCAGCAAATGACATTTTGATTGTAGGCGGTGGCGTCATTGGTTTGGCGATCGCTGTCGAACTGAAGTTGCGGGGGGCAACGGTAACGGTTTTGACCCGTGACTTTCAACAAGCATCTACCCTAGCGGCGGCTGGGATGCTAGCGCCTCATGCCGAAGCTCTTGCTGTCGAGCCGATGCGGGAATTGTGCTTGCGATCGCGATCATTATACGCGGACTGGTGTGCCAAACTCGAACAGTTAACGGGTATCGCTACAGGTTACTTACCTTGCGGCATTTTGGCACCTGTTTATGAAGAGATTCCAGGTTCCCAGCAAGATACTAGCAATTGGCTAGATCGACAAGCAATTCATTTATATCAACCCGGTTTGGGTTCTGATGTCGTGGGTGGCTGGTGGTATCCCGAAGATGGTCAGGTTGATAACCGGGCATTGGCTCAAGCGTTGCGGTTGGCAGCCCAGGAATTGGGCATAGACTTGCGGGAAGGTGTAGCAGTCGAGGCATTTGAACAGCAAAATCGTCGGGTATCGGCGGTGAGAACCTCCATTGGAGAATTCCATGCCAACCATTACGTCTTGGCAACTGGCGCTTGGGCTAGCGAACTATTGCCCCTGCCAGTGTGTCCCAAAAAAGGTCAGATGCTGTCGGTACAGATGCCAGAAGGGAACCGCCAACCCTTACCTCTCCAGCGGATACTCTTTGGTGCCGATACCTATTTGGTGCCGCGTCGGGATGGACGGTTGCTGATTGGTGCCACCAGTGAGGAAGTCGGATGGCAGCCTCACAATACGCCAGCGGGAATTCATGCACTGCTAGAACGCGCCATACGCTTGTATCCCTCCTTGCAGGATTGGTCGATAGAGGAGTGCTGGTGGGGGTTTCGTCCGGCAACCCCGGATGAGTTGCCGATTCTGGGGACGAGTCCCTGTGAAAATCTTACCTTGGCTACCGGGCACTACCGGAATGGTATTCTTTTGGCACCCGTGACTGCCCTACTGCTGGCGGATGTGATCGATCATCAGAAGATTGACCCACTCTTAGAGCATTTTCTTTACGACCGACTTTACCATCAATCGTCCCCGAATAAGACGAGTTTAATGATTAGTTCCCCTATTACCCCCGTAACCCCTCAAGCTTCATCCCTTGCAGAACAACTGCCAGCAGACTCACTTATTATTGCGGGTCGAACCTTTCGTTCCCGCCTGATGACGGGTACGGGGAAATATAGCAGCATTGAGTTCATGCAGCAGGGTATTGCTGCCAGTGGCAGTGAGATTGTCACCGTTGCTGTGCGGCGGGTGCAAACCCAAGCCCCAGGACATGAAGGACTGGCAGAAGCGTTGGATTGGACGCAAATCTGGATGCTACCCAATACGGCTGGGTGTAAAACTGCTGAGGAAGCGGTGCGGGTGGCGCGGTTGGGTCGGGAAATGGCGAAACTGTTAGGGCAAGAGGACAATAATTTTGTCAAGTTGGAAGTGATTCCTGATGCCAAATACTTACTGCCTGACCCGATTGGCACGTTAGAAGCGGCAGAACAACTGGTGAAAGAAGGGTTTGCGGTGCTGCCTTATATTAATGCTGACCCCATGTTGGCAAAACGGTTAGAAGACGTGGGGTGTGTGACAGTGATGCCCTTGGGTTCTCCCATTGGTTCAGGACAGGGCATTAAAACGGCGGCGAATATCCAAATCATTATTGAAGAGGCAGGCGTGCCGGTGGTGGTGGATGCGGGAATTGGCACGCCGAGTGAAGCGGCGCAAGCAATGGAGATGGGGGCTGATGCGTTATTAGTTAATAGTGCGATCGCTTTGGCTAAAAATCCAGTGGCGATGGGCAAAGCAATGGGCATGGCAACGGAGGCGGGGCGTTTGGCTTATCTAGCGGGTCGTATTCCAGTGAAAGGCTATGCGAGTGCGAGTTCTCCGTTGACGGGGACGGTTAGTTAACATTGACAGCAGTCTTAATTTCCTTTGCCAAACCCTTCTTGTTGAGCCACTTTGAAGCTATTTAAAATTCACAGTTCCCGCTGAGTACCCCCTAAAGGCTGGAATTATAACAATTTATTACCAAAGGATGAGATTATTTCTGTCCATAATTTGTTACAATTCTATAAGATTAAGAAAACAAAGGTTATTATTCATGCCATATACCACAGAAGAAGGCGGACGTTTGAACAACTTTGCCCGCGAACCTAAAATCTATCAGGCGGAGCCACCGACAAAAACCCAACAGCGAAACTACTTTGTCCTGAGCATTGGTGCTTTGGTTTTGGTGAGCGGCTTGATGTTTGTGGCTTTCTCAGTATCGAACGTCAGCTAATCCTGCGGGACTCTATATAAATAAATAGAGAAAGCCCCTGTGAGTCAAAAGCTTCAGGGGTTCGCCTGTGGCTTTTCCTCTTCTAGAGTTCTAATGGCGTTCATCGTACCCTGGTAACTCTCCGTTCTACCTTGTTTCTGGAATAGTTCAGCCGCTTGCCTTAAGTCAGCTACAGCCTCCTCTGTGTTGTTGAGCTGAACTTGAGTAATTCCCCGATTGTAGAAGGCTTCTGCAAATACTGGGTCAATCTGAACTGACTTTGTATAATCTTCCAGCGCCGCTTCGTGCTGTTTGAGTCGGTTGTGAGCTAAACCCCGGTTGTAATAAGCCATGGCATTTTCGGGGTTAACCTTGATCGCTTTTTCATAATCAGCTAAAGCGGCTTCGTGATTGCCTTGTTCGTCATAGGCATTGCCGCGACTCACATAGGCAGTGTCACTATCAGGATTAATATCAATGGCTTTCGTGCAATCTGCGATCGCTTTTTCATAATCCCTAGAAACAAAATGGGCATAACACCGATTGCTGTAAGCTTGATCGAAATCGGGGTTTAGCTTAATGGCCTCAGTGTAGTCGTAAATGGCAGCATCGTAGTTGCCCAAGCTGTGATAAGCATAGCCCCGGTTGTAATGGCTGTCGGCATCACTAGGGTTGAGTTTTAGGGCGTCGCTGAAGTCAGAAATCGCCCCAGGATAGTCACCAGCTTCGAGTTTATCGACACCTTGGTTGTATAGTCGCACAGCCGTTAGCTGTTCCTCCTCAGCTTGAACGACAATGAGAGGCTGAGTGGATGGCACTTGCCCATGGACAGTTTCAGGGAGTCCAGTTAGGAGCGTAGCCAGTCCCAGAATAGCGATGCTTCGATAAGTCTGGTTCATGGTTTTTAAGGCAGTAGTCGTTCCAGAAGGGTAAGGCTAATCATTTTTAGACAGACGTTAAAAAACAGTCAGTCGTTCCCTTTATTAAACCGTTTGTAATTCATAATTCATCATTCAAAAGATGAGACAATGAGGTAGCATCGATGGAACAGATGGAAGGGACAAAGAAATGCTCAAAACAATTGCCGCAGTATTGTTACTCATGGTTAGTCTAAGCTTGCATGGCTGTAGTGTTGGCACTAGTGGACTCAACAGCTATGTCGATAGCACGGATGGCTATGAGTTTCTCTATCCTAATGGTTGGGTTCCCGTTAAAGTAACCGATGGACCTGATGTGGTATTGCACGATTTGATTGAGCAAACTGAAAATGTTAGCGTGGTGATCAACCCAGTTCCTGAAGGGAAAACCCTCAAAGATTTAGGAACTCCTGGGGAAGTGGGGTATCAGTTACAAAAAAATATTATCACTCGGTCTAATTCCAATCGCCAAGTAGAATTAGTCAATGCTGGATCTCGCGAGTCTGGAGACAAAACTTATTACATTATAGAATATAGCGTTAAACTTCCTAGCCAGAAACGGCATGACTTGGCAACGGCGGTGGTGAGTCGCGGGAAACTCTACACCCTGAATGCTTCTGCCACTGAACTCCGTTGGGATAAGGTGCAAGATGTGTTTGAGCAAGTCGTTCAGTCTTTTAATGTTTATTAGTCAGGAGACATTCTGTAGAGACGTTCCACGGAACGTCTTTACTATCAGGGCAGAAACGGGGGTAATTGAGTTGAGTGTTATGACTATCCCGACATTTGTGTTGGCTTCCGCTTCCCCAGCACGCAAACGCTTGTTGCAAACTGCTGGAATTGAACCCGTAGTTCGTCACAGCGATTTTGATGAATCTCAGATTCAACTAAGTGACCCTGTAGAGTTAGTACAGACATTGGCTTTGCACAAAGCGCAAACTGTTGCCAGTCAATTGAGTAATGCTCTGGTTTTAGGCTGTGATTCGGTTTTGAGTATTCAGGGTGAGATTCACGGAAAACCCGCTAATTCAGAAGAAGCGATCGCTCGTTGGCAGCAAATGCGAGGGAATAGAGGCGAACTCTACACCGGTCATGCGCTAATTGACTTATCTCAGGATAAAACGATAGTTCGCTGCGGCATAACCCGAGTTTACTTTGCCAATATCAGCGATCGCGCGATCGCTGCCTACGTTGCCACAGGTGAACCCCTTAACTGTGCCGGTTGTTTTGCCCTAGAAGGTCGAGGGGGACTGTTTGTGGAAAAATTAGAAGGTTGCCACAGCAATGTCATTGGACTGAGTTTGCCATTGCTTTACCAGATGCTGAGTGAGTTGGGCTATGACGTTACAGACTTTTGGAGCCTCAAGAATAGATAAGATCTTTAGAGACTCCCAAACAAAAAAATATCCAGCTACCGCTTGTGGGGATGGGCAACTTGCCCGCCCTGACTTATTTTCAGGTCAATTTTACCGAGATCTAAATTTCCCCGTCCACCACTTCCAAACTTTTCGGTGTGAAATCTGTTAACCTTTGGGCGGAGGTTTGCTATAGTCAAGGCACCTTAGGTCTACTACCAAGCTATTTATACGGCTGGAGAAAATTATGACAACCAGCGACGAATTCAAACAACAGCTCAGGGCAGGAAAGATTGTGGATGCTCTGACTCTGGCACTAACTGAATCGGTGGAGTTGAAAATTACCACCTGGGTAAGTTCAACCAACTCCACTCAATCAGCACAGCCCGCCGTCGGTTCTCGCATACGCACTCGCATGAATATCGTCGAAGGTGCGATCGATAATGAAGTGGGTTCTCAATTTATCGGCAATGGTCCTTACACCGAACTGCGGCAGTTTCACATGGATCAGGTTAAAGATGGACGCCAGATTATCCAGCACAATCTGGAAAACTTGCAAAAGCTCTTTACCGTTCTGACTCACACCTTATCCCAACTGCCACAATCACCACGCCGACTTGAAGATGGCAATCGGGCCCTCTCACCGTCCAGTCAGGACAATATGCCCTAAGCGATAAAGGGCTTGGTGGAAAATGCCAGCCTTGTCTTTGTCGGCAATCGCCAAATTCAGTGAGATTATTATGGCGTCGAGCAATGACTTTAGAGAACAACTGAAAGCAGGCAATATTAAGGAAGCGCTAATCCTGGCAATGGGCGAAGCGGTTCAGTTAAAAATTACGACTTGGGTTGCTTCTGAAGCAGAAGAACTTCAAGCAGCTCCAACCCAACCCAGTCATTGCTTGCGTACCCAAATCAACACCATTGAGGGCGAGATTGCCAACGAGATTGGCGACCAATTTATCGGCAACGGACCCTATCGGGATATTCTGCCCTTTCACCTCGAGCAGGTAGCCCAGAGTAATCAGATAATACAAAACAATCTGGAAAACTTGCAAAAGCTCTTTCAGGTTTTGGTGACTCTGCACCGTCAAGCTGCCACCTATCCCCCACTCAACGTTGAGAATCAGCTAGAGTTAGCGGCTGAGTCACTTACCGAAGCAGAATCAGCGATCGCACTTCAAAATGAGAGACTAGAAGAAGCAGCCCCAGGGTTAGCACTAGAATTTTCAGAACCTGCCCTTGAGGAGGATGTTGCACCAGTACCGACGCCACCTCCGGCAGAACCAGAAGCTTTAGGGACACCCCTTAGCCAGGAGGCACTAGCAGAAGAAACCGACTGGGAACAGGAGAATGAGACTGTCTTAGATTTGCTTGAGTCTTTATCGTTCCCACCCCCCTCTAGTCCAGAGGTTTTAGAGACTCAAACTCCTGATGAAGAATGGGATGATTTCGCTGAAGAAGACGAACAGCCCGACCAAAAACCCCCTGAATCCGATCTAGATCATGAGGATTGGGGAATTCTCAGTGAAGATTGGGAAATCCCAGAGCTAGAAAATTTTGAGTCACCCCCAACACCCCCAGCACCAACGGACGAAGACAAAGGGGAAACCGTCGAACCCGAACCCCAAAAACCCATTCCCAGTCTAGAATCATTGGATTTAGCCGACGATGAAGACTGGGATGACTGGGTTGTAGAGGAACCCGAACTTGGCGGTAGGTTGCCCTTAGATGAGGATGAGGATGACCAATGGGATGACTTAGTGGAGGATTTCGATCCCTTTGCTGCTGCCCCACCCCTACAGGGGACTGCATCAGAGTTGGAAATGGATGAGGATTGGGATGAGTTCGCGATTGAGGAACTCGAACCCTATTCAGACATAACCGAGGCAGACAGTGATTTTGAACAGTCCGATCCCCTGGCAGACTTGAGTGATACTGAGTCAGCTCTTGACAAAACGGCACAGGGAGAGCGAGACAAAAGCCAGCAGGCAGATTCCCCACCGAGAGAAAACGACCCCCTTGAGTACTTAGAGCGTTTGCCCCAAATGTCTGAGGGCAGCGATCAAGAAGAGGAATTTCCTAACCCGATAGAGCTATTGTTTGAAGAGGCTGATTCGTCAGAAAATGATTCTGAGCCAGCTTCATCGGCTGATAGGGAAGCCGATACTATCGAAGATGCACTGTTTGAGGATATATCATTTGAAGAAATTTCGATGGATGATTTTGATCCCCTAGCAGAATTGGAGGACGACTGGGGAGATAAACCCAAATCGGTTGAACCACCAGAACCCCCTCCACCACCTCCACCCAGTCGCTTTCCCGATCAAAAAAATTAGCCTTAGGGAGATAGACGGCCGTGATCGAAAATCGCCAGAAAAAAGCACGTACAGATTTACCCGTGCCAGATAATCGAAAGGTTACTTCCGCCGGTCTAGGTCAGACTCTCGATCGCTTTTTGCAATCGTTGGAGGATGTTCTAATCGACATCACGGCATTAGAAGTCAACACCATGGTCGTCGAACAAATTAGTGCTAGCAAGTTTATTGCCTGGGAAGCCTACCGAGAGATTTACCCTATTTCTCCAGACTATCTCGAACAACGGGGAATTCACGAGTCTTTGCGCGATCGCTATCTGGACTTGCGCAGACTACTCGAAATGGAATATCGGGCGCTTCTGAGCGAGCCGAACTCAGAACTTTACCAACCAACTGATCTCAATACAGTAGCCGGGGATGACTTCACCCTTACCACCCGACTCCCCAACCCCCTGCAACTCAACAGTCCCGAAGAAATTCTCAATGTTCAGAGACTTCTCAGAAACTGCCGTTTTTTGCGCGGCTTGCGCAAGACGTGGGAACTCAAAAGCGCACTGGATAATCGAAACAAGACCGTTAATCGGTCAAACCCCCTTCAAAAGGCAGTCATCACCGATACAATCTGCGCCCAAACCGTCATTCAACTCGATGGAGAAATCCTCAATCGGTACAATCGGGAAATTTTCGACCATTCCCAACGAGATGTTATTCTCCAAATTCATAGAGAGAGTGTCACCGCTAGTCAAAAGCAGTGGCGCGGACTGTTGGAATTGATTATTAGTTTAGTGCAGGCAGCGCGACGGCGGGATTCAAATTAATCATTAGGGTATTTTTCCGGTGGGGCATCATCGTTTCCAACAGCAATCCCAAAGGGGTGGGTTGAATTTAGAAGGGTGCATTAATCTTGAGCAGGAACGGATTTCCCGCTCTCGCTCCCTCGTTCACACTATTCGCTTCACATTAGATAACGACTTCCTCCAAAACATTCAAACTGCCCGCAAGACAGGTTGCCGTCTCTACGTTCCCCGCGACTTGTTAGCAACTTTGCGCGATTACACCCTGATTGATTGGGAAAATCGCTTGCAGTCAGGACTAACCTTCTGCACTTACTATCGGCGCGGCGAGTCTGAGGAAGCGCTGATGCGGAGTGTTATTTCCCTTGATGGTGATATCCTGCACCAGATTAGACGTGATTGTCTAGAACATCCCAACTTTTGTCAAGCTCTTACCTCAGCTCACTACTGGTTAATCGAGCAACTGATGAGTCAACTGCGTCTGGGAGCCTTCTTGCCCTTAAATCTGCTTTTAAATTTACTCTCTTGGGGGCTAGCGTTGCTCATTGCCGCCCTATTTGTCATCCTCTTTATACCAGAATTCCTGAATAACCCTTGGTTACTGATAGCTCCGCTGCTAGGGGTATGGCTGTTACAAATAGGTTTGCAGGGGTTATTGCGCGTATTTTTACCTGCCTTCCGCCGCAGGCTTTTGCGTTGGATGTTGTCAGGTTTGCTCTCTCACAAACCTCGCTCAACGCAGATAGCTAGGCGTATTTTAGCCTGGTTTGTGCCTTAAATAGGGAAAGGATCAAAGATAAAACTGATCCTTATTCAGCACCATTTCACCATAATCTGGAACCCACACAACCCATTTAGTCTCAGAGTGCTGACACAATAGCAGGGCTTCATCATGACTGTAGGGGGTAGGGCATTCTTGCAGTTGCACCCACGTTGAATGTCCTGTCGTACTGGTATCTAGGGGATTTGACCAATTTAGAGGATGCAGGCGCAGGGGTACGCTAACATCGGGTTTGCGGGAATCAAGTTTCATTAGCAGATTTCCTCAAGGTACTACGGTTTAGGCAGAGCTACCGTCAAAGAGCGATCGCACTGTGACAACAGTTGCTCCTTGCTAGTTTGTTAACCCTGCCTGTTACTAATTTATTCAATATTTTCTGTATTTAATGTTACAGATTGCCTGGAATTTCGACAAGCCAATGTAGAATAACTTTACCTTTCGGCGATCACTTGCTTATAGCGGTTCTCAAATGGGTGGAATACAATCTGGGGCATCCGCTTGGTTTAGCAGGACATCGAGTACCGCTTGCTGATTGCGGGCGATCGCCCGTGGCGTGTCGGTTTGGGCCTATCGCACAGCGTTTATTGTGCTGCTGTCGCTGGTGGTGGGAATTTCGATCAAGGCGATCGGGGTGCTACTAATGAGTGCGTTTGTGGTGATTCCTGCCTGCGCTGCCCGGTTGTTGAGTCGTACATTTGCCAACTACGTGTGCCGATATATCCCTCTTTTGTCACTCTGGGAAAAGCAAAATCGTAGCCGACTGATGAAAGTCATACGTACTGGACAATTTAGCGATCGCAAACTAATAGAAACTCATGTCTTAAGCCCCTAGGCTGGAAGTCTTTCGGTGTAAGGCTTTCAGAGTTCGCTCTGGCGAGAGTGACAAAAGAGCGATAGTGCCGAAAGATTCTTTCCCTGGTCACTCACAATCAAGGCTTCTACTGTCCGCAAGACATGGAGCCTCATCAAACATCAGTTCTTGCACAGCCTTTCTCACCGAGAAAGGCTTCGATTTCAGCTTTGCCCATCTTCTTTGGGTTTGGGGGGCGCTTGTTGTCAAACAGAATGTAACGGCGAATTCACTGCACATAAGTTTCTTCGGTGCGGTAGGCGTAGAAGGCGAATGGCATCGCGTACCTGGTCTAACAACTTTTTGGAAGGAGACTGGATAAGGATGAGTAGATGTACTGTGTGTCCAATAGCACCTCTGTCGTCTCTGTAGGAAATCGGAAGATATGCGGAAAGATTCTGTCTAAGATCCCACAGCAGGGTATTATGCAGAAACATTCCACCGAATTTGGGAATAAGGTGTGTTATGCCGAATCGTTCCGTCTAATCACCTCATACGGGATCTTAGGCGGAAAGTTTCAGTCTATTAATTGTTAGCCTGCTTCGCTAAAGAGCCTTGCACCAGCAAGATTAGGATTCTGTGAAATCAAGAGCCTTTTTATGCAAAATGTGCCAGCATTATGATGTGCATCGCTCCAGAAAAATCGTTGTGACTGAGTGATGTTACAGACATACCTCGATTACGATTAAAAATCTTAAGGTTCAGGCGGAGATTCAATGTTATGGCGGATGATAATTCAATTGGTTTGGCAGAGTTGGTTGAGCAGGTTAAGCGAGAACTACTCTCAACTGCTCCAAGGCAAGCCAAGGATGCCCCCCTTCTATTTGTCAACTCGGTTGAATTAGAGATCCAAGTAACTGTTAAGCGCGGAGGTACGGGTGGAGTCAAAGTAAACGTCGTCCCGATAGGTGGAGCTGAGATAGGCGGCAGTATTAGTCGTGATGACGTTCATAAAGTGAAAGTCACGTTATCACCTCTCTTTGATAAAGAACGCTTGATGGAATTCTATGCAACGTTACACCCAGACAAGGTTCCTTCAAGTGTAAAACGAAGCTTAGATGCTCTTTTCAAAGGTAATGAAGAACCACCAAGTGTTATTTAATCTCCTGCTTTAATTCCTACTGGCTAGTGTATGGAACTACTGAACGTTTATCTATCAACCATTGATGAAGTCCATTTCAAAGTAATCGTAGAATCTGATATAGCAGGGGGGGATGACACTGATTCAAAACTCCCTTTCTTTGAAACTTCTGATCGATGGCGAACCACTCTAATTAAAGCTCTGGAAGTGAATGAATTTAGAACGTCTGCTTTTCCGGAGGAGGCAGAGCGAGAGTGGATGGCACAACAAGGATGGTTGAGCAGCGATCGCCAAAGTTTTCATCCTTCTATGCTCGCTCGAATTGGACAGTCAATCTACGATGCCCTGTTTCCACAGGGGAAAGTGCGAGATGTACTGCAACGTGCAATCTCTCATGCGGAAGTTAAAGAAACTCAGCTTCATGTTCAACTCAAATTCAGTTCAGACGTTACAAAGCGTAGTCGCCTCCCTGATTACCCCTGGGAGTTGGCACATGATGGGGTAAAGTTTTTAGTTCATCATCAGATCAGGTTCTCGCGTTATGTTGCACATGTGGCAACTGTCCCTAAATTACCTCCTATCCAACAACTTAAAGTCCTTTTGGTATCCTCAGAGGCTTCAGATGAAGATAACGAACTACCGCCTCTCTCTAAAAGAGAGCAAAAAGCCATTCTGAAGGGGTTGGAGAAAGCTCAGGAAGAGAAACACATTCAGGTTGACATCCTGGAAGTCGCTTCTATCAACCACCTCCGTGCTTACTTGACTGAACATCAACCACACGTTTTTCATTTCGATGGGCATGGATTCTTTGGTAAGCGTTGTAACAAGGATTTCTGCCGCACCATCCATAAGGATCTAAGTACAAGCCAGTGTAAATCTTGTGGAGCAGATTTACCTGAACCACAAGGATATCTTCTCTTCGAGACTGAAGAAGATGAAGCTGATTATGTCAGCGCTATTGAACTGGGTGAGTTACTTCAAAAGACTGGCTTTGGAGATCAGTTGAATCGCCAAGGGGGTGTTGGTGTTGCAGTGTTAAGTGCTTGCAAGTCTGGTATGGCGCTAGGCGGGGATTCTGTGTTTAACGGTTTAGCTCAACGCTTGATCAGTCATCGCCTACCTGCGGTCGTTGCAATGCAGTATACCGTTCGAGTAGATAGTGCAACCCAGTTTGCCGAACAGTTTTATCGTTCTCTTGGTCGTAAAAATGCCTTGGCAACGGCTGTTAGCCAAGGGAAAGAAGCGATGGGAGCAGAAGGAAATCAATGGTATCGCCCAATATTATATTTACGCTGGCAGGATCACGAAGGTGGGCAACTGTTTTCTCTAAATGAGAGTAATTTAAATAATTCACAACTTCTTCTGACATCTCCTGATCCCTATTTAGAATGGTTGATTCGTTACCATAATCGTCTGGAATTACGAGGTGTACGCGAGATACAAGGCTATCCGACCGTACCATTAGAAAAAGTTTATGTTGCCCTTAAAGGAGATCGAGCTACTTCTACTGAACGCCTGAACGCTTATGAAGCCTTGAGAAGAGAGGAGCAGTCTACTGAAGAAGAATGGGAGACACTAAAAGCAAACGATTTTACTAAGTATCAGGAGCTACGAGCGAATATTGCAGTCGCTCAAGTGGCTTATCGAGAGCAAAAAGATAGATATGACAGATTGGTAGAACAGCAGGCTATTGATCTTCCTATTGATCACCTTCCCTTTAAAAGAGCTTTACAACAAAATCCATCACTGGTTGAGCGTATTAAATCTAACCCAACCTGGTTGCGCTTAGTTATCGCTCTTTATGGTGGATACTACAACTACAAAGCTCATGAAGTTTTGTGTGAATACCGTGATATTGCATTATTTCTGCAAAAACCGGACAAACTACGTGAGGACGAAATTGCACGCAATCGTGAATACTATATTGGAGACTTTGGGGCAGATGATACTGTCTACAATGCTGCCGTCTATCTTGATGTTGGAATGAACGGCAAGCTTGACAAAGTAAAAATACTACCTGAGTTTAAAGTTGAAGCTATTTATCGTGACTCCCCATTAACTAACCGAATTCTTTCGGCTATCCGAAAAGATGAGTCTGCTAAATCCTTGATTCCCCATCTCAGGAATCTCTGGACAAGTTCTAAACACTCGGAGCAACAAGCTGACGCATTCATTGCTCTAGCCGCATTAGGAGAAGATGTTATTTCAGTACTGGAAAATACCCCAGTAGCTAGCGATAAACAAAAAGTCTTTAAATTGATTTTTGACAAGCTTTCTCAGCTAAAAGAATTTCTCAAGGATCCGATCACTCGTGCATTACAAGTCGAAGTCGAATTACCAGAACCATTAATTCACCCTGAAAAAATTAAAACAAAAGATGGTCAAGACGTGACCATTACTAGTCGTTGTCAAATCATTCTCTCTATAGAAAGCCTTACCCAAAGTCTGCAAGATTTGTATTGGAAAGATTTGTTATCTACAGTAGTAAACCTTACACTAAGCTATAGCAATAAGCCTTTAGAGTACATTACGTGGGATAGGCATCTAACATATCTCTCAAAAGCTTATGTCAATGCAGAGTATTGGGTTTGTCGATTTTTAGGAGCAGGTGGTGGTGGAGATGATTTCATCTATAATTGTGCTCTTGCTTTAGATAAAATGGCTGCTTCATCAGCAGATCTCATTGTTCATTCTCTAGCACTACTTCACCAAACCCAGAACTTAACTTGGAGTGAATATATTACAAGCTGGTTTGTAGAACCATTACCACCTCGTTTCAATCCACGCTCCGATATTCCCCTTGAAGTGATCGATGCTATTGAGAATATTAATACAGAAAAATTGCGTCCAGATTTGCGTGAAGCATTACGTTCGGTTTTTCTAGATGCTATAGTTCCTTGGGTAAAAATAAGTTCTGACTTACTTCCAGAAGTTCTAACCCTCAATTTACTGAATACATCGAGTAGTGAATCTGTAGTTCAATCTCTAGCACCTCAGATACGTAATAGCTACGATAAACCGGCTCGTATCCTGGAGATGATTAATCAGGTTAAAGACCCCTACTTCCGTTCAAGAGCTTTACTCAGGCTGGCTCGGTATCTTCCCTTCCGTTTTGGCCATTTATTTAATCAATCCTTAGAAGTTGCACGAACTATTAACGATCCTCATCTGCGTTGTCGAGTATTTGAATATCTTCTGCCAAGCATACCTACACCGAGCTATAACCAGATCTTAGAAGAAACTTTGCTGAGTGCTCGAACCATTTTAGACCCTGATGATAAGGCGAGAGCATTGGCAAGGTTATCGAGATTTTGTCTAGAAGGACAAAGGAAGAGTTTGTTACAGGATGCGCTATTAGCAGCGACAAATATTGTTGATGAATATCAGAAGGCAGAAACCCTACAAGGGTTGCATCAATTCCTAATTTCTTATCCTGATTTACTAGCAGAGTCCCGTGCTATAGCTGGACAAATCGCCGATTCTTGGAGCCGAGCAAAAGCGCTGGGTTTACGCAGCCCTCAACTTCTCCAACTCCACTCTCAGCTTCAAGAAACATTGGGTGGCAGCGTAGATTTATGGTCTCCGCTTGTGCTGGGGACAATTGTCAATGATCTGCTAACCTACTTCAATGAAGCAACCAACCTAGATGGTCAGTGGCTAGCATTAACTACTAATTCTGAGCAGAGCAAAATTGCAAACTTATACGAAGCAGGTATTGAGCGAGGGCTAACCCTAACCTACACGGCTGTTAGGACTTTAGACCAGTTACTCAATAGCGGCAACGAGGAGATTGTTCGTCAATTCCTACCCTTACTACAAGACCCGACACAAGACGCATTACCGACCATAGAAACCTGGCTGAATCATTGGGATGAGAATATAGCTAACCATGCCGCTCTGTTTCTTTCAGAGAATGAAAGACGACTCACTCCCCAAACAATTGATGGTCTAATAGCATTGCTAAATAGTCGAGAAGATCGCTCTCGCATTCGTGCTTCTTTAGTACTCACTGGCGGAATCGCTAACCTAAAACGAGAAAAGCGATTTTTTCGGACTTCTGAACTTGATTCCTATGTTCTAGATGCTCTTGGGCAGGCAATACACGATTATAAAAATGAATCTCCGTTCGTACGTAAAATTATTTTCTCAACTCAGTACGATTTTATTCATGACAATCCAAATTTAATTGAGGAATGGGCAAAAACACTCCAATCTAATGAAGGCAATGCAAGTGCCGCTGAAGAAAACTTGATGGGCATTGCAGAACTCACTTCAGAGAGCTGGCAAACATTTAGACAAGTTTTTGCAGCTGGAAACAAGCAAGTTCGGAAGGCTATGACCTTCGCACTCTGCTGGTTAGCATTGGAAGATAACACACAGACCTACACAGAAGATCCAGGTTCTTGGCTAAAGACATTAAATATTGATGGCTTAGAAGATATCTGCGCCCTACCAAGGGTACCTTGCCCTATCATTCAATCATCAGCAAGTGCGCTCCAGCAAAAACGTAACAACCCGGAAATAGATCTGATAGAGACTGCTGAAGAAGCACTCAAAGCTTACACAATCACCGCTGCTGAGGCATTGGCTGTAGAAGCAGATAGAGTTAAAGATACACTTGGGAAAATCTCGATATCTGTTACTCATTGGCTTGGCACAGGAAGCATTTTTAAAGATGCATCAGAAAAGTATGCAGTTCTTGTTGAAGATGAGCTAGAAATTTTTAGTTTTCTAGTTGACTGGTTAACTAAAACCTTATCTGTCAGTGTTTGTAACGATGGCTATTCTTGGAAATGCACATTGCTTTTAGCTGATGTTGCTGTCTATGCTGAACGTTCACCAGCGACCTTTGCTAACCTTTCTAGTGACTTTAACCTAGAGCCACTGCTTGCGGAAGCTGTCAAAAAACATGATACGGTTGCTGGTCGGGTCGCGGCTATTCAGTTGATAAGTCATTTAAACAAAATCTCAGCCAATACTCTTGATGCATTGCAGCAAGCTTTATTAGACGATCAATATGTACGGGAAACTGCAATGGGAACACTTACTCGTTTACAACGGGTTGAGGGTGAAGTTGTGGATAGACTCATTGAGCGGCTTTACGATCAAAGCGCTACCATAGCCTATACTTCCGCTAGAGTTCTTTCGTTATTGGGTAGAAGTGACAAGACAAAGCCTCAGCAACGTAAGTATATTCTGATGGCACTTGCTGATGCAGTTAGGTCATCGCAATCTCAACGGGGAATATATACAATATCAGGAACAGGTGCTGACCAAGAGTCTCATCTTCGCTTGTTTTATCAAGGTCGCTTAGATCAAGCATTTTTTCAGGCTCTGTTAGAAGTATCTGGATCTTTGTAAAAAATGAGTGTGTGGATATTGAATTCAGAGACGCATCCGTGAAGTGTTACCGCAGGCTAACAAATCGTTGCAGCGGCGGAATAAAGATATTTGGTTGGCAGTGAAGAGTTATCTACCGCCGCTGAACTCAATCGTTATACCACTCAGCTCAAGGGCAAGGGCAGTACGTTGAGGCTGTCGGTGAGGTGGAGCAACGCTAGATAGGTAGAATTGAGTTGTAGAATTTGAGCCATTAGAATTTGTGGTCGAGCCAAAGTCAAACGATGTCTGCCAGGTACGTTGTTTCAACGTAGAACTGGTCGCTCAGGTCAATGAAGCCCTTCCGGGGGATGATTTGCTCGAAGATGCTCAAATTCTCTTCGGTGCTTTAGCTGATCGCCCGCTTGCCATGAAAAAATTTCAACAGTTCCTCGACTACCGACTGCCCGATAATGTGTTTCGAGCAAAGGGCGTTCTTTGGTTTGCTGAAAGCTCAAAACGTCACTTATTTCAACTTAGTGGTAAGCGATTCACAATTGATGACAGTGAATGGACAAAAACTCCTCTCAGTTGAATGGAATACAGTTAGGAGAGTGAAGCGAGCTAGTCAACCAAGATTTTTCCCCGATGAAAGCTTACTCCCTTGACCTACGTCAGAAAGTTAAGGAAGCGGAGACAAGGGGACTGTTGAAGTGTGGAAACTCCAAAAAATAAATTATCCCGTAGGACAGGCATCTTGCCTGTCAATCCTGTCTATCTCCCTGAGTCAGGCATCCCGTTACTAGATTGATTATCCTGACTCCCCACACTTGGCTGTTTTTCCAACCACTTTGCCAAACCATCTGCTAGCTGCGTGAGAGATTGAGCCAACTCAGGTGAAAACTCCACCGGCAAGCTACCAGAACGAACGTGTAAATCTCGTTGAGGAAAGGGAATTTCCACACCCCGATGGCGCAGAATCACCTCAAGCCGAAAGTAAAGGTCACTTTTTATTTGGAACTGTTTGCGGGGTTCGCTAATCCAAACCAACAGCTCGAAATCAAGGGAACTGTCGCCAAATCCCTTAAAAAATACTCGCGGCGTGGGTTGAGTGAGAATGTCAGGATGTTCTTTTGCCGCATCAATCAAAGCTGCCCGGACAGTGGTTAGGTTCGATCCGTAGGCAACACCCACAGGTACTTTTAATCGAGATACTGGACTGTGATGAGACCAGTTGATAACTTCTGACTCTAGAAATCGAGAATTGGGAACAATAATAGAGATGTCATCTAATGTCCGCATTTCCGTACTACGCACGCTGATCCGCTCTACCGTCCCCATCAAATCTCCAACCTCTACAAAGTCACCGACTTGAACCGGACGCTCAAAAATCAGCACTAAACCACTGAGGAATTCCTTGGCAATTCCCTGTAATCCTAAGCCAATCCCTACACCCAATACACCCGCAAAGACCGTTAGGGAACTAATATCAAGTCCCCATAACTGCAATACGACAATAGAACCAACGAAAATGAAGGCATAGTTGACAATGATGGCAATAGTTTCTTGGGCAGAACGGCTCAGACCGGTGAAGTTTAAAACCCGCGATCGCAATCCCCGCCTGATTGCACTGGCTACCATAACCAGAGCCACAAACAGCCCGATCAGAATCAATAAATCTAAAACTGAATAGGACTCATTTCCTAAGGGAAACAAATCTGAGGTGAAACTCCCCACTACAGTGCTGGTAAGGTTGCGGCTCAATTGCCGAGTTTGGGGAAACAAGTCGCTGATGTAAATCAGGGCATACAGCCAGATGGCACTTCGAATGAGTGTGAGGAGAATCTGTGCGCCAAATTTGAGGCTAGTTGGTTGTTGGACATTTCCGGGTTCTTCTGAGTCAGTGACTTCTCTCTCAATCCAGGGTTTCAGTCGGTGATGCCAAAACCAGCCAAATCCCCAACTCAAAGCGATCGCTAGGAACACGCAGCCAATCGACAACAGTGCCGCTCTGACTAGGTATTTAGGCGTGCGCTCGCGCTGTATCTGCTGAATTGCCACCCTTAGTTCTGCCGCCCAAAACTGGGCTTGTTCTTGGGGGCTTCTGCCTGCGAGTGCATCTTCGGAAGTTACCGACAGCAAGTACTTGCCATCGACCCGAATCACGGGTATTTTGCCCGTTTCATCGACCTCAACCTCCACAGGAGTATCAGCGTTTATAACGTTGTTCTGGAGGATTTGATTGGCAGATTCAGCCCGTGCTTGGGCAGTGAAATCCCCAGATTCAGTAACGACAAAAAGCTTGCGTCCATCAAAAACAATCGGTGCTGTGGAATTCTCTTGAGCCAAAACGGGTACAACCGCTAGCAGCAAACCGAGGGCAAATCCCAGAACCAGCGTCCGGATAAGCCGAACTAGGACAGGTGGAAAACTGAAAAAGGTTGACACTTCACAGTTCATGGCTCGCTTTTGGTAATGTATTGCATAGGAACAATGAACCAGGAACAATAGTTGCTAAATACTTGCAAGCCCTACTTAAGGAAATTTTCTCAGCCAACTCCCTACTCCCCACTCCCTTAAATCCAGGGCTTCATACTTCACCAAACAGAGAAACGCTATAAAGTATTTTAGGCTTGTTCGGCTGAAGGGGATGCGATCGCGGCAGCTTGTTGTTCGGACAGTCGTTTCGGTTGCAGGTAAAGATTCTCTAACACTACCGAAGCACCTGCAACCCAAGGAGGGACAATCAAAGCACCAATAATTCCCAAAACCTGAGCGCCACCGATCACTGCCAAGAGCTGATATAACGGGTGAATTTTCACGGAAGAACCAACTAACAGGGGATCGAGGACGTAAGTTTCCACATTCTGAATAATCAAAAACAGCAGCAACACCCATAGGAATGTCCAACTGCCTTGAGCGATTGCTACAATTAATGCGGGAATAGCACCCAATACTGGTCCAAAAAAGGGAATCAAATTAGTTACCCCTGCAATCGCACCTAAACCTAGGGCAAACTCCGAGATCCCCAAAGCTTTCAACCCGACGCTAATCACTACAGCTAAAATTCCAGAAACTAAAACCCTTCCCTGAATATAATTTCCCATCCGCTTGCTCATGGGCTTAACCTGCGCTGCCAAGCGTTCATCCCAAGGCTTAGGGAACAAACTGACCAAACCTTTAATCAATTGTTTAGAGCCAGATAGCATATAGCCTGAAAGAAACAACGCCAGAATCAGACTAAAAGCACCGCCAACGAAGCCCCTCGTTACTCCGTAAGAGCGAACCAATAGTTGCTGACTGGAACGAATCGCCCAACTTGTCAGTGTCTGCGTGTCAAAAAACTGACTAATAGCTGGTTCAGTGATGCCCAAACGCCGTGCTAAATTGTCAACCAGGGCTACCAAAACTTCCAGATAACCCGGTAGTCTCTGAAAAAGTCCCTGAATTTGTGCGATCACAGTCGGACCGATCGCCAAACCCACTCCCGTTAAAATGGCTAGCAATCCTAGATAGACTAGGATAACGGCTAACCAGCGAGGAATACGCAATTGTTCAGCACTCTCGATAATCGGTGCTAGGCTAGCAGCCAGCACCACTGCAATCATCAGAATGACGAACAAACCGCTCAACTGCCACAGCAACACCACCAGCAAGCCCGTGGCAAAAATTAGCAGTAGGTTACGAGGCGAAATGGCAATTCGCTGCTCAGACATAGCAACTGTTGAGGTTTACAGCCGTTTTTACGGCAATACTTAATATAGCGTTTCTTATTCTCTTTTTCCTTGTCGGGAGGTGGGAGCGTCATCTTCATAATTATCTCGTTCTAAGGATGCGATCGCTGTTCCTTGGGAATGATGCTGTTTTTGATTGCTCACGTATGCAATTGCTTCATCAAGTTGTTTGCCTCCCAACGAAAAAACGCCATATCCGCGCTGCCAACCAAACTTAGCTGATGTAGGGGATGAATCTTGGTTAAACTGATGTGCGCTACTACCCTTGATATTTTTGACAAAATCTGCAATAGAAAGAGTGGGTGGAATAGATGTCACTAAATGGAGATGATCTTCTACACCGCCGATACTGTGAATGATGCAACCTAACGAATCAGCTTTCCCGATTATATAGCTGTATAGCCTGGGTTCTCGTGCAGGGGTAATCAAAGGTTGGCGTTCTTTTGTCGCCCAAACTAGATGATAATAAAGCCGCCAAAACGCCATAAAGTTATGCCCTGATAATTGAGATTAACTTATATTATTACTGAGTCATCTTCAGACGACTTGAGCTATGAGCCTGCGAATTGATTCGCAGGCGGATGAGCGGGTTACACCGTCATATTGCCGGAAAATAAGTTGTTCACCCTTACTCACCATCTGGAATAAATTACCCCCCACGTTAATCTATTGCTTGAATTTATCGCCACGCTGTCACACCGCCTTGAAATCAATTTCAAGGCTCATAGCCCGAGTCCGTTTAAACTGACATCTTGCACCTTTGTCGATAAGCCCGAAAATCCGCCCGGAGTTCAAACTCCGGGCTAATAGCTCAAGTCCATTGAAATGGACTGAAAGTCTTATCCAGTCGTATGCAAGACGAATGCCAGCTATGAGACAGTGGTTTTAACCACTGGCTGTTAGTGAGACTGGTGCAAGATCTGAGTTTAAACGGACTGAATAATAGTTCGCACTGATTCAGTCCTTCGTAAGTCGCCGCCTGAAAAAATTGCCGTGCTTGTTCGCTACTGCGAAATACCAATTCAAATAACTGCTCTCCCCAGTCTTGAAACTTTTGCTCAATCTTTGCCGCCTTGTCTGGAAAAATCCCATAGGGAGAGCGCAGATAATCTTCCAGATACCAGCGTAACTGTGCTAAGGGTTGCTCATCTGGTTTCTTGCCTACCTGTTCCTGAAACGGATGTTCAAACTTTACTGCAGGAGCCAAGCGAGGATTAGATTGTCCGCGTTGCCAGGACAATCCTATCGCATAACCCTCGTGATTAATCCGCAACCAGTTTCTCGCCATCTCTTGTTGCTAGGTATCGAGATAACGCCATCCTAACTCACAGATTTTTGCGATCGCCCTTTCCAAAATCAGCAAAGCCACCCCACTGATGAGATGGCTTCACCTACAAAACTTCAAAACCAACAACTGTTTAAAAATTCGGATTCCCGGCTAACGCAATCAACGCCAAAATCCCATTAATCAAATAAAACACTCCAACAATGTAAGTTTCTGACCAACCACTCAGTTCCAGATGATTGTGAAACGGTGACATTTTAAACAAACGTTTGCCAATGCCATCGGGTCCTTTAGTCGCTTTGTAATAACCCACTTGGGCAATTACCGAGATAGATTCCACAAAGAAAAGTCCACTGATAACGAACAAGCACCAGAGGTTCTGACTCAATAGCCCTACTGATGCTAATGCCCCTCCCAGTGCCAAAGAACCAGTATCTCCCATAAATACCGTGGCAGGATTCCGATTGTGGACGACAAAGCCCAGGCAACTGCCACTCATACAGGCACAGAAAATCATCAAACCGGGTGACGTGGGAGCCACAATCGCCGCGAGTGCCAGTAAAGCTATCGCACAAGTCCCAGCCGCTAGCCCATCCACTCCATCGGTGAGATTGGTAGCATTACTTTCTGCCACCAGCACGAACAACGCTAGGGGCCAAAACAGCGCCCCTAAGGGTAAGACTAAACCCAAGGGCAGGTTAATCGTTGTCATACTAGCAGGTTGACTCGCTGCCAACCACAGACAGAATACTAAGCCCACGCTCACTTGCAGCGCCAGTTTCATGCGGGGCGAGATACCTTTGTTGGAACGGCGGCGGATTATTTGCCAATCATCGAGCCACCCAATTCCTGCATAGCCAAGGGTAACAACTGATACGACTAAAACAGAGATAAAGTTTTGCGCCCCAAATAGTGCCGACCATAACAGGGCAACAATCACAGCTACTGGTACGAAAAACACCCCGCCCATGGTTGGGGTGCCTGCTTTTTGTAAATGGGTTTGGGGTCCATCCTCGCGAATAATCTGCCCGAGTTTGAGGGTTTGCAGGAATGGGACAACCCAGTATCCCAATGCTGCTGTAAGCAAAGCGCAGACCCACAGCGGCAAGGTGATTGAAAGTCCTGATAGCGGCGTTCGCCCTGCCACCCAATCTAGTATCAATGCGCCCAGGCTCAAACTAACCGCTAGCAACGTCAAGAGTCTGGAGCCGGTCAAGCTGATAGACCGTCCAGACGTTAATTTTGCATCTATCACAGACTTTTTATTCCTTTCGCGAACATTCCTCACACAAAACGCGATGCGTAGCATCTTGACGATTCCCGTGTGACCCACGGCACTGATGGGAATCCTATCATCTATGGGGTGCTTTCAATCAATCCCTCTAGCAAATTTTCGTGATTCTTTCCTGATTCTTTAAAGAGCAATCACTTGCGAGGTCTAGCCTTCGTTATCAATAGGGCAAAACTGCGGCTACTGATGACTCGGCTGGCACCCGTTCGGGTTCTACAGCATAAACAGTTCCGCCATTCAAGATAGTATGAACTGCTGCAAAATCCAATAAGTCTTCATCGCCAGCTTGTTTTTGCTCGTGCAGTTGCACCGTATTGGTTTGTGGGTCAAAGCCACCCCAATGCTGATGGTTCACTGCCACCAACAACGAAGCGATTCGTTTTTGGTATGCGGCTTGTACAACCTCTTTCAAGTCATCAGAGGCTTGCTCTGGATTATTTCCAGAAAATTCTCTGTTCTGTAACGATTATCTGTATTCATATGCAACAAAACGTAGAGGCGTAGCACGCTACGTCTCTACCTTGCCGTAAAACTGCCTTTCTGCAATGACAACCGCCCTAGATATTCCCAAAGGTTGGAATCGGACTACCACTAGGACGAGAGAAACTGGGCAAGTCAATGTGCGTAATGTTGCGATTTCTGACTGCCAGCCGATAGCTGACGCTTTGCAACTCAGCGTGAAGCTGCCGATTTTCCCGTTGCAACATTGTCACCTTTTCTCTTACAGGTGCCATGCGCTCAGAAAATTTCTGACGATAAATGTGCGGGAGTTCCTGTACTACCTGCTCAAGCATACGGGAACGGTCACTGAGTTCCTGAACTGACTGCCGCAATTGATAAATTTCTTCATCGCGAGTGGTAATTTGCTCTTGGTAAAAGCGTACCTGTTGCTCGACCTCTTGCAACTGTTCTCGCAAGACTCGCATCTGAGCTTGATGCCGCTCGGAAACCTCTGGTGGAGGAGTAAAGTTGGCATTGCCCTTAACGAGGCGAAATAGTTCCTGAGATAGCTGTTGTACAAGCTGATCTCTCAGGTGCAGCTCTTCTCGCAGACGAGAAACTTCTGTTTGAAAGGTATGTAGGGTTGGGGATTCAGTCTGGCTCACGATGGCTTACAGCTCCGATACTAGGGTACTCTCCCAATGGCAGAAGGCGACGGGCAGCGTTCAGTTGCTAGGTAGTGAGGATGATATCACTATATATCTTCCCCCTGAAGAGCGGTGCTGGCAACTTTCGTCGTATTAGGATCGAGTCAATATGATTGACAGGTTAACCCTAAAATGCTGATTCTGGCAACAGATTGGGAAATTCTCAGCCTTGCCTTTGCCTCCACTTTGCTGCTGTAACTGAGCTATCTTAATTCTTGAATTACCCATGAAAGCTTTCATGAATCTACTTGTTTCCCTAATAGCCGCAGCTTGGATTGTAGCGATCGCTATTTTGTCCGTACAGAATGCCACACTCGTCTCTCTCAGGTTTCTAACCTTTGAATCCATTCGCCTACCCGTAGGAATCGTACTGGCATTTAGTGTCGGAATTGGGGTCATGGGAGGAGCAATTGGGCCGGTTTTGTGGCAGCTAACCGTTTCGAGACAACAGGAATCTTATAAAAATGAAGATTACTAACAATTGAGTTCTTTCCCCACTCCCCACTCCCCATTCCCTACTTACTACTACGACGCCATTCCCAAGCCGAAACGTATTTAGGATCTTGCCAAACTCCCCGACGCTTCTTTTTAGCATCTGCTTCTGCCTGTTCCACAATTGCAGCACTGGGACAGTTTTTTAGGTAAGGGCGATAGACTTGTGCAAGTCCTTCTTGGATTAAAACTTCCTGAATCAAGGTGCCATCTGCTAGATGAACTTCACTAATTTTACGTCCATACTGATCGGTATCGGTTACAGTCAGTTGCACCCGATCGCCTCCTTGTGCGACTAATTGCTGCACTCGCTGTTGCGCTTTTCCGCCCCACTGGAATTGGCTTTTGTCTACCAATTTTCGACTTTTCCTCTCCTTAGCGGTATGGGGAACCTCTGGAGCATCCACGCAGGCAAAGCGCACTTTGATATCCGTTCCGCTAGCATCTGTCACCGTAATTGTGTCTCCATCGCTGACTTTTTTAACCGAATAAGTCGCCGGACTAGACAGGAGACTACACCCTGTCAAGGTAATAATAATGGCAGTAGTAGCAATACTTTTTAGAGATTGGGGTGACATTTGGATAGATGCGCTCGGATTAAAATCATTGGGTTTTATCAACTATAGCCAGTCTAAGGATGAGTGTAACTCTTCACCTCTTGCACGAATCTCAACAAGCTGATTTTAGGTAGGGTGGGCAAACTTTCTAAAGCTGAAATGCTCATACCACCGTTAGTTGCTTTTGCCCAGCTTACGGTATTAGGGTTTATTGTCAGTGCTGCAAGTTTGAGACTCGCTAGACAAAAGCTCAGTTATTGAGTTATTATAATAGGCTGTGACTTTTCTTAAAAAGAAATGAACGCTCAAGAAGTTATTCGCTCACTGGAAGCCGAACAGCTTAAATCTGATCTGCCTACCATCCACATTGGCGACACCATAAGGGTGGGCGTCCGGATTCGGGAAGGCAACAAAGAACGGGTACAGCCTTACGAAGGCACCGTTATCGCTATGCGTAGCGGTGGCATCAATGAGACAATTACAGTACGACGAATCTTTCAAGGTATTGGGGTCGAACGGATTTTTCTGATACATTCACCCCGAATTGCCAACATTAAAATTGTGCGTCGGGGGAAAGTGCGTCGAGCCAAGCTATTTTACTTGCGCGATCGCGTTGGTAAAGCGACTCGAGTCAAACAGCGCTTTGATCGCTAATCCACATATTTAATATGGAAGGTTGACTTGGTATTCATGCCCCAATTGCGCTACACTGAATAAGGCAGCAGAGGTAGCTTTACCTCTCCTACTAATCAAGCGCTCTTAGTTCAGTTGGTAGAACGCAGGTCTCCAAAACCTGATGTCGGGGGTTCAAGTCCTCCAGGGCGCGCTTGAATCCGTTAAATGAAGGCGGAATTTTAGGTCTACCCAAAAGCATCGCTGTGGCAGGCGTAGCCTCAGACAAGTGAAAGACTTTGGGTTAGACTTAATTTTGTGAATAGTTGCCAAATTCTCGGTTTGGCAGCGTTCTCCTAACTTCATTAACGAGCATCCCAAATTGATTAACGGGGGAGAAAAAACATTGTGGCAAAGAAAACAAAAAATGAAGTAGAGATTCAGGAAACCACCTCTGGGTTAAATCCAGTCAAGTTTCTTCAAGACACAAAAGAAGAACTCGCTAAAGTGGTTTGGCCCTCTCGGCAGCAGCTCCTCAGTGAATCAGCGGCTGTACTGATGATGGTAATTCTCTCAGCCACCCTCATTTATTTGGTGGATGGTCTCTTCGTGTGGGTATCAGGACAGGTATTTTGATGAGTTTTACAACAAACGAATCAAGCGATCCAAATCAACAGCTAGAAGACTCTCAATCTGCACATTGGTATGCGGTTCAGGTAGCATCTGGTTGTGAAAAGCGGGTCAAAACCAACCTCGAACAGCGCGTTCAAACCCTTGATGTAGCTGATCGGATCTTGAGAGTGCAGATTCCCCAGACACCAACCGTAAAAATCCGCAAGGATGGTTCTCGGCAACACTCTGAAGAAAAGGTCTTCCCAGGCTACGTGTTAGTCGAAATGGTGATGGATGATGACACCTGGCAGGTTGTCAAAAATACACCAAATGTGATTAATTTTGTTGGGGCAGAACAAAAACGTCGCTACGGACGAGGACGGGGACACGTGAAACCCGTGCCGCTGAGTCCAGGAGAAGTAGAACGGATCTTCAAGCAGACCGAAGAACAAGAGCCAGTCATTAAAGTTGACATGGCTGTTGGGGATAAGATCATAGTACTATCAGGTCCGTTCAAAGATTTTGAAGGCGAAGTGATTGAAGTTAGCCCAGAACGCAGCAAACTCAAAGCATTACTCTCAATTTTTGGACGGGATACACCTGTAGAATTAGAATTCAACCAGGTTGAAAAAACGAGCTAAATAATGGCAAAAAAAGTCGTTGCAATGATTAAGTTGGCTCTCCCGGCAGGGAAAGCCAACCCAGCCCCGCCTGTGGGACCAGCTTTGGGTCAGCACGGGGTAAATATCATGGCGTTCTGTAAAGAATACAACGCCAAGACCGCAGACCAAGCTGGCATGGTGGTGCCAGTAGAGATTTCGGTTTTTGAGGATCGCAGTTTTACCTTCGTCCTCAAAACGCCACCAGCATCTGTGCTGATTAAAAAAGCAGCAGGAGTTGAACGGGGTTCGAGTGAACCCAACAAACAGAGAGTTGGGTCAATTACGCGGGCGCAACTCCAAGAAATTGCCCAGACTAAGATGCCTGACCTTAATGCTAATGACATTGAGGCAGCCATGAAAATTGTCGAAGGCACTGCCCGAAACATGGGAGTGGCAATTAGCGACTAGAAGGCTAACCTATGAAGGGAAGGATGACTTTGGTACACCCACCAAAAATCCTCTTTCATACTTTACACTTTATAAGTTCAGACTTTCTGAGTACTCAATTTCACTAAACCCAATCAGGGGGAGAAGCAGCGCTTCGTTAGTGACCCCAGGAGAGAGAAAATGTCAAAAAAAATATCGCGCCGACTGCAAGAATTGCAAAAGAAGGTTGAAGAGAGACCTTACGAACCCTTAGAAGCACTTAATCTTTTAAAAGAAACAGCCACTGCTAAGTTTCCAGAATCAGCAGAAGCCCATATCCGCTTGGGAATCGACCCGAAGTACACCGATCAGCAGTTGCGGACAACTGTGGCACTGCCGAAGGGGACTGGTCAGGTTGTGCGGGTAGCAGTGATTGCCAGAGGTGAGAAAGTTACGGAAGCGAGTAACGCTGGGGCTGATATTGCCGGTTCAGAGGAACTGATTGCAGAAATCCAAAACGGCATGATGGACTTTGATCGCCTGATTGCGACACCAGATATGATGCCGCAGGTGGCAAAATTGGGACGGCTTTTGGGACCGCGAGGTTTGATGCCTTCACCCAAAGGCGGAACAGTAACCTTTGATTTGGCGCAAGCAATCGAAGAAGTTAAAGCTGGTAAAGTAGAGTTTCGTTCCGATCGCACTGGCATCGTTCATGTTATGTTTGGCAAGACATCATTTTCTGCCCAAGACTTGCTAGCGAATCTCAAATCCTTGCAGGAAACAATCGACCGCAACCGTCCTTCGGGAGCAAAAGGTCGTTTTTGGCGTAGTATATATGTATCGGCGACAATGGGTCCATCAATTGAAGTCGAAATTAATACTCTGCGAGACATGAAAATTGAGGCTGTCTAATTTGAAGTTTTAGCAGTCTGACAAACTAAAACTCAATTGGCTTGTACCAGAGAAAGCAGGTGCGAATCGCTTAATATCCTGCCGAGGTCAGCGCCCTATATATCTGCCGTGCCATGGGCATTCTATGTGAATGGCGTAGCACTTAAGATATAAAGCGCAACCCCGGCATGGTGTCCGGGGTTTTGTGTTGGTTATTAGTCGTTAGTCCTCGGTCAACTGACAATTCAACAACGGACTAATGACTAATGACTAATGACTAATAACAAAAAGGAGGTGAGAAACGAATGGGCAGAACACTAGAAAACAAACAGGAAGTCGTTGCCGATTTGCAGAAACTTTTGGGCGAGTCTCAGTTAGCGATTGTTATCGACTATCAGGGATTGTCGGTTGCGGAAATCAGCGACTTGCGGAATCGTGTGCGTCCGACTGGCACCGTTTGTAAAGTGACCAAGAACACTCTGATGCGGCGGGCAGTCGAGGGTGATGAAAACTGGCAACCGATGACCGAATTCCTTGTCGGTTCAACCGCCTTTCTGCTAGTCAAAGATGACATTGGCGGTGCAATCAGGGCTTACCAGGACTTCCAGAAAGTCAGTAAGAAGACAGAATTCAAGGGCGGCGTCATGCAAGGTCGTGCCTTGAATCAAGACCAAGTTAAAGCGATCGCTGACTTGCCGTCTAAGGAGGAACTGATTGCCCAAATTGCTGGTGCGATTAATTCTATCGCTACCAAGCTGGCTGTGGGTATCAATGAGGTTCCTGCTTCCCTGGGTCGCGGTATCAATGAGGTTCCTGCTTCCCTGGGTCGCGTCTTACAAGCGATCGCTGCTCAGAAAGAAGACAAAGCCTAATTCTAATGGGCGTTCTCCAGGTGTAATTCACTGGAGCTTTGATGGGGAGAGGGGGGGATGGGGGGACTAACCAAATAATTCATCTTAAAGGAGTTTATCGATGTCTGATACAACCAACGAAATTCTGGAAAAATTAAAATCACTGACTCTGCTAGAAGCTTCTGAGCTGGTCACGCAAATTGAAGATACCTTTGGTGTCAGCGCTGCGGCTCCGGCTGGCGGCATGATGATGATGGCTCCCGGTATGGCGGGTGGCGGTGGAGCTGCGGTTCCGGCTGAAGAAGCTGAAGAGAAAACCGAATTTGATGTCGTGCTGGAAGACGTTCCCGCTGACAAGAAAATTGCCATCTTGAAGGTAGTGCGGACGTTAACCGGTCTAGGTCTGAAGGAAGCCAAAGATTTGGTGGAATCAGCTCCCAAGCCTGTTAAAGAAGCCGTTGCCAAGGATGCGGCTGAGGAGGCTAAGAAGCAACTAGAAGAGGCTGGTGCTAAGGCTTCTGTGAAGTAGAGTTAGTACTCCTAGGAGCCGAGTTTCTCGGTTCCTGGGAATTTTTATAATCCCTAATCACATCCACAGGCGATCGCCATTCAATAGCTCCTTCACTGCAAGTAGCCCAATATTTAGAATCTCTCACATATCCGTTAATCCGCTACATCCGCTACCAAATCTGTTGCTTCATTGCACTTCACTAATCAATTCGATTGGATGTCATGCATCTGTGCAGGATAGGGATAATTCATGAAAAAATTACTAGTTTTGACTCTACTTTGGGGCAGCATCGCCGCTGGTTGTCAGACTTCTGACTTGAACTCGACATCTCAAAGATCACAATTATCTAGTTCACCTGAAGCTGAACCCCCTGCTAAAACAGGCGATCAAGTGGCGGCGGTTTCTAGCACGACGGCTGAAAGTCAGCGTAGCTGTCAGATGAGCGCCTATGTAATTGATAAAGATTCCCAAGGTTTGAACGTGCGTTCGGGTCCGGGAAAGAATTACGAAACGATTGACAAATTACCTACCTCTGCTGTTGCTGTTTTTGTTGATATCAAGGCATCTCAAGGGGAGTGGGTACAGGTAATGAAGGCGGAAAGTCCCGAAAACGTGGAATTTCAGGGAACGGGATGGGTTTACGCTCCGCTTTTGGGGATTAGTACTCGCGGTTACGGTACTGAGGGCGTTTCTGTTTATGCCAATGCTAGTGCTGATAGCAGAGTCATGGGTCGAATTCCACCAGCAACAGAGGTAAAGCTGTTAGGATGTGACCAATCTTGGGCGTTAGTTAACTATGAAGGATTGAAAGGGTGGATTGCGCCGGAGGAGCAGTGTCCTAATCCTTTGACAACTTGCTCGTAGTACGCATTTATTGAGTACTAGTGCTGGCAGTCCCGACAGAAACCCGCTCCGAAGGCGATCTCTGACCTATTACCATCATCCGCACGCCACCCTCTGGAGAAACGGTGAAGCCCCGACGTTGGGGTTTTACGGGTTTGGTATCTGCCAGTGTTAACTGATAGCGCGACAAAATGCTAGCCAATACCAGTTTCATTTCCATCTGCGCTAAAGCAAAGCCCACACAACGGCGATTACTGCCACCAAAGGGCAAATACTCATAGGGAGAAAATTGCCGATCGAGGAAGCGCTCTGGCTTAAATTGATTGGGTTCTGGATAGATATCTTCCCGATGATGAGTTAGGTAAATACAGGGAAATAACGTGGTATTGGTGTCATATTGACGACCCATTACCTGCATGGGTGCTTTCGTGACTCGCGGAAATGCAAAGAAAATAACGGGGTAAATCCGCAGGGTTTCTTGGCAAACGGCGGTAAGGTAGGGGAGTTTTGCGATCGCAATGGGTTCTGGATTTTCCCCTAAACTATCCAGTTCTTGTACAAGTTTTTGATAAATTGAAGGACGCTGATGAATCCAGTAGAAAGCCCAGGCTAAGGCAGTCGCGGTAGTCTCGTGACCCGCAAACAAAAGGGTCATCAACTCATCTTTTAACTCTGCATCAGTCATCGGCTGACCCAGTTCATCACGCGCCGACATCATTAAAGTGAGAACATCATTGCCCTGCAATTGCGATCGCTCTCGACGCTCGTCAATCTCCGCTTGCAAGAGTTCATAAATTTGCTGCCTGCGTCCCACAAAGCGTCCCCAAGGACTCCATGCACCCAAGTCTTTTTGCAGAAAGCGAAAGAATAGCAGGCTTGAACTCAGGGGAGAGTCAGTCATGTTTAACATAGCGGAGAGGAGTGGTATCAGTTGTTGATAACGCACTCCTTCTCGCAATCCGAATACTGTTTGCACGATGACTTGTAGGGTAATTTCTTGCATTTGGGCACGAATGCAGATCGGTTTACCAACGTTCCACTGACTTGCCACCTGCTCGGCAATTTCGCACATTAATTGACTGTAAGAGTGCATCCGTTCCCCGTGAAAGGGAGGCATCATCAAACGCCGTTGTGCTGCATGGCGAGCGCCATCTAACAATAATAGAGAATTCTCTCCCACCAAGGGTTTTACAATCTTGTTCCCCCGACCTGAGTCAAACAGCTTCGGATCGGCAGTGAAAATCTCTTGAATTGCCTGGGGATGGCTGAGAAAAACTAAAGGTTCAAAGTTTCTCAGATTTAATGTAAACGTGTCCCCGTAGCGTTCTGCACAACTATCCAAGAAGGCGAGCGGGTCAGCAATCCACCGGATGAGCTGCATCGTCGGGGAGCTTTTGGGACCATCGGGCAGTTTCATAGATGTGATTTGCAACTTTACACTTCAAGATAAAATAAAATATGCCCCTGCGGTTTTATTTGTCCGCACGGGCATATTCAAGGATGGTTTTTAGGAGTCTGTCTCATGCCGGTGTCGCTAACCGCTTGCGAAGGGATTCGGAGCGGCGTTTTGCTGTGCTATTATTTGGTTCGTACTGTAGCGCTTCTTCATAGGTTTGTAATGCCTGCGCCGTCAGCTTCTTACGTTCGTAAGCATGAGCCAGGTTATTGAGTGCGGTGACATATTCCGGCTCTTGTTTTAAGGATTCTTTGTAGTTGCGAATGGCAATATCGTACTGTTCTTGAGAAAAGTAAGCAAAACCTAGGGCGTTGTAAACAGGCGCGAGGTTTTGTTCCTCAGCATCTACAGCTTTCATTGCTTTTTGAAATAGAATAATCGCTTGGGCAAAGAGTTTCTTATCTAAATAAATACTGCCCAACTCGTAATACTCTTGTACTTTTCCGCGCTCGTTTCGCAGCTTTTTTTCGAGCCGTGAGAGGTTCGTCTCGATTCGGCGAGTTTTGAGAACTTGACGGACAACTGCTGAAGCAGCAACGCCCAGCAGCACTAGCAATATCAATAAATAAGTAATGGGAAGCGGATTATCCATCTTTGATTGCTGGAATCTATACAGGTTCAATCTTTACCTATGGTAAACCCCAAGCGGCAGCGCGTTGAGCTAACCAACCCTCAGCCCGCCAGCGAGCGATCGCCTCATTGACTTTTTGCCGCAATTCAACGTATTCTAATCCCTTGGGCATCACTACGCCTAAGGCTTCCCCAGACAGCCACACAGCAAGTTGCTGATACTCAGGATACTCCTGTACCCAACCCGTCAGCACACTGCGATCAGCAGCAAAAGCGTCAGCCCTCCCTGCTTCCAAAAGCGATCGCGCCTCTTGATAAGAATCAACACCTACTAACGTCGCCCCTGGTAACGCATACTTTACCACTGCGATCGTGCTAGAACCCTTGATTACTGCAATCGTCCCAGTGCTGAGATCGCTGAGTTTATTAATGGAGGCATTCTTGGTGACTAAACCTGTTCCATCTAGGTAGTAAGGAATGCTGAACTCTACCAATCGGGAACGAGAGTCTGTTACCGTCACTCTGGCAATAGTCAAGTCAACTTTATCCTGTATTACCACATCTAAGCGATCGCGATTCGTTACGGGCTGCAAAACTACTGCATCAGGATTCCCCAAAAGTTCTGCCGCCAAACGCCTCGCCACATCAATTTCAAATCCTTGCAGATTACCATTAGCATCCTGAAAGGCGAGGGGACGTAGGTTATCTTTGACAGCGACAATTAACTCACCCCGTTTCTCGATTTCTGCGAGTTGTGCAGCCCTAACTGGTGCGGGTGCGATATAAGATACCAGCAGCAATCCAACTACCAGCGTGAAATTAAAAAACGTTTTCATTGGCGATCGCTTCAGTAGCCATCAGTCATTAGCCATTGTCAACAAAGGACAAATGACTAATGACAGAGGACAAATGACTCACTTATTTTCCAGCTTGATCGGCTAATTCCACGACTTTGCCAAAGCTAGCTGGATCGAGAACTGCCAACTGTGCCAGCATCTTGCGATTCAACTGGATGTTTGCCTTTTTCATCTGACCCATAAGCTGACTGTAGCTCATGCCATGCTGACGCGCTGCTGCATTAATGCGAGTAATCCAGAGGCGTCGAAAATCCCGCTTGCGCTTACGGCGATCGCGGTAAGCATTTCGCAATGCCTTCATCACCTGTTGATTGGCAGTGCGGAAGAGTCTTGAGTGGGAACCTCTAAATCCTTTCGCAAGTTTGAGAATTTTTTTGCGTCGTTTGCGAGCGACGTTACCGCGTTTTACCCTTGTCATAGCTCGTGATTTGGTATTAGTAGTTAGTGATTTGTGGCTAAAGCTCTACAAATATGGCAGCATCAAGCGCACATTGTCCGCATCGCGTTCGTCCACTAGACTCAGATTCGACAAACGCCGCCGCCGTTGTGAGGATTTGTGCTGGAGTAAGTGATTTTTGAACGCTTTACGGCGTCTAATTTTGCCAGTACCAGTTACTCTAAAGCGTTTTGCTGCTGCTCTGCGGGTTTTTAATTTGGGCATTGACTTCCATATAATAAGCGCACAATCTCTAATTTTACTACTATCCCAGTCAGTAAAGCTATGATTCCCAGTCAGTACAGCTATGATTAAACTTCAAGATTGATTCGAGAAGGCAGGGGAGAACGGGGACAAGGAGACAAGGAGATAGAAAACCCGAATGTTCCAACACAACTCCCCCCATCACCCCC
>NZ_JADEWY010000037.1 GCF_015207375.1 Coleofasciculus sp. LEGE 07092 | reverse complement strand
AAGCAAGTTACCGTCAATGCGAACTACATCGGCGCTGATGCTCAAACCGTGGAAAACGCGGTGACAACCATCCTGGAACGGGAAATCAATGGCGTCGAAGGGATGCGCTACATGACCTCGAGCAGCAGTAATGACGGTAGCAGTTCGATTACCGTGACCTTTGATGCGACACGAGATCAAGATATTGCAGCGGTCGATATCCAAAATCGGGTGTCGATTGCCCAGCCGCAGCTACCCGAAGCCGTAACCCAAACGGGGGTGACGGTGAGTAAGGAATCCAGCAGCATCCTCATGGGCTTTGGTCTTTACTCCGAAAAGGGCGAGTACGACAACGTATTCTTAAGTAACTATGCCGACCTCTATATAGTAGATGCCCTAAAACGAGTGGACGGCGTTGGTAATGTCGTAATTTTTGGGGAACGTACCTATGCCATGCGCCTGTGGCTTGACCCCAACCGACTTGCCAGCCGCAACCTGACGGCTCAGGATGTGGTTGATGCCCTGCGAGAGCAGAATATCCAGGTGGGTGCTGGGCGTATCGGTCAGCCGCCAGCCCCGGATGACCAACAGTATCAAATTGACCTCCGGGCAGTTAGCCGACTTAAGGATGTCTCCGAATTTGAGGAAATCGTCCTGAAAACGGGTGAGGAGGGTTCGCTGGTCAAGCTAAAAGATGTGGGGCGAGCGGAATTAGGTGCGGAAAATTATAACACATTTCTGCGATTTCGGAAAAATGAAGCCGTGGGTTTGGGGATTTATCAAGTTCCCGGTAGTAATGCCCTGGATGTGGCTAGGGGAGTCAAAGCGGAAATGGCACGCTTGGCGGAGACGTTCCCACCGGGGATGGAAGTCGATATCGGTTTCGATACAACCGATTATGTGGAACAGTCCCTCTCAGAAGTCGTCTTCACCCTCCTGCTAGCGGTGGCGCTGGTAGTCGTGGTGATTTTTATTTTCTTGCAGGATTGGCGAACCACTCTAATTCCCGCGATTACTATTCCTGTTGCTTTAATCGGGACGTTTATCTTTGTTAAGGTATTTAACTTTTCGATTAACAGTTTGACCTTATTTGGTCTGACACTGGCAACAGGGATGGTGGTAGATGATGCAATTGTGGTGGTAGAGGATATTATCACTAAGATTCAAAAGGATGGCATGAAACCGCGTCGGGCGGCAATCGAGTCGATGCGGGAATTGTACGGGGCGGTGATTGCCACATCCCTGGTGCTGATGGCAGTGTTTATCCCCGTTGCCTTCTTTCCAGGCACGACGGGCGCACTTTACCGCCAGTTTGCCCTGACGATTGCGTTTGCGATCGCCGTTTCCACCTTTAACGCCCTGACTCTCACACCTACCCTTGGCGGTTTATTACTGCGTCAGAAACCCGAAACTCATGGTTGGCTTGATCGCATTTTTGGCGTGTTTAATCGCTTCTTAGAATGGCAGCAAAATCAGTATAAGCGATCGCTCAACGTTCTGGTAAAAGTTAAACTCTTGGTGATCCTGGTTTTTATCGGTCTTTTGGCACTGACAGGCTGGTTTTTCACCAGTGTGCCTTCAGCGTTTCTCCCCGATGAAGACCAAGGGTATTTCATTACGATTATTCAAGGACCAGAGGGAACATCGCTGAACTACACCAGCGAGGTGATGAGTCAGATTGAAGACATTATTCTAGAAATACCGGAAGTTCGAGCCACGTTTGCCGTCGGCGGCTTTGGTTTTAGTGGCAGTACTGCCAACAGTGCCATCATTTTTACAACTCTCACGCCTTGGTCAGAACGCAAAGACCCGTCTCAGTCAGCCCTAGCCATTATCGACCGAGTACGCGGTCCCCTGATGGGAATTAAAGAAGCGAGGGTTTTACCTGTTAACCCACCGTCTATCCAGGGTTTGGGCAGTTTTGGTGGCTTTCAGTTTCAGCTACAAGACAGACAAGGCAACCTGAGTCTGGAAACACTCATTGAGAATATGGGTAAGTTGCTGGGTGCTGCCAATCAGCATCCTGACTTGCAGGCAGTGTTTAGTACCTATGCGGCGAATACGCCTCAGATGCTGATTGAGGTTGACCGCAATCGAGCTAAGGCGCTGCAAGTGGATATTGATGATATCTTTAGCACCTTACAGACTTATCTGGGTTCACGTTATGTCAACGACTTTAACCTAGATCGGCGGACGTATCGGGTGTATGTCCAGGCAGACAAGCAGTTTCGCTCCAACCCAGAGGATATTAATCAACTCTATGTGCGATCGCAACAGGATCAAATGATTCCCCTGAGCAATTTGGTAACGCTCACCCCCACCACTGGAGCGCAAACAATTAACCACTATAACCTGTTCCGTTCGATTGAAATTAATGGTGCAGCGGCTCCTGGTGCTAGTTCTGGGGATGCGATTAATGCTATGGAACAGGTGGCAACTCAGGTACTACCACGGGGTTTGGGCTACGAATGGGCGGGGACTTCCCTGGAAGAAATTGAGTCGGGTGGTCAAGCACCGCTTATTTTCGGCTTTGGATTGGTGTTAGTCTTCTTAGTTCTAGCTGCCCAGTACGAAAGCTATGTTGACCCCGTTATTATTCTCTTATCTGTTCCTTTGGCAGTTTTAGGTGCGCTTCTAGCTCAGTCACTGCGGGGTTTTCCCAATGATGTCTACTGTCAGATTGGTCTAGTGATGCTAATTGGTTTGGCGAGTAAGAACTCGATTCTAATTGTGGAATTTGCCAACCAGCTTCGAGAACAGGGTATGCCGTTAACGAAGGCAACTGTTGAAGCGTCACAACAGCGCTTGCGACCCATTTTGATGACGGCTATTTCTACGTTATTGGGTATTTTTCCCTTGGTTATTGCGACGGGTGCTGGGGCTGGTAGTCGTCAATCTTTGGGTACGGCTGTGTTTGGTGGGATGTTTGTGGCGACGTTTTTAAGTTTGTTTGTGGTGCCAATTCTGTATATTGTCATCAAGGGAATAAGCGATGATTGGTTCAATTCTAAGGGTAAGCCACGGCAGGAGCGAGATATTGAGAAGTTAGAGCGTCAATCAGAGTTAACAGGTATTTCAGGAAAGCGGTAAGTCTAGTAATGCTGTCTGGAATGAGTCCTTGAGCTTGAGCGTGGCGAGATACAGCAGGTACTCCAGATCCCCGACTTCTTGGAGAAGTCGGGGATCTTGCTTGGGTATACTGTATTTCATCAACCTGAAATAGGCTGTATAGAGTTAAGAGAGTTCATGAATCTTAAGCGATCGCTAGATAGAATCAGCCATTTGATGTCACTGTTCGTAACCCAGGTAAGGGCTGAGACAGCAATGGGGAAAACAGACATTAACAAAGTGGCTGAAACTGTATTAATTCCTATCCTTGCTGAAGTTTACGGTTATAAAGAACTCAAGAATCTGAACTATACAGAAGATAGTAACTATCCCGGTATTGATTTGGGAGATGAGACGGCAAGGGTAGCGTTTCAAATTACATCAACACCTAATAGCAGTTGCCAAGCGATGAAGAGGATCTGAAGATAAGGCTTTATAACCTCTTGCGAGAACGCGGTGCAAGAGAAGGCAAACCTTTGGTCATTGTCTTGGATGGTTTAGATGAAGCTGAACGTCCTTTCTCGGCTCCTTTTCCTACTCCTCTGCCTGAGAATGTGTTTGTCATTGCTTCAGCGAGAGCTGACGAAGGACAAGAGCAAAAATATTTGGAAGGCTGGACAGATAATTGCCAGCTATCACATCTTGAACGTTTGTATAAGCAAGCGATCGCACAATGGTTACGAAATACGGATGAGTTGGCAGCATTTGCCGAAGATACCCATTTTGTTGCCCAACTTGATGAAATTACTCAAGGATTTCCGCTTTACTTGCGCTACCTGACTGAGGAATTGAGTCATGCGGCAAAACAGGGACAGGATGTGCGGGAACTATTAGCACAGACGCCTAAAGGGTTTGAGCGGTATGTGGAGCAGCAGTTAAGGGGCTTAGACGAACTGGAATTGCCAGATGAGCGGTGGCAGTTTTTTGCACTGCTGGCGGTAGCGAAAGGGGTACTTGAAAAAGAGGATGTTAAAGCGCTGACGGGAATGCGCGATCGCCAATTACGGCAGTTGCATCAGAGTTGGCAGGTGACGCGCTGGATGAGAATTAGCGAGGGAAAGCTCTACGCTTTTGCCCACCCTTTGCTAGCTACGACGTTTGCCGCCCAGTTGGGAGACGATGCTGAGGATGCTTTGCACGATTTAATTGACTACTGTGCTAAGTGGGAGAAATACCAGAGTCGTTATGCTTTGCGGCATTATGCAGAACACTTGCGGGAGGTGGAGCGGTGGGAGGAGCTGTATGCGATCGCACGGGATGAAGATTTTGCATCTACCCAACAGCAACAGTTACCCGATGAACCTGATTTGCCTCTGAAGACGGTGCAAACTGCCTTACTAGGTGCTGCGGAGGAAGACAAGACAGAGATAATGGCTGAGTTTGTGCTGGTACACGCACACAGACTGGGGCAGACAAATGCTCAAGAGTCACCACTAGATGCCTTGCGATCGGGTAGTCTTAAAAGGGCATGGAGACTGGCTGATCAGTATGAAATTGAACGGCGTATTCTGTGGTATTTGTTGCTGGCGTGGGAGTTGAAAGATGAGGGAAAGCTGGATGAAACACGCGAGACTTTAGATAAGTTGCAGAAGAAAGAATTACCTCATTTTCAAGTAAATTGGGATACCCGTTGGCAAGGTGATTATGCTGCTTATTTCCTCGCATATATTTTTATCCAGAATAAGGATATCTGTAGCATTAAGGATATCTGTACTGTTATAGTTCAGCAGATTTTGGAGAAATATCACCGCATTACTCTGTATAGGATTTTTAGCAACTATGGCGACTTGGATGCCATCGAAGAGATAGCAGTATCGCAAGCTGAAGCAAGAGAGTTTATCAAACATACGAATGCTCGTAAGACTAGCGAAGAAATTGAGAATCGAGGAGGACAGCATAGTAATTTTCTAACAAAAGCAGAAGAATACGCCAAGGCAGAGAATTTTACTGCCCTACGGGAGATTGTTGAGGAGGTTGAAAAGATATACGGTTGGACACAACTAGAAGCCCTAGGTTTGATTGCAAAGAAACTAGCAGAAGACGGGCAACCTAGAGAAGCCAGATCTACTTTTGCCGCTGCTCTCAAGTTGGCACAAGAAGCTGAACCTGAGTTTTTAAAAGCTTTAGCACTAGCAGAAGTAGCAGAGGTACAGGTAAAAGTCGAACAGAAGAAGGAGGAAGAGATAGCTACCGCCAGCATTGCTCATCAGATTGCCCAAGGTATTAAAAGCCATAGAAAAAAAGAAAGAGTAATTATCACAGCAAAAATAGCAGAGGTAATGAAAAACGCAGACAAGGGAGAGGAGGCGAAAGCTATTTTTGATAGTGCCCTAGAGATTGCCCAGTCAATTGAAACTCAAGATGGACGTGTAAATAGCTTCACAATAGTAGCTAAGGCACAAGTGAGGGCAAAGGAGTATCCTGAAGCTCGTAAGACGGCACAAAGGATTGAATTTCCTTGGAGCAAAGCTGAAGTGTTTGGAATTATAGCAAAGGCAGAGGCAGAAGATGGAAAAGATGAGGCACAGGCAACCCTCTCGACGGCCTCTGAAATTGCCGAAGGACATTCCCTGGATTGGGTGAATGCTCTATTTACAATAGCATTGGCACAAGCGGTTATAGACGAAGAAGCTGCACTAGCTACCTTTAAAGAACTCCTTGTATCTGCCAAAAAACTTCTAAGGGAGCGAGACATTTACTTGTCAAAAATAGCAGCAGCACAGGCACAGGCAGGAGAAATTTCCCATGCTCTGGAAACTACAGACGAGATTGAGGATGAATCGGAACTGGTGAAAGCTCTTTCGTGGATTGCCTTGACTCAGTTTAAGAAAGGAAAAAAACAAGAACTATTGAAAACTCTCACTGCTGCCCTTCAAGCTAAAGACAAGATAGAGGATGAACAAAAACTTATACAAGCGCTCAAGGCGATTGTAGGGATGCAGGTAATGGCAGGTAAGGGAGAGGAAGCAGTGAGGACAGCGGAGAAAATACTTACAGAGCGTAACTTGTATCTACCCGGAATTGCATCATGGCTGGTCGAAACAGGCGATCGGGAGAACTTCAAACGCTTGTTAATTCCCTGCGTTTACTACCTGGATACTGCTTATCAGATGTGTGGACTTCTGGCGAAACTTTATCCTGATCAAGCAACAGATATCGTCAAGGTTGTGAAAGAGTTTAGTGTAAGTTCAACTTAGAAGCTGGTGAATTCATCAAAGGAATAAACTGATGGCAAAACAAGACCCAGCAAAATTAAAAAAAGTATCTGTAAACCTTCCCTTCGGCATCGGCGGCGCAGAATGGGAAAGAGCAATATGCTAATGCTTTGGGAGAAATTGTGGGAGTAGAGGAATAATTGGCTGCCATCTTTCACAACTCTCTTATCAGGCTATTATATAGATTTTGCACTAACCCTTTAATCAGCCAGGGATTCAAATCCCTGCGTCATAGCTAAAGTCCTCTGAAGAGGACTAACACAATAAGTTTATATGAACCTACAAGAATTTTAGTCCATTTCAATGGACTTGATCTATGAGCCGTGGAATTAATTCCACGGCGGATAACTAATTCAGTGCAACATCTCAGCCTAAAAAAATATCTCGCAATCTAAAATACCCAATCTGACAACCCGCATAATCGCATTCATTCAAATAATCCAAAGGATACCATTCATTTCTACTAATCGATTCAAAATAACTACCATCCTGCTGGGCAACTTCCGGCTCCGTACCCGTTACATCAGCATAATACAGATAGCAAATTTCATTCGTTTGAGTCCCAACAATATACTTACCCAGCGGCAAAACCCCAACTGAAAAACCCGCTTCTTCATACACCTCTCTTACCGCCGCTTCCTCTGGCAACTCCCCTTCCTCTATCCCCCCAGTAATGGGGCAAGGATAAAGCCGATGTTCTTCATGAATATCAGGAATATCGATACAAAGAGGCTGCTGTCTAATCAGAACCTCATACTCTCCGCTATTAACCTTGCTTTTTCTCACCAGAAATATCGCAACAGAGTCTCTTCCTTTTCGTTCCAGGTAATGATAACCCCTAACCGTTTCCTTAATAGCAATCCAATCTGTACTAAAAATAGTTTTTTCCTTGCTCATCATGCTGACTGCAATATTTTGTCAACATTCCCAGGACTTACCCATTGACAGAAACCAAAATTTATCAAGCTGGAGCATCAGGACTGGGAAGGTTAACTCCACCAAATACCAAGCAGCCATCCGGATGACTTTGACGTTCTGAATGCACCTTCTCCCAAATCACTGAAGGTGTTAATTTTTCGGAATTCAAATAACGATTAATTGTATCGTGACTCAACTCTTTACTGTGTTCGGCAAACTTTGTCAGGGTATAATTAATTTGACTACTTAGGAGATATTGACAATAGTCCAAATGATTTATGCTCATTTTCAAAAATGAATTTTGATGCTATTTTATCATTCATTATTGTTTATTTCTAGCTCAGGATAATTTTAGCGATTCCTCTCTAGCTCGCTCTGGAGTTTGCCCCAATCGTTGCACGCTACATATAGCGTTGCCTAGTCTTGTGAGATACGTCTTTGAGCTTCAAGTCCCCCTTTATAAGGGGGATGCGAGGGGATCCTATTGTACCCACATGAGAGAGAACCGCTATGGTAAAATCCTTGCGGAATGAGGCAACGGATTTGGTAGCGGATGTTGAAAGGGAACGGAGAACGGGCAATCCTGTAGTTTTCCCTATTCCCTACTCCCCACCTCAGCTTGAAAACATTGACGATTGTCAATCTATAAGAATTGCATACCAATTGTGCTGCAACAAAACAGGATTTGGACAATGGGAATAGTTAGACACAGCACTTAATCTACAATGAAACGAAAAATCTGGGTTATTCTACTGTTAGTCGTTGGCACTTCTGCTTGTGTGGAACTAACGACCCCAGAAACAGACCCCGAATCTCAGGCAAAATTAGAAAAAGCCCAAAATTGCCCTACCTGTGATTTGAGTAATATTAACCTGAGTGGGGCAAATCTAAAAGATGCTAACCTGAGTGGGGCAAATCTCAACAACGCTAATCTAAGTGAGGCGAATTTGGAGGGTGCAAATTTGAAGGATGCCAATCTCAGTAGTGCCAATCTGAGTGGAACAAATCTCAACAACGCTAACCTCACAAAAGCTAACTTAAGCAATGCGACATTGATTGGTGCGCAGTTAATTAACGCTAAATTGAAGGGAGCTAGCCTTAATACCGCCAATCTCTATCTTGTTAATTTGTGTGGAGCTACTATGCCCAATGGTGCAAAGTCTGTGCGGGGGTGTAGCGAAAGCTTTTAAACTTGGGTAGGGCTACACAGCCGTGTATCCCTACGAAGATTAGTATTTAGTGCAGACAAATAAAGAATTAGTATCAAGCCATTGCTATTTTAACGGTACGAATGAGTTGTTCTTGGGTAAAGGGCTTGGTTAAATAGGCTTTAGCGCCTTGCCTCATTCCCCAGAGACGGTCAATTTCTTTGTCTTTGGACGAACAAATTATAATGGGAATATCGGCAGTAGCCGGAGTGTTTTTAAACTTTCTACACAACTCAAAGCCACTCAATCCTGGCATCACTACATCTGTAATAATTAAATCAGGATTTTTTTCGATTGCTTTACTCAGTGCATCTTTAGCATTAGTTACCCGAATGACAGTATGACCCCCTTTACGCAGATAAGAACCGATCAATTCCATCTGAGTCGGGGTGTCTTCGATCAGCAAAACGGTACTCATGTTTAATTATCCTTAATAAATTACGGCATGACAAAACCCTGGCACCCTGCTTTCAAAAGCAAAACCATTCAATGGTAAAATTGCCAACTAGTTTTAACTCACCTTGGTAGTAGTTCTAATTGCACCCAAGTCGTTCTGGAAAGGGTTAAAATTAGTAATTTTTGCAATGAAACCTTAGGTTCCAGCACTCTCGACAGTGCTGGGTGTCTTGGGTTTGAGCGGGAAAAGATGCACTCCCAAATGAAATATCAGGTTTCAGGGTTCAACCGACAATCATAACACTTGGTACTAGAGTTTAGGGGGAAAACCTTCTGGGAGTGAGCTGCCGCCGTATTTCTGGACGGTTCAACCAGAGCTGTATTCTTTAAAAAGAGTAAGCTAGACCCATGCAAATCGGTATATTCCACATCCAAATAAGAAGCGCCTAGAGATAAATTTATGCCTGAGCCCCAAATTGCTGCTATTATCTGTACTCACAATCGAGACACCTATTTAGGAGCTGCTATTGATAGTCTGCTGGTACAAGACTGCCAGGATATTGAAGTAGTGGTGGTAGATAATGCCTCAAGCGATCGCACTCGCGAAGTAGTAGAAGAGCGCCTTCCCCATCCTGATCTGAAATACGTCTACGAACCCGTTATCGGTTTGTCCGTCGCTCGTAATACTGGAGCCAAGGAAACTACAGCTCCAATTTTAGCTTACCTTGATGATGATGCCGTAGCCAGTCGTCAGTGGTTAAACGTGCTAGTAGCGGCTTATAAAAATAACGAAAAACTCGCCGTAGCCGGTGGGAAAGTTACCCTCATCTGGCCCAGTGGAATAGAGCCTCCTAGCTGGATTTCCCCTGAATTGGCGGGGAATCTAGGATTGTACGATCTAGGTGATAGGTTTATGTATATTAACACATCCGGTTTGACCCCTAGAGGCTTGAACTACTCTATCCGACGAACCTTTCTCGAACAAGTTGGTGGCTTTGATCCAAATCTGGGGCGGCAGGGCAAACGGTTATTATCAAATGAAGAGTTGTACATGACAGAACTGGCTCTTAAGCAGGGTTGGCAGGTGGCATATCTTCCTGATGCCCTAGCCGCCCATAATGTTGCACCAGAACGCCTCAAACCGAGCTGGTTTTTGCAGCGTAGCTGGTGGCAAGGCATTAGTGAATGCTATCGGGAAGAAATTGCCGGTCAGACGGGTGTTAGTCAGTTGTGGCGGGGCAGCGAACGTATGGCACGCGGACTCTACAAATCAGCCAAATATTTTTCTCAGCCAGCCCAACGCTTTGATAACTTAGTGTATGCCTACGGTCAGATTGGTTATTTGACGACCGCACTCCAAGCTATGCTATTTAAACGGAAATAGGCAAAGCTATCTAAATCCGTTCATCGTTCAGAATCGATGCTTCATAGGAATTAACCAGGAACGATTACTAGGGCAAACGTTGATGAAAAAAGCACTGATTTGCGGCGTGTCAGGTCAAGATGGAGCCTATCTAGCTAAGTTGCTTCTTGAGCAAGGCTATACCGTTTGCGGCACTTCCCGGGATGCCCAAATGTCTTCATTCCGAAATTTAGTGTGCTTGGGCATCCGTGAGCAAGTAAAATTAGAATCTGCTGCTCTGACAGACTTTCGCAGTGTGTTACAGGTATTGATGAAAACTCAGCCCGATGAAGTCTATAACTTAGCGGGGCAGAGTTCGGTAGGGCTTTCCTTTGAGCAACCCGTAGAAACCTTAGAAAGCATTTCTATTGGCTCTTTAAATCTATTGGAAGCCATTCGCTTTACAGGTGCGCCGATTAAGTTCTATAACGCGGGGTCGAGTGAATGTTTTGGGGATATTGGTGAAACCGCTGCCGATGAATCTACCCCGTTTCGCCCTAGAAGTCCTTACGCTGTGGCAAAAGCTGCTGCTTTTTGGCAAGTTGCCAATTACCGGGAAGCCTATGGTTTGTTCGCCTGTTCTGGTATTCTCTTCAATCACGAGTCTCCTTTAAGACCCGAACGGTTTGTCACTCAAAAGATTGTTTCTACCGTGTGCCGCATTGCCGAAGGCAGCCGCGAGAAGCTTTATTTGGGTAATGTTAACATTCAGCGGGACTGGGGCTGGGCACCGGAATATGTGGAAGCGATGTATTTAATGTTACAGCAAGAGCAACCGGATGATTATGCGATCGCTACTGGCGAGAGTTATACCTTAGAAAAATTTGTAGCAACGGCGTTTGATTGTGTCGGGTTAGACTGGCAGGAACACCTCGTTACCGATGCTAGTTTATTTCGACCCACTGATTTAGCAATTAGTCGCGGAAATCCAGCCAAAGCTCGAGAAAACCTGGGATGGCACGCTCGGTATAAAATGCCCGATGTCGTGCGCATGATGGTGGAAGCCAAACAGGTTCAGTAGGTCGGCACAATTAAAGTTAACGGGAGAGGATCGTCATTCCTCATTAGTTCTGTCTACCTACTTAACCTCAGCGGAATTCCCTTTGTCAGGGTTATCAGCAGAATGGGGCGTTACCAGAAAAATTTCCATAGTCTTATCAGCCCCTATACGTCCCTCAAATACCTGATGTTTGTGAATCGTGAACCGTTTTTCGAGAGCGGTTTTCAGCAGGTGAGAATTCTTCTCAGAAATTTCAAACGCTAACCAAAGACGTGATTGAATAGGCGGTAAGTCACGCAGCCAACTCTCAATTTCTGATTTCCCTGCACTGCTGAGAAGAATGCGTTGAGATTTTTGGGCAGAACCTTTATAGTAATGCGCTAGTGCCTTAGCATAATACATCGACCAAATAATGACATCACCGGGCTGTTCGTAGCGGTTTATCACTTGCACGACACCCTTGTAATTGGGTCGATCTTGAACAGTGTAGTAGCGTACCAACCCGCCGCTAATTGCTAGAGCATAAGCCAAGGCAACTACAATACCCATAATTCGCCACTGACGCCACAGTCTCATAATGCCTGCTGCTAGCAGGATAAGAATGTAAGGACTCACAAATAACAAATAACGATCTATCCAAAGAGAGATCGAGATATAAGAAAATAGAAATATCTGGGCTAGCGGTAGAAATGCCCAGGCTGCTACCCAAAACAGCTTTGAGGAGTTACGGTTCTTAATGAGAGCCGCACCGATTAAGCCCGCCACCACTCCCGTAAATACTTTGTAAAACCCAGCCGCGATCGCATTTGACTGAACTGCGAAGGGCCAAACTGTAAAGTACTTCAATGCGCGTGCCAGAAGGAGCAAATCAGGAGCCTGTCTGCCAGCTACGTGTCCTGACTGCCCGTATGAAGAATCAGGGGAAGCTACTTTAATAACCGAGAACACACACGGCAACCACAAAATCCCGAACAGTAGCAGCCACTTCCCGAAATTAAACAACACAGGACGTTGGTTGCGAAATCGCCACCCTATTAATAGGATATCCGGTACTAGGAGGCTAACGTTGAGCGGTACAGTCAATGTGGCTAAGAGTCGCAAACCTATCCATCCGCCCATTGACGCCACATTTGGATGCTTGGATTTCTCCGTCATGAGCGCATGGGTTAGAGCTAGAGTACCCCCCAGTCCTAGGCAAGCACTCATGATATACATCCGTGCCTCTTGCGCGTGATTGATAAATAAAGGTGAGAGTGCTAACAATAAGGCAGAAATCAAACCTTCTGGTTCTCCAGCCAGACGGCGACCGAGCTGATAAACTAAAAAGACGCTGCCCAAAGCAAAAAGGACAGATAATCCCCGCAGCCAAGCATCAGTCGTACTAACCTGACTCCAGACAAGCAAAAGTATGTAATAGAGAGGGCGTACCAGATTTCTAGGAGGTAGCCCTCGTCCTGTCTGAATATCTGTAACGCTGGTTAATTCATCAATCCAGAAACTTTCTGTATCAATTCGATACAGGTATAAGGTAGCAGCTATAAGCATAATCAAGCTAATGGGAATCCATTGCCGGAGCTGAGTTGCTTTAGTTACGGTTTGTGTAGGTGATGTCATATCAGTTCAGTACAATTAGGCGATGCATTTCAAGGCATAAATTATTGACATTCTTGCAGATATTGGTCAAAACTGAACCCAATCTCCATTAGCTGCAAAAATCAGCTCTAAACCTTTTCACCATTGCCATTAAGTGTCCTAGCTATAAAACTAAAATTATGAAGAAATTATGAAGATTTTGATGCTTTCCTCTACCTTCCCCTATCCCCCAACCCGAGGAGGAACACAGGTTAGAACCTTTAATTTACTCAAATATCTCAGTCAGCGATATGAAATTACCTTACTCACTCAACGTTCTGACGATGTAACCGATGCTGAAATTGAAGCACTGCGGGAATGGGTGGCAGAGTTAGTTGTCTTTCCCCGTCCCGAAACTGCCAATCTCAAGGGGGGATTGCTGGGAAAGCTAAAGCGTTTTGGTCGCTTTTTACAGCAGGGAATTCCTCCTAGCGTGCTGTCTGTTTATTCTCCTGATATACAACATTGGGTTGACAACTCCCTAGGAGCTGGCAAGTTCGATGCGATCACTTGCGAACATAGCGTTAACGAGATTTATGTTCGCCCCCAGTTTCAGCAGCAACTCCGAACTGTTGTGAATATTCATAGTTCAGTTTATGGTTCCTGTCGCAATCAGTTACAAACTGGTACCGCAGAAAAGCCCTTGCGAGACCGTTTAAACCTACCCCTGTTGCGCCGTTACGAACAACAGTATTGTTCTAAATTTTCTCGCATTGTGGTGACAACGGATGAAGATAGACAACAGATACAGGCGTTTAATCCTGATAGTCAAATTTATGTCATCCCCAATGGTGTAGATTTTTGCCTATTCCCTTATCGATCTGCCGATCCGGGTGGGCATCATTTGGTTTTTATCGGAGCGATGGATAACTTGGCAAATATCGATGCTGTTATCTTCTTAAGTCGAGAGATATTACCAGCCATACAACAGCGATATCCAGACACGACTCTAACCCTGGTTGGTTCACGCCCTACAGCAGAGGTATTGGCTTTAGGCACTCGTCCTAGTATTACCGTTACTGGGCGTGTTCCTTCTATGGCAGACTACCTGCACCAGGCTACTGCCTGTGTGGTGTCTATGCGAACGGGGTATGGTATTAAAAACAAAACCTTGGAAGCTATGGCAGCAGGTGTACCTGTAGTGGGAAGCGATCGCGGCTTGGAAGGACTGGAGGTGGAGGGTGAAGGTGTGCCGTTGAGGGCGTTGAGGGCTAATGCGATCGCAGAATATGTCGAAGCTGTAACGCGCTTGTTTGAAAATGCTCAACTGAGAAAGCAACTGTCTGAAAACGGGCGATCGTTTATCGAGCAAAATTACACTTGGGAACGCGCTGCCCAGCTTTACGAACAGGTAATTTGTGGGGATTAGAGAGTCTCTGTTTTGGAATATCGAGGGGATTCAGATACAAGAAAATCGTGCCATTCAAACTCATAGGGTTTGAAATTTTGTATACTGACTTGAATAGTATTCACGATTTAACATGACCTCCCAAATACCGTCCATTCAATTTTTTGAAGGAGTTTCTGAAGAACTGAGCAATGTTAGCTTGCGGCGGAATCGCAATACAGGAATACGTTCGGTATTGATGAGTTTCGAGTCTTTAAATGCCTTAGAAAAATTTAACAGTTTTACCAAACAATTTTCTAACGCCTTGCGTTTAACCGATGAAGAAGGTGAAATTAGTATTGAGCCGTCTTCGGTAAAATTTATATTCAGCGGTCCTGAAGGCGATGACCTAGAACGGGTAGATTGCCAGTTTGAAATTGAGCAGCCAGACCACTGGGAACGCTTTATGCGCTTTATGAATCGCTATGCTGAAGCAAATGGTATGGCTTACAGTGAAACGAAAAAAACTACAGAGAGTGATGGGGAGTAGAAAATGAAAGTTGCAGTTACTGGAGCCACTGGATTTGTCGGTAGCCGTTTGGTTGAGCGCCTCCTTTCCCAAGGACATCAGCCGCTAATCTTAACTCGCAACCGAGGGACTGCTGCCGGACTGTTCCCTAATGTGGAGATTGTTGCCTATACTCCCACCGAATCAGGTTCTTGGCAACAAGCGATCGCCGGATGTGATGGCGTTGTGAATCTGGCAGGAGAACCCATCGCCGAGAGTCGCTGGACATCAGAACAAAAGCAAGAGATTCTCAACAGCCGCAAGCTGGGGACACGCAAAATTGTGGAAGCCATTGCCAAAGCTGAACCCAAACCGAGGGTATTGATCAATGCTTCAGCCATTGGCTACTACGGTACTAGCGAAACGGCTACCTTTGATGAAACCAGTCCCTCTGGTAACGATTTTCTTGCCCAAGTCTGTCAAGCTTGGGAAGCCGAAGCCCAGAACGTCAAAGATGCTGGAGTTCGACTAGTTATCCTGCGTTTGGGAATTGTTTTGGGAAATGGGGGCGCACTAGCGAAAATGATCACCCCCTTCAATCTATTTGTTGGTGGTCCGATCGGTAGCGGTCGTCAGTGGTTTTCTTGGATTCACCGAGATGACCTAGTTAGTTTAATCTTAAAAGCTCTCACTCAAGATGATATCGAAGGCGTCTTTAATGCTACGGCACCAAATCCCGTGCGAATGTCAGAATTTTGTCAAAAGGTGGGGGAAGTTCTCAACCGTCCTTCCTGGTTGCCAGTTCCTGACTTTGCCCTAGAAGCTTTGCTGGGTGAGGGAGCGCAAGTTGTTTTAGAAGGGCAGCAAGTAGTTCCCAAACGAACAACTAGCATTGGTTTTGACTATCAGTATCCGATGGTGAAATCAGCATTGGTTGAGATTTTGAGTTAAACGTGAGACGGCTAAATAATTTCAATCCCCTGGAAGGAACCAGGGAGTTAATTCACAACTGAGAAAAAACACCCTGATAGGTAAGCGATCGCTCTCTTGAGGCGATTCAACGGTTGTTGGCAGTTAAGAACTCTGTTGAATCGCCTCGAAAGAAATCAATCGCTACTCAATTACTGAGGCAGCACGGTTACAGGACTCGGAGGAGTTGAGACTTCCTCGCTGGCAGACTCATCCCGTACCCGCTGCAATCGAACTCCTAATTGCCGTAATTTCGCCTCCAAATTCTCATAACCCCGGTCTAAATGATGCAATCCCTGAATCGTGGTTTTACCATCCGCCGCTAACGCTGCCAGCACCAACGCTGCCGATGCCCGTAGGTCAGTTGCCACCACAGGTGCTCCCGATAGCGTCGGTACACCCCGCACGATCGCAATATTACCCTTAACGCGAATATCAGCTCCCATGCGGTTCAGTTCGGGAACATGACCCAACCGATTTTCAAACACCGTTTCGGCAATAACACTATCCCCGTCACTCAACGTCAGTAAAGCCATTAACGGTGCCTGCATATCCGTAGGAAATCCGGGATAAGGTAGGGTTTCGATATCCGTTGCCCGGATAGTGTCACCTGGAATAACCCGCAGGCAGTTAGAGCCTTCAGCAACCACCTTAACGCCAATTTCATGCAACTTAGCAATCACCGCCGTGAAATGGTCAGGTATCGCAGGTGAAAGGGTAATTTCTGACTGGGTAATGGCACCCGCCACCAAAAACGTACCCGTTTCAATCCGGTCAGGAATGATCGAGTAATCTACCGAGTGCAGGCTGGGAACACCGGAAATGATAATGGTATTCGTTCCAGCACCCCGAATTTTGGCTCCCATCGCCTTACAAAAATTTGCCAGATCAATAACTTCTGGCTCTTGAGCAGCATTTTCAATGATTGTTTCGCCCTCTGCCAGGGTTGCTGCCATCATCAGGGTTTCCGTAGCACCGACACTCGGATAGTCCAGATAAATTTTTGCCCCTTTGAGCCGCTTGCTCCCATTCCCTCTGACGTAGGCATGAACGATGCCATGCTCGATGTGTACTTCAGCTCCCAGAGCTTGTAACCCTCGAACATGGAGGTCTACAGGTCTGGCACCAATGGCACAGCCACCTGGTAGGGGGACTCGTGCTACCCCCAACCGCGCCAGCAGCGGACCCACGACAAAAAAGCTAGCTCGTAGCTGGCTGACCAATTCGTATGGCGCTTTGGACTGTCCTATGTGACGGGCATTGATGTCCAAAGTATCTCCGTGACGTTCGAGCTTCACGCCCAAAGCCGCGAGAATTTGGCTCATCCTCATGATATCGACCAAGGACGGTACATTGCGCAGTCGGCAATCTTGGGGGCACAGGAGCGCTCCTGCCATAATTGCCAAGGCAGAGTTTTTGGCTCCGCTAATGGTGACGTGTCCCTTGAGGGACGCTCTGCCCCAAATCTGTAGAACTGAACTGTCTTGTTCAGGTACAGAACACGTATCTGTCAGGCTTTGAGAGTGATTGATGGGTCTACCTCCAGAATCAGCAGAATCTTTGCATTTTTTAAAATTTGGTTTTGATTCTACCTGAAAGATGGCAAATGTCTAGAGTTGCAACTCATTTGGTCAGTTTACGCTACTGTGTATCTAAATTCCATCTTTATTCATAGCAAAGGAATAAAGATAATCTCCTATTACGGGTTCAATTTTGGGTATCCGGAGAAAAGGAGTTGACAAATGCGTCTCGATTGTTGCATGATGGGAAACTGCATGGAAAGTTGAAAGGCAAGCGGAACTGGCGGAATTGGTAGACGCGCTAGATTCAGGTTCTAGTGTCTGCAAAGACTTCCGGGTTCAAGTCCCGGGTTCCGCATCTTAGAGATTAAGGGTTAGAGGCTAGGGGCTAGGAGCATTTTAGCTAGTTCTGGTTGAGTTTTTTACCTACTCCCTACTCATGCTGACCAGTACTCAAAATCCTCTGGTAAAAGACATCAGAAAGCTGCACAGAACCAAGGGACGGCGGCAGCAGCAATTAATGCTGCTCGAAGGAACTCACCTGGTGGCAGAAGCTTGTGCCGTAAATTACCCCCTGGTAACAGTTTGCTGTACCCCAGAATGGCTTCAAACTCATCCACAACTTTGGCAGGATGCCTCTAGTCGATGTCAGAGGGCAGAGATAGTCAGCCAAACAGTACTGAATCAAATGGCTACCACCGTACAACCAGACGGTGTTGTGGCAACGGCAATGCGTTCCTCTCTTTCCCCCAGTTTCCCAATGTCTTTCTCCCTCGGCTTGGCTTTGGAAACCCTACAAGATCCGGGCAATTTGGGGACAATAATTCGCACGGCAGCAGCGGCGGATGCTGATGGTTTATGGTTAAGTACTGACAGTGTTGAGTTAGATAATCCGAAAGTATTGCGTTCTTCGGCAGGGCAGTGGTTTCGCTTGCCAATGGCAGTCACTCCTGATTTGCAAGCAGTGGTTCGTCAATGTCAGAGTCAAGGCATACAGGTTGTGGCAACCCTACCCGATGCTCCACTAAATTACTGGGAAATTGACCTGGGATGCCCTACGTTGATTCTTCTGGGTAATGAAGCGGCTGGACTTACACCGGATTTGGCATCCCTAGCCGATCAACACGTAAAAATTCCACTCTGTCGGCAGGTCGAATCGTTAAATGTGGCAATTACCGCTGCTTTAGTGCTGTACGAAGCTCAACGCCAGAAACTAGAGTGTCGATAAAAATGACTAGTGATCGCGCGCGTCTTGTCTTTCTGGTTGAGATATAGCGGTTCTCACTTAGATGAGGTACAGTCCCATTCCCAATCCCTAAAAGCATCGGTATCCCACCAGAAAGGGTGAACTAGCAATCATCCTTGAGCTTTTATCTCTCTTAAGGCAGATTAATTTTATAAACGGTCTAAGTCCCGCTAGAAGCCGCGATCGCTGCGGCGCTTTGCGCGATCACTTGTTCTAAGGCTCGCAAGCGTTCCTCGGCAGCAGCGCATGAAGCGAAGCTATGCCGAAGGCAATCGCTGATATCAATTGCTACTCCGTCTATCATCACATCGCCATTATCCATTAGGGAATATCGAGCGCTATTTCGTACCCACTTCATCTGCCCTTCTGGGGAAGCGATCGGGTAATCTTGAGCGATCGGCTCAAGCGATGCAGCGGCAACTCTCAGGGCTTCATAGAAAAGTGGCTTGGAGATTTTCGAGAGTTTGTGAGAGTGTGTGGGTTCGTTCTTCTATTTTTTGCTCTAAGGTCTGATTGTAGTTAGCCAGCAATTGTTCTGCCCGTTTGCGTTCAATCGCTATGGCAACGGTATGAGCAATTAATGCCATGCCTTGCAATCGGTATTCTGATATTGGCTTGTAGGCAAACATTGCCATCACACCGACCAAGTGATTTTCAACTAATAGGGGATAGCCAGCAAAGGCAGTCATACCTTCCCGCTTTGCCCATTCTTTATCGCTAATCCAAGCATTATTCAGGACATTATTAGTTAGATGCGGCACTTTTTATTGAGCAATGAAGCCAAGTTTGGAGTAACCCACTGGTATTCGACTATGACTTCCATTCAGATGGGTGTACAAGCCCGAACTCGCTGTCAGTTCTAGAACATTATCTACTTCATTGAATAACCAGATACGGGCAAAAGCACCTTCGAGGTGTTTGACCATCGCCTCAGTACAACAGTACAGAATATCTTGTATGGTGTTGCTTTGGGTGAGGGCTAGCCCCACATCTGAGCTAAATTCAGCGAGTCTAGTTCGTTCCGCAAAATCTGCTTCTGCTTGCTTGCGTTCTGTGATATCAATAAAAGCAGCGATCGCATAAGTAACATTGCCTTGGGCATCGTATATTGGTGTTCCCCAACCCTCTATGGGAATAATTTTATCGGGTTGGTGAATTTCTATATCATCAGCCGTGGTACTTTCGCCTTGCAAAGCACGCACGAGTGGTAAGTCAGCAACAGGATACAAGCGATCAGATTGGGCAACATAGAGTTGGTAAATCCCTGGCAATAGATCGGATGTAGCTGATGGTATAAGTTCTTTCCCAAGTAACTCGCTCCCCTTGTGATTGCAATAGTAGAGTTGACCCTTAGCATCTAGCACTGCCACACCGACCGGCATAGCCTCTAGAAATTGAGTGACGCTCCTCTCACTTTCGGATAAAGCTTCATTCAACCCTTTCATTCGATCAAAGGAGACTTGCAGTTGCGCTGCCATGCTGTTAAACGACTTGCCTAGTTCTCCAAGTTCAGTCGTAAAGGGGCTGGTTAGCACCAATATATAAAGTTTTTCCGGTAATGCGGGAAAATATTGCACTCCAAGTTTCTTTACCCGCTTGTACGGCAGATTGATAGTAGGGTCTTTCAAGCGCATTGAAGTCTTTGCCAACATGGATAAGTTCTTGAGGCTCGCCTTGGCTATTAGTGGCATAGGTTCGCAATTCATAACCCGTCGATTTGCCTGAGATTCTAATTCCCAGGGGTCCATCATCAAGTCGTCCTGCTGCGACCAATTCTCGTTGGGTATCCACAAAGCCAACTAAGGCTAGATGATCGAATAGTTTTGCTTGTCGCCAGAAGTGATGTTCCAATCCAGTTGGGTTTTGCGCGTTAAGTTGACCCAGACTAAAAGCATCGGCGTTGATTTGATTGACTAGATGCCACTAAAGCGATGAGAGTCCTCGCTTTAGTGGCATCTACTTAAGGCTGATTTTAAGCTTAGTGTTGTTAGATATAGCTTTTTGTGATAACTAACCTTTTAATTAAGCTTAAGTCAATAGATGACCGCGTGCTAAATCGAGTGGGATACATTAGGCAACCCCATCGGTCAACCCTTTAAAGGGCATGAGGGTTGGGTCATCTCAGTGGCATTTAGCCCTGACTGCAAAACTCTTGTCAGTGGCAGTTATGACCAGACAATTCGCCTGTGGGACACATCTGGCAATCCCATCGGTCAACCCTTCAAAGGGCATGAGGAGGTGGCTCAAGATGCTGGCAAAACCTGTCAAAACTCGGTTTGGAACAAAACCCAAAATGCCCAATTTCTGGTCAATCAAGGTCGAGCCATTGCACGAGAGGCAAATATAGATTGATAAGTTGTTGAGAATGAGTAGCGAATAGAAATCAACCTAAAAGCTAACATAACAAGGAGAAGTCCCCGAGCCAGCCCGCCCAATGAACTCCATCGAACCCCTTCACAAGCGCTTTCCCAAAATACCGATTGAGCGACGGGCTTATGCCTTCCTCATTGATTTTGTCGCGGTTTGGCTGACTAGCTCCTTTGCGGGACGATATCCTCTCCTGCAAATGGTCGTTTTTCTGCTGCTCTGGCTGGCGATGCGGGTAATTCTCGTCTCAAATAATAAGGGGCAGAGTGTGGGACGCTGGGCAATGGATATAAAAGTTATAGATGCCAAATACAGCAAAATTCCGGGACTGGTGACGCTAGGCAAACGAGAAGGTATCCTAGGATTTTGCGCCCTCTTAGCGATGATTGGTCTAAACATCGGTTTGGCTAACGGCATCTCCATGCTACTCCTCATCGCGCCCCTGCTGGCAGATTGTGGTGTTGCTATCTCCGATCCTGATGCTCAACAAGCATTCCACGATCGCGTTGCTAAAACCATTACCATACCAACTCGTCGGGGGTTTTCCCTTGACCTGCGCGTCAAACGATGGGTTGCCCAGCTCCGCCGTCGTGTGCAAAAATAGAAATTTGTGTCTAATTTCGATAGCCCCTTTGATTTTCTAGAATTAGGACTATGGCAACCAAGAAAGGTGTCCGAATTATTATCACCTTAGAATGTACCGAGTGTCGCACCAACCCAGACAAGCGATCGAGGGGTGTTTCTCGCTACACAACTAAGAAAAACCGTCGCAACACGACGGGACGCTTGGAACTCAAAAAGTTCTGCACTCACTGCAACAAGCACACCATTCACAAAGAAATCAAGTAAGGACAGTTCTCGGTCATCAGTCCTTATCTTACCGAGCCAAAACCAATAGACCAACGACCACCAACCACGACTTATGACCTACTTTCGCAAACGCCTTTCTCCCATTAAACCCGGAGACCCGATCGATTACAAAGATGTTGAACTGCTGCGCAAATTTGTTACCGAACGCGGTAAAATATTGCCGCGTCGTATTACAGGGCTGACGTCTCAACAACAACGAGCGTTGACCCGATCAATTAAACGCGCTCGACTTTTGGCATTGCTACCCTTCGTCAACAAAGAAGGATAAGCAAAGCACCGCGAGAAAACTTCTATCACAGCGTAACAGCGGTGGTATCAGGTTATCTAGACCTTCGATACCCCGACTGAACGCTTTAGCATTGTCCCAGCAGCCCCCAGACTGGGTGTAAGCTGGTTCAATAACCTAGATCTAGATACAGTAGACAAACGCTACCGGGGTTAGCGCAACTGGTGGAAAAAGAAACACTCATTGAATTTCGCGTACATGGCGATCGCCGTCTCGCTACTGTAGACCGTCCAGAAGGCAAAAAGCACTGGATTGTCATAGACGAACGTGGTCAATCTCATACGCTTCATCCCCGACAAGTCAGTTACGAAGTTAAGGGATGTACTTTCAAACCCTCAGAAATCCCAGAGTTTCTTAAAGAGGTCGAGCCATATCTAGACCCATCGAGTTTAGAAGTGGCTTGGGAAATACTGGTCGAAGACAGCAAAGCAGTAACCTGTGCAGAAATGGCACAGTTGTTATTTTCCGACCAAAGCCCGCCCCTATGCTATGCGGCTCACTGCTTGCTCTCAGACGATAAGCTCTACTTCAAGCAAAAGGCAGATACCTACGAACCCCGTCCTGCCGCTAAGGTTGCTGAAATCAAACACCAACAACTAGCAGCAGAATCAAAGCAACGGGAACAAGAAGAATTTTTGACCCGCGTTCAGCAGAAACTGCACGGTGAAGCAGTGGAGTGGCAAGATAGCGATCGCGTTCGCATCGATATCCTAGAACGGTTTATCCTCCATCCCGAAAATGCCTCTCGTGCTGCTCAAGACATTCTAGCCCTGCTAGACCTCCCTCAAACCCCTCAAGGTGCCTTCGATGTGTTGGTGGACTTGGGCTTGTGGAGTCCTCACGAGAATTTGTTTCTGCGGCGTTCTTCATTCCCTGTTCACTTTCGTCGTGAGGTGCTTGAATTGGCGCAACAATACCTGGAGTCTCCACCTCCCGACCCAGATCAAGATCGCCTAGACCTGACTCACCTAAAGGTTTATACCATAGACGACGAAAGTACCGAAGAAATTGATGACGGGTTAAGCTTAGAAACACTTAATGATGGCGTAGAGCGTCTGTGGATTCACATCGCAGATCCGACGCGCTTAGTCATACCCGGTGACGAACTCGACCTCGAAGCCCGACGTCGCAGCACCACAGTATACCTGCCGACTGGGATGATTCCCATGTTCCCACCGGCACTAGCGACAGGTCCGATGAGTTTAGTAGAAGGTCAAGTCTGTCCGGCACTGAGTTTCGGTGTCGTATTAGATGAAGTGGGTAACGTTCAAGACTACAGTATCCACGCCAGCGTCATTAAACCCACCTATCGCCTCACCTACGAAGACGTAGATGAGATGTTGCAGCTAGGGATACGGGCAGAACCCGAGATTGCGGCGATCGCTCAATGGGCAAAGTGCCGCCAGAAATGGCGCACCTCTCAAGGAGCCATTGGCATCTATATGCCAGAAGCTGTGATTAAGGTGCGCAACGAAGACGAAATCTGCATTGACGTTTTAGAAGATTCACCAGCACGGCTGATGGTAGCCGAAATGATGATCCTGACCGGCGAAGTGGCAGGACGCTACGGTCAAACCCATGAACTGCCCCTGCCGTTTCGGGGTCAGCCCCAACCGGAAATGCCCTCCGAAGAAGAACTGCTGCAACTTCCAGCCGGACCTGTGCGTTTCTGTGCAATTCGTCGGTGTATGCCCAAAAGCGAAATGAGCATTACACCCATACGGCACGCAGGTTTAGGTTTAGGAACCTATACTCAAGTGACTTCTCCAATCCGTCGCTATACCGATTTGCTGACTCATTTTCAGCTCAAAGCGCACCTGCGTGGCGATTCTCTGCCATTTTCTGCTGAATACCTGCAAGAAACCATGCAAGGCGTTACCACAGCAGCGGCTGAAGCCACTTTGGTTGAACGGCAGACCAATCGCTATTGGGGATTAGAATATTTACGGCGTCACTCTGATCAACCCTGGCATGCTCTAATGCTGCGCTGGTTGCGAGAACACGATAACTTAGGGTTAATTCTTTTAGAAGACTTGGGTTTAGAACTCGTCATGCGCTTCAAGCGCTCCATCAGACCGGGCGATAGATTGGAAGTCAAAGTAGAACGCTCTGACCCCCGTCAGGATGTGATTCAGTTCCGAGAACTGGTGGATCAAGCAGTAGAGTCTGCGGCTACTTGAGTAGGGAGAATTTAGATGACAACCTATTTAGTAACAGGTGCTAGTCGTGGCATTGGCTACGAGTTCTGCCGACAGCTCAAAGAGTCCGGTGAAACGGTTATCGCCGTCTGCCGTTCGGCATCTGACGAACTGAAGAATCTGGGGGTACGAGTAGAAACAGATATCGATATTACCTCCGACCAAGCGGTTGCTGACTTGGTAAAGCGTTTGCAAGGCACTCCCATTGACGTTCTAATCAACAATGCCGGAATTGTAAAGAAAAATACCCTAGAAAACCTCGACTTTGACAGCATCAGGCAGCAGTTTGAAGTCAACGCCCTCGGCCCATTGCGGGTGACTCAGGCACTGCTTCCCAATCTCAAGGCGGGTTCTAAAGTCGTGATAATGACTAGCCGCATGGGTTCAATTGAAGACAATACCTCTGGTGACTACTACGGTTATCGGATGTCGAAAGTCGCCCTTTCTATGGCTGGCAAGTCTCTCTCCATCGATTTGGAGCCTCGACAAATTTCAGTAGCTATCCTGCATCCGGGAATGGTCAGTACAAGGATGACGGGTTTTAGCGGCACTCCTCCCTCAGCAGCGGTTAAAGGGTTGTTAGCGAGGATTGAAGAATTGAATCTCGAAAACTCTGGCACCTTCTGGCACGCCAACGGTGAAGTGCTTCCCTGGTGAGGTAATGAGTGAAAGCATACACCCACCAGGGATAGGAATTGGCTAATTAGCCTTTTTTCAAGTCAGTTTTTGATTTGTAGTAAACTTTTGGGCCAGTATCCTGTACGAAATGGCAGTTACGCCAAGAATGCAGGAAAGCTTTAATGATGGATTCATCAGATTTGCGATAGTAGTCCCCTAAAATCGGCTTGATTGCCTCTGTTGCTGTTTTCAGATGGTAGTGAGGCATATTGAGGAACAGATGGTGGGCGACGTGGGTGCCGATATCGTGGTGAATGCTGTTGATAAAGCCATAGTCACGGTCAATGGTCGAGAGAGAACCTTTGAGGAAATACCAGTCCTTACCACGATACCAGGGAATGTCTTGTTCTGTATGGTGCACAAAGGTGACTAAATCGAGCCAGACAACAAAAACTACATAGGGACCGAGATAATATTTTAGCAAGAATAGCCAGCCGTACTGATACGTCAGCCATCCCAAAAACCCAACCATCAAAGTCCAGAGGATGGTGCTGGTAATAACATCCCACTTTTCAGAAGGTCGAAACAGGGGGCTACTTGGGAGGAAGTGAGAGCCGGCTTCCCTTTCAGGAGAGCGAGCGAATAGATAAAGCGGGTAGACAACCAGCAAAACATCGAAGCGTAACAATTTTTCCCACCAGCGCATTGTCCGATACTTGGCTTCGGTTACGGGATACCAGCTTTCATCGGTGTGGATGTTCCCAGTGTTTTGGTGGTGAGTTCTGTGGCTAATGCGCCACCCGTGGTAGGGAACCAAAATGGGAATGTGAGCCAGATGCCCAATTAGATTATTAAGCCATTTCTTTTTGGAAAAAGAACCATGACCACAGTCGTGTCCAACGACAAAGAGCGCCCAAAACAAGGTGCCTTGCATTAGCCAGAACACAGGAAAGAACCACCAGGAGTCAAAAAAAAAGGCTACCTCATACAGGATGCCGATGATAAAGATGTCTAGGAAAAAGTAAGAGAGTGACTTCCAGGGGGATGGCTCGAAGCAATGGGGGGGAATCGCCGATTTTAGTTGTTGTAGGGTGAAGGGAAGTTCAGAATGACCATTATTGGATGATTCCTCTTCAGGAGGTTTGTTTAACTCAACAAGGTTGGATTGCACGTAGTTTCTGCTTTGACTGGGTTTTAAACAATGGCAAACATTCTAACCTCAAAGGTATTGGTAAAGTCAGAGAGTGATAACAGAGAAAATTTTCTGTATTAATAGATACTGTTAATTTATTATTTTTGTGACATAATACACAATATTTTTGTGTTTATAGAGGTTTTCAAATGGATTGCTACTATAAAAGTATTCATATTACAGCTTGTTCTTTTATGTTTCACAAGCCTAACGAAACTTGCCACCAGGTAAAAGTCTGAGGCAAGATCGCATTAAATATTAAGTTAGGGGCTAGCCAATGATGGTTTCCGCCAATACTGTGTATTCCAATCTCAAAAAAATTGACCGAGTTGACCTGGTTACTAGTGCTCTTTACCGAGAACAAGCTCAAGATATACTAGCTACGCCGTCAATAGAGTTGAAACTTAGAACAGCGATCGCTGAACTGCTCAACCACGTCAATCAAGAACTCGCCCTGCAAACCGTTGGCAGTGAAGATAGTTACTGAGTAACTACTTTACAACCTAAAAGTGAAAGACAATTATTAAGCAATGTTACACCCAGTTGTTAAGGTGTATTTCAAGTTGAGCCAATATTTAACTTTAGCGGTCAAATCAGTCAAATGTCCGTGATACGATGCGATTCGTACCTCGAAAACGATAGGGAGAAAACATGCCAGCACTAAGGGTTGCTGTTGTTGGGTCAGGACCAGCAGGCTCGTCTGCCGCTGAGACTTTGGCAAAAGCTGGAATCGAAACGTACTTGTTCGAGCGCAAGCTCGACAATGCTAAACCCTGTGGCGGAGCCATCCCGCTGTGTATGGTAAGTGAGTTTGACCTGCCACCAGAGATTATTGACCGACGGGTGAGAAAAATGAAAATGATCTCGCCGTCTAACGTTGAAGTCGATATCAATCTCATAAAAGAAGACGAATATATCGGGATGTGCCGCCGTGAGGTACTCGATGGCTTCATGCGCAATCGCGCTGCCAAGCTGGGTGCCAATTTAATTAACGGTACAGTTCACAAACTTGAGATTCCCACAAATAATACCGACCCTTATACCCTCCACTACGCCGACCATTCAGATGGCAGTCTCAAGGGTGTGCAAAAAACCCTCAAGGTTGATCTAGTCATCGGTGCAGATGGCGCAAATTCTCGTGTTGCCAAAGCCATTGATGCTGGGGATTACAATTACGCGATCGCATTTCAAGAGCGGATTCGCCTGCCAGAACCCCAGATGGCTTACTACGAAGATCTTGCAGAAATGTATGTCGGTAACGACGTTTCCCCCGACTTCTACGCTTGGGTGTTCCCCAAATACGACCACGTCGCCGTCGGCACCGGCACGATGAAGGTTAACCAAGCCAAGATCAAGCAGTTACAAGCCGGAATACGCGCTCGTGCTGCTAAAAAACTAGTCGGTGGTGAAATTATCAAAGTGGAAGCTCACCCCATTCCAGAGCACCCCAGACCTCGACGGGTTGTTGGTCGAGTGGCATTAGTAGGCGATGCTGCCGGTACTGTTACCAAGTCCTCTGGTGAGGGGATTTACTTTGCTGCCAAATCAGCACGGATGTGTGCCGAAACCATTGTCGAAACCTCCAACGGCGGAACTCGCATCCCCACCGAAGACGACCTCAAGCTCTACCTGAAGCAATGGGATAAGAAGTACGGCATGACCTACAAAGTCCTAGATATTCTGCAAACCGTCTTCTATCGTACCGACGCCACCCGCGAAGCGTTTGTGGAAATGTGTTCCGACAAAGACGTGCAGAAACTCACGTTTGACAGCTATCTTTACAAAACGGTTGTACCCGCTAATCCCCTAATTCAGCTCAAGATTACTGCCAAGACTATTGGTAGTCTGTTGCGGGGAAATGCACTAGCTCCCTAGTAAGCTGACACCCGCCTAGAACCCCGACTTCTTCGAGAAGTCGGGGTTCTAAACCGCAGAACACATCCTATTCCCCGACTGGAAACTTTCGCTCTCGCACCTCAGTGCTATACTCCTGCACCGCTTGACTCATTACTTCTCGCAAATTTGCATAAGACTTAGCAAAAGGTGGCTGCCGTTCCGAAAGCCCCAACATATCCGCCGTAACCAGTACCTGTCCATCACAAGAGGAACCCGCTCCAATTCCAATTGTAGGAATCGTTAACTTTTGCGTAATTTCTCTTGCCAAGTCAGCAGGAATATGCTCTAAAACGATCGCAAATATACCCGCCTCAGCCAGTGCGATCGCTTCAGCAAAAATCCGTTCAGCCGCTTCCTCTGTTTTTCCTTGCTGTCGATAACCCAATAGATGCACCGATTGTGGTGTCAAACCGACATGACCCATTACCGGAATTCCCACGGCTGTTAACTGAGCCACCGTTTGCAAAACTGCCGGATGTCCACCTTCCAACTTTATCGCTTGTGCTCCGGTTTCTTTCAACACTCGACCTGCCGAATGCATGGCTTGTTGAGGACTTTCCTGATAACTCATAAACGGCAAGTCACAAACGACCAAAGCTCGTTTAACCCCCCGACGTACTGCTTTGGTATGGTGCAACATCTCCTCCAGCGTTAGCGGCAACGTTGTTTCGTAGCCCAACGTCACCATTCCCAAAGAATCTCCCACCAGGATAATATCCACTCCGGCTGCATCCAACACCTGAGCGATCGCATAGTCCCAAGCTGTCAGCACTACAATCGGACGCCCCTGTTGTTTCCATTGGTTTAGCTGTTGGATGTTAACCATTAGTTATTAGTTATTAATCATGGGTCATTAGTCATTGATTTTTACAAAGGACAAAGGGCGAATGACAAATAACAAACCACAAATGACTAAAACGTTTCTGGGGGATTTTTGATAAACGCTAAATGTGGTCTGACAAGACCACTACTCAAACTTACCCAAGCCAGTCCTTCTGTCGTTCCCACCCATAACTTATTACCCGTGTCTGGAGACAGAGAAAGAATGCGATCAGACGGCAGATTGGGAATTTCACCGAGTACTGCTCCTGTTTCAGCTCGGATTTTTAACAAGCCGTTTTCAGTCCCCACCCAAACACTACCATCCAGTGCAAAGCGGACGGACGTTACACTGCGACCCCTCAAGGGTGTCACAGAACGTGGTTCTTGAAAGGGATTTTCAGGATCGATAACCAGCAAGCTGTTCGGCGTTCCCACCCAGAGATTGCCATCGGGTCCAGTGGTCAAAGCTTGCACGATAGTTCCTGAGAGGTTGCCGATACGACCTGTAACAAAGGCACTGGAAGTATCGACTCGCACCAGTCCCTCTAGAGTGCCGACCCAAAGCTGACCATCCTCATCTAGGGTGAGGGCGTTAGCGCTAACTCCCGGAAGTTCTTGTACGGTTGTCATCAATAATCCCTGGTCGGGACTGATTAGGGTAAGACCGCGATCGCTTCCCACCCAAAGATAGCCTCGGCGATCGACCAACAGTGATAGTACGCGATTTGAGGGCAGCGTGAAATTTTGAGCGGTCACTTCGTTGCTACGGGGGTCTACTCGCAACAGCCCTTCGTAGGTTCCCACCCAAATCCGTCCTACCCGGTCTTGTGCCAACGCGCCGATAGTGTAATTGGGCAAAGCGACACGAGTTTTTACTTGTCCGGTGTTGGGGTTAATTCTCGCTAACCCTGACCAGGAACCCACCCAGAGATCGCCGGTATAGTCAGGTTGCAAGGCAGGCACCCGAAAATCAGTAGGCAGGGGTTGTACTTCTTGCCGGAGGCGTTCCCGTGGCAGTGGGTCGCCCCCTGGTGGTGGCGAAGTTCCTTGGTAATCCGGTGCTGAGTCGTCGATATTCGTTTGTGCAGAAACCAAACCCCGATCAAGTTGTACCCGTGCCTCTGGCGTTGGTATTAGGGAAGGTGCATTCAACCCCAAGAGTATTGCACTGATGACAAGACCGATACGGGCATTCGCAAACCCCATGTTTTTTCTGGTTAATTTGTCGGCTTTTTCCTTCTCTATCTTAATCGGGCAAGCAATTAGAACGATATTTCAATGCAACTGGGCATCCAGTCCTGACGGCGGACTCTGAGAGGAGGTAACGTTTCGTGAATTCTGCGTTGTCTGTCTTATTTGCTTTATTGACCAAACTCTCCCTTCTGCTTCCCTTCTTTCTTAAGACTTGAAGGCAATTGAGCCCGATTACCTCCTCTTCTATCGAATCGGGTTCATTTGTAACGCAAAAGCAATAAAAATTAATAATTTGTATCTTTATAAAGATACCTTATACATTTCTAAAGAATATTTGAATTTAAACTAATCCAATTCTTGGTATATTGACAACGGTGATGAAAATCATAGAGCATTACCTAATGGACTGAATCGGCTGAAAACATTGTCTTTGCCAAGTCAAGTTTGCAATGAACTAACAGTCATTGGGTAATCCCAGACAGAAACCAACACTAGGGATTGGGGTAATGGTGTTGCCCCAGTTGAAGGCTTATTTGGCAAGCCTTTAACAAAGATTTTATTGTCCATAGTTGGAGCTAAATCTAAAACACCAAATTAGCAAGTGCCTGTCGCAACGTTCAGTAGTTCCTAAGGAAGGAAAGCATGGCTTACTCGAAAACCAAAACTCAGTCAAAGACTGGGTACGACGCCGGGGTAAAAGATTATAAATTAACTTATTACACTCCGGATTACACTCCTAAAGATACCGATATTCTGGCGGCGTTTCGCATGACCCCGCAGCCGGGAGTGCCTCCTGAAGAAGCGGGTGCTGCTGTTGCTGCTGAGTCTTCTACGGGTACTTGGACAACGGTATGGACAGACCTGCTGACTGACCTCGACCGTTACAAAGGTCGTTGCTATGACATTGAGCCAGTCCGTGGGGAAGACAACCAGTACATCTGCTTTGTGGCATACCCATTGGATCTCTTTGAAGAAGGTTCTGTCACCAACTTGCTGACCTCTTTGGTCGGTAACGTCTTTGGTTTCAAAGCTTTACGGGCGCTGCGTTTGGAAGACCTGCGAATTCCTATCGCTTACCTAAAGACCTTCCAAGGTCCTCCTCACGGTATTACCGTTGAGCGCGACAAACTGAACAAGTATGGTCGTCCGTTATTGGGTTGCACGATTAAGCCTAAATTAGGTCTGTCTGCTAAGAACTACGGTCGTGCAGTTTATGAAGTTCTGCGCGGTGGTTTGGACTTCACCAAAGACGACGAAAACATCAACTCCCAGCCCTTCATGCGCTGGCGTGATCGCTTCCTGTTCGTCCAAGAAGCCATTGAGAAAGCCCAGGCTGAAACGGGTGAAGTTAAAGGTCACTACCTCAACGTCACCGCCCCCACCTGTGAAGAAATGATGGAGCGTGCGGAGTTCGCCAAAGAAATCGGCACCCCCATCATCATGCACGACTACCTGACTGGTGGTTTCACCGCTAACACCTCCTTGGCTAAGTGGTGTCGCCGCAACGGTGTCCTGCTACACATCCACCGTGCAATGCACGCGGTAATTGACCGTCAAAAGAATCACGGTATCCACTTCCGCGTTCTTGCTAAGTGTCTGCGGATGTCTGGTGGAGACCACCTCCACTCCGGTACTGTGGTTGGTAAGCTCGAAGGTGAGAAAGGTATCACCATGGGCTTCGTTGACCTGATGCGCGAAGACCACATCGAACAAGACCGTGAGCGTGGAATTTACTTCACTCAAGATTGGGCATCTATGCCCGGAGTAATGCCCGTTGCTTCCGGTGGTATCCACGTTTGGCATATGCCTGCGTTGGTTGAAATCTTCGGCGATGATTCCTGCCTACAATTCGGTGGCGGCACCCTCGGTCACCCCTGGGGTAATGCTCCTGGTGCAACAGCAAACCGGGTTGCCCTGGAAGCTTGTGTCCAAGCCCGTAACGAAGGTCGTAACCTGATGCGTGAAGGTGGCGACGTTATCCGCGAAGCTTGCAAGTGGAGTCCTGAGTTGGCAACCGCTTGTGAACTGTGGAAGGAAATCAAGTTCGAGTTCGAGGCGATGGACACCGTCTGATCTAAAGTGCTGAGTGCTGAGTCCTGGGTGACAAAGTATACTCAGGATTCAGTACTCAAAATTCAGCACTTACTAGGCAGGGTTCAGAAGATGGATCTAAAACAAGTTGCGAAAGATACAGCCAAGGTGTTGACTAGCTACTTTACCTATCAGGCGCTACGGACAGTTATGGCTCAGTTGAGTGAAACTGACCCTCCCCAGGCACTATGGCTGCATTCCTTTTCTTCAAGGAACAGTATCCAAGATGGTGAAGCTTTCCTGCTAGCCTTACTTCAAGAGAAACAAGAGCTAGCGCTTCGACTCATGACTGTACGGCAGCACATGGCAGAAGAAGTAGCAGAGTTCTTACCTGAAATGGTTCGCACTAGCATCCAGCAGTCAAACACAGAACATCGGCGTCAGCATCTAGAGCGCATTACGCAATTTATAAGCTCTGAACCCCCTAGCTACCCCGAACAGCAACCTGATTCAGAAAACTAATACGACTGAGTCAGGGACACCATAAAGCCTCTAGGTTGTATACCCTTACTTCAATTTACGAGCATAACCCATGCAAACTTTACCGAAAGAGCGTCGTTACGAAACCCTATCCTATTTGCCACCCCTGAGCGATGCGCAAATTATCAGACAAGTGGAGTATATTCTGGAGCAGGGCTACATTCCAGCTATCGAATTCAGCGAATCTTCAGAACCGACGCAACACTATTGGACATTGTGGAAGCTTCCTTTATTTCAAGCTCGCTCACCTAAAGAAGTGATGGCGGAAGTGGATGCTTGTCGCTCTGACTACCGTGATAGTTTTATCCGAGTTGTCGGGTTTGATAACATCAAGCAGTGCCAAGTTCTCAGTTTCATTGTTTACAAACCCAATGAAGCTGGTGCCCGCCGGAGCTACTACTAAACTAATCTGCTGATTGCTAAAATTTTCTGAGATTGAAAATTGAAAGGAGAGGTTAAGCCTCTCCTTTTTTTATAGATTTTATAGATAACGTAGGTTTCTAGAACCTTAGTCTGGTCAACTAGAGCTGTATTTCAAGCTGCCGCTATAGTTCGTTAGAACTTAGCGGTGAGTTGTTGACTCCCTCAAAACCGCATTGCTCCAGTGGGAATTTGCTCCTCTTGTTGTTCTTCATAGTCTTCTTCGTCCTCAAAGCTCTCTTCTTCTTCATCATCAACACTATCAACAATCTCTTCAACCTCTTCAACCGGGGTGATAGAGACAGGTTTATCGACACCGTTGATAATGGCTCCCAAGAGGGGTGACGGTTCAGCTTCCACTAATTCTTCAGCAGTCTGAGTTAACACCGCCTTCTCACTGTAACCCGGTCGGGTAACGAGTACCATGCCGTCTGTTAGAGGTTGAAGCAACCAAGCATCATTGCACTGGGAGAGTGCAGGACTATCTACAACCACAAAGTCAAACCGACCGCGAGCGTCTGTCAGCAACTGCTCTAGTTCCTTCGATTCGAGAATGGCAGCCGCTTGTCGCTGAGGTCCCGGACTGGGTACGATGTAGAGATTTTCAATATCAGGAGCTAACTTAATGCATCCGCTCTTGGAGCTGTAGTAAAGCAGGGGTTGAACGCGGGCGTCGGAGTCAGAGGTGACTTTAAAGATTTTAGATTGAGAGGGCGATCGCAAGTCCCCTTCTACTAACAGGGTACGCTTACCGGCTTGGGCTGAAGCGATCGCCAGGTTGTAAGCAGTCACCGTCTTGCCTTCTCCTGGAGTCGTACTTGTCACCAATACCACTTTTAAGGATTTATTCTCCCCACGCACCAAGTTACTGCGGAATCGCTCGTAGAACTCTAAGTAAGGAGAATCGGGATTGAGCAAAATACCTGTTTGTCCAAAGTCTGGATCGAGAGTCATGACGGAGGGCAGTTCTGCCAAGATGGGTACATCTTGTTGCGCCAGTACCTGCTGTATCTCCTGTGCTGTGTAAAGCTTGCTATCCAGAATTGCCAGCAACACAATCAGTCCACCTGCCGCCACTAAACCGAAAAATGTCCCCCCTGCCAAGATCACAATGGGATTGCTTTTTTCGACACCTCCCCCAATGGCGTTGACTTGTGGAGCTTGGGCAACCGCCAGATTACTGACTGTCTCAGCTTCTCCGGTCTTAGCATTAAATAACGATGTCTGCAAAGTATTGTAAAAATTCTGTCTCATCGTGAACTGGTTTTGCAGCGCCATACGCTCTAGCTGCTTGGTTGGCAGTTTTTGATACTGTTCCAAGAGCTCCTTCTCAGTTCTCTTCATGGCAACCAATTGCTGTCTGAGAGTATCTCGCTGGGTTTGCAGGGCGACTAACTGATTTGCCAGTTGCATCCGGGCGGGGTCTAGGTTGCTATCTTGACGAATTTTGGGGAGTGTTAGAGGTTCACCTAACCCATTGCCACCGATGACTTCAGTCGCACGCTGCTGTAGCATTTTTTCAGAAGTCTGTCGTTGTCGCAGTAACTCTGCCACATTCGGGTGGGCATCTTTATACCCTTGACTCTTGAGCATTTGATACTGAGTATCGGCTTGCATAATTTGGCTGCGCAAGCTAGCAATCGTTGGGTCAGCACTCAAGGCTGAATTGGTATAAGCTTGGTCAGCCGTCAACCCCAGCCGATTTTCCAAGCTGGCGATCTGAGTATCCATACCTTCTAGAGTCAGTTGAAGCTGCCGTTGCTGCTGCTGGCTACCTGTAATCGAACCCAACAGTGTACCATCTTGAGCTGCCGCCAAAGCTGCTCCCTCAATCCGGTCGTAGCGTTCTAATTCCTGCTGGGCTTCTTGAAGTTCGGCTTTGGCTTCTGCGGCTCGGGTTTCAATTGAGTCAATGATCGCTCGTAGCCGTTCACTGTTCACCAAACGGCTCTGTTCTACCATCTTCTGCATCAGCACATCTACGGTTTTCGCCGCTTTCTCCGGATCGCCATCTTTATAGATGACTCCAATAATTGATGGTGCTTGTTTTTTATCATCATCGCCGCCACCAAACTTCAACTCCACCTGCTTTACCAGGTCTTTTGCCTTAGTTCCTACAGCAGTTGCTGTCGCTTCGACCACATTGTCGGCTAATAGCAGCTCCTCAGTCAGATTGGTTCCTTCCTGCTGAATCTGCTGTCCCGTTGGTGAAAATGTCGTGGGCAGAGTGGTCACTCTCAAAACCCCAACTGCCTCGTAAGACGTAGCGGCTTCCTCCGATGGCATGATTGCCACAATACCTGCTAGCCCGCTGATCAGAGCAAAAACAATCATTCCCGTCACCTTGTGGCGATCGAGAGCGATAATATAACGTTTGACTATGGGGGGGGTCATGGCAGTTTCACCGAACGTATGATGAAGCAGGAATTCTAATACTTTAATTTTAAGATATTGACTTGATCGAACTAGGTAGAGGTAAGTATTTGTGCCTGTATTCTAGCTTAAGCGGGTAGTCTTGGGAATTCTTTAGTTTTTATTGGGGATGGGGTAGATTTCTTTAATCTTAATTATTGTTATTGTCATTTCCCGAACCAAATACGTCTCCTATATTTTCAAAGAAGTTGCGGAAGCCGAGAAAATCACTAAAGGGTCGCGTGACCAAACGCAGGGCATTCTCAACCTTACCAACAAGGCTACGACCGACGACAATGACATCTTCATTTTGTAGGGGGACATTTTGCGCAGCATCACCAAGCAATGCCCGTTTCCCATTAATTCGTTGAGTAACAGCTTGACCCTTTTCCGGATCAAAGCGGATCACAGCAATTGATCGCAAGTTGGCATCTGTCAAGCTTGGGGCAAGGGAGGTTAACGCATCTACAAATGTACTACCATTGGGCAAGTTCAGGTTGCCGATTCTGCCATTCGGGTAGCTTAATACTCGGACAATAATTTGCGGTTGAGCCAAAGTCGAACGAGAGGCTAGACTAAGGTCATAATCTGTTGTCGTACCCGCTTCTAACTTCAAGACTACGACAGCATCGCCATCCCGGAGCTGCACATCCGGTAGGGCTGAGGCATTTTGCAGGGGCGTAAACAAATCAATTTGTTGCTCAATGATGGAATTGTTTACAGGAGAGCGCCGACGGATGATAACAGTACGCAAGTCGGCTTCGTTGGTTGTACCGCCTGCCACTTGCAGGGCGGCAGTGAGTGGCGAACCCGGTCCGAGGGAGTAGTAACCCGGACGGAGTACTTCACCTGTAATGGTAATAGTGGCTGGGCGAGTTCCTGCCAGTACTACCGTCACCTTTGGATCGACAACAAATTCACTGAAGCTCCGCTGTAGTAAATCTTGAACCTGTTCCGGTGTCAGTCCGATAACTGGCAGTTTGCCAACGAGGGGTACAAGGATATTTCCTTGCAAATCAATTTGGCTTGTAAAGTTGAGGTCGGGATACCGTTCCACTGTCGCTGCGATCGCATCTCCTATACCCAAGATATATTGCTTAAATTGAGCGTCGGGTGCTCGTTGAGGCGATTGCTCAGGGTAGCCTAGGGGTGGCAGAGGGGCATACAGTTCTAGGGCATCCGGAGTGAGAAGGTTTGGGTTAGGAATCGTTGCATCAGGGACTTCGACCGGGGGAAGAACGGGTATAGTCTGAGCTATGCCGGCACCAGCATCAACTATCCCTAGCAAGGCTGTAGTGGCAAGAGTTCCTGCTGTGCTGTAAAAACCAACCTTAGCCAGGGTAATTAACGGCTTCCACAAGACTACTGACTGATGGGGGTATTGTCCTGATTTTGAATTCATGAGGCACTGGAGGTTCCCGAAAAAGGATCGACCATCAAGGCGGTTTGAACTATTTTACTGACAGATTCTGCTAGAGATTCAGACGCTTCAAGATCCCCTAAGGGTTCCATCGGAATCTGAAGGCAAACGGCAACCCAAGGAACTCGCTGACGGTGCAACTGAGCGAGTTGATCTGTCCAGAACCAGCGGCTAGGTGCTGGATGTCCACCTTGGGGTGATGCATACCACTGCACTACGGCAAAGGTTTGCTGCTGAGTCCAAGCGCGAAAGAAACGCGCCTCAACTTCAGCAATAATATTTTTGTCTGTTGCTGCCGTAAGGGATGCCAACTCCGATGGTTTTACCTCAAACTGCATTTTTGTATAGGAATCGGTCTGCCATTGGAAAACACCATCGATATCAGCCCATTCGACCTGGGGCTGGGAGGTGTGATCGCTAGGAGGCAGTAAAAGCAACAGTATGGGTTTTGGATAGTCTGCTTTGATTTCTTGATAAGACCAGTCGTGACCCCCAATTGTTACCGTTTTTTGCTCAAGGGTTTGCAAACCGGGAAGTTCGAGTCCTGTCTTACGGAGATTTCTGATTTGGTTAAGGTTCGTTATTTTGGGAAGTTCCGCCCAGGGCCAGTTTCCTGTCCAGTAACCGGGGATTGCCCCAACTCCTAGCAGGACTAACAACAGCGCTAGGGCGATCGCTCTATCGAGTCGAACACCCCTAATTAACTTGCGCAGGCTCACTGATTTCATTGCATTTGCCTTCATGGATGCCTTTTGCTTGCCCCCATTGAATGTGATATACTAGTTCTTCGGTTTTATTCTCCCTCGGGTAACTGGGGACTCGATTCGGGTTCCTCTGGGCAATATCGTTCGATTGCGTTGAGTAAAATCACCAGCATACCCAGCATCCCAGCCGAATACACATCGCCACCCCAGCTTTCATGCAGCCAATGAAAGGCACTGTCTTGACCTGTACCGTGGAAGAAGGTAAGTAAGGCATTGCGAATAATATTACCCACAACGCTAACGACTACGGCTCCCGATAAAAGCAAAATCCTTTTCTGGCGGGACTTCCAAGCATCACTCCAGTACAGCAGCATCAAGGCAACATACAGGCTGGTGAACAACATCTTCAAACCCGCACAGTGAGGGGCAACTTCGACAATCCGTCCGCCAACGAACAAATTGACACCAACTAGCGTCACATCTAAACCGAACTGCACCAAGATAAATGCAGCCGTCCCCGCAATAAACCGCTGTAGGGGCAAGATATAAGGTTCTATCAAGTAGGGGACTGCCGTTGGCGTGGCTAAAAATACCAGCATGAGGGGAAAACTTTGCAGTCGGAATCCCCGAATGCCCTTAAACCACAGGCAAAGTCCAGCTAAAACAGCAGGAAAGGATAAATTAACCAGTTCTGATTGACCTGATAGATAGAATAATCCTCCCAATAGTAGTAACACCAGACCCAGAGGGTGAGCATTATGGGGTAACTTGCGCCATTGCTTTCGGTGAGTCCAAGCAATGTAAGCAGCAAAGGGCAGTCCAATTAAACCGTGGCTGAAGTATTCGTGAACCAGGCTGACACTTTTGTTGAGCCAGCCATCATACCAGTAAATCAGTAGGGGCGCATAGACAATTGCCAGCAAAGCAAGAATCGCACCGTCTATCAGGTAGCGATCGATGGCGATGGGAATTTTGCGTCCGATTTGCATAGGTTTTAGGGAATGGGGAGTGGGGAATGGGGTGTGCTGTAATTATTGATTTGCAAAAAACTTCTTCGTTTTGGAAACTCTGCAAAAGACTAATGATTGATGACGAATGAGTGTTGGGTTGGCAAGAGGTTTTCTAAGGAGTCTACAACGCACTGAATTTGCTCGTTGCTCAAGCCCGGATACATCGGCAGCGACAAAATCTCTTGACAAAGGGTTTCGGCATGGGGAAAGTCACCGGCTTGATATCCCAAATAAGCATAAGCGGGTTGGAGGTGGCAGGGGATGGGATAGTGAATCCCGGTTTGAATACCAACTACTGCTAGTTTATCCTGAATGCTTTGTCGCTCTAAAGGGCAGTCTGTCGTAACTCGAATCACGTAAAGATGGTAAACGTGACCCATTCTACTGTGGTTTTGGATGGGAAAAATTCCCGCCTTGGCTAAGGGTGCTAGCAAGTGATCATAGTGCTGGGCGGCTTGGTTGCGTAACTGGTTCCATTGGGGTAAATGGGGTAGTTTGGCGTGGAGAATGGCAGCTTGCAGAGTATCCAAGCGGCTGTTTGTGCCGAAGTCAGGGTGGAAATATTTACGAGGTGCTCCGTAATTGCGGAGCGATCGCAGTTTTTGGGCTACAGTAGCATCGTTGGTGAGAACAATTCCACCATCGCCAAAGGCACCCAAGTTTTTACTCGGGTAAAAGCTAAATGCCGCCGCCTTACCGACTGAACCCGCTCGATACCCTTCTCGTTCAGCTAAGTGCGCTTGAGCTGCATCTTCAAAAATTATTAAATTATGGGTGTCGGCAAATTCTAATAATTGGCGCGGCGAAACCATCTGCCCGTAGAGGTGAACAGGGAGAATCGCTTTGGTTTTAGCCGTGACTGCTTTTCGGGCAGCATCCAAGTTAATTAGGGCTGTGTCAGGTTCACAATCTACTAAAATCGGAGTAGCACCCGTATGAATGACGCCAATCAGCGTCGCTATAAAGGTATTGGCAGGAAGGATAACTTCATCACCCACACCGATACCGCAGGCTTGCAGCCCTAAAGCGATCGCATCCGTTCCACAGGCTACTCCAATACCATATTCAACACCAGACGCTGCGGCAAACCCCACCTCAAACTCTGCCAAAGCTTGACCCAATACAAAATCTCCCCGCTGAACTACAGATTGAATCGCCTGTTCTAGTTGGTCTTGAATGGGCTGATGTTGCAGTGTCAGATCGACAAACGGAATAGTTACCGGGGTTTGTGGATTCATTTAAGTTCACAAAAATAGTTTATTGATTAAAAGCGCAATTTTATCCCATATCCATTTATGTCTAATTTAAATAGCTATGCCCACCCTGAACTATCAAATTTTTGTAAAGTTTTCACGAACAAACGTACTCTCGCCCATCTCCCCCATCTTCCTTATCCCTCTTATCCCTCTCCAATCCGCTCGGCTCTCCTTAACTTGGCAGAACGAGAGCGAGGATTTTCATCTAGTTCTTCTGCTTGGGGAGTTACGGGCTTTTTGGTCAGCACTTGCAAGAGGGGTGAGTCCCGAAAGTTGTGCTTAACGAGACGGTCTTCTAGACTGTGAAAGCTGATAATGCCAATTCTGCCTCCTGGTTTCAGCCAAGTTGGGGCGCGATTCAGGAAGGTTTCTAAAGAAGATAGCTCTTGATTAACGGTGATGCGGAGGGCTTGAAAAACACGGGTGGCGGGATTAATTCTGCCATAGCGGTATTTGGAGGGAACGCTTTTCGCGATCGCATCTGCCAATTGTGTCGTTGTCTGAAACGGACGTTTTTCAACAATTCGGCGGGCAATGCGTCGAGATAGGCGTTCTTCGCCATATTTATAAAAGATATCTGCCAATTGTACTTCATCCCAGTGATTGATAACCTCTGCGGCTGTGAGGGACTGGCGCTGATCCATCCGCATATCTAACTGGGCGGTATGGCGAAAGCTAAAGCCTCGCTCTGGAACATCGAATTGAGCAGAGCTAACGCCTAAATCGGCAATAATTCCATCTAATAAAGTATTATCTGGCTTATATTCAGTAAAATTTCCGTGCCAGAATTGGATGCGATCGCTGTAGGCAGCCAGTTTAACACGAGCCGTTGCCAGCGCTTCAGCATCGCGGTCAATTGCCGTTACCCTCACGTCGGTGGCTGCTGCTAAAATCAACTGGCTGTGTCCCCCACCTCCCACCGTAGCGTCAAGATAATGTCCGCCCGGATGGATATTCAAGCCTGTAATTAATTCCTGTCTTAGTACCGGAACGTGAAATAAGGCTTCTGTCTTCATCGCTTGAGACTCAAACTCCATATAATTAAAGGGATGCAACAAAAGTCAACATAGTTTCAGCGATGAGCAATTGGCAATTAAGAAGATTGTCAATCGGTATGTTTTGTAATTTCAATGCTCTTACCACTCTGACACAGACCGAGAGACAATAAGCTAGTAGCCAGGAGCTAATGTGTTGCAGCTAACCCTTGGGAAAACCCCTTAATATGGCGAAAATCGAAACCAGAACCGAACCCATGGTTCTCAACCTGGGTCCCCACCACCCCTCCATGCACGGGGTTCTCCGCCTGATTGTTACGTTAGACGGAGAAGATGTCATCGACTGCGAACCGGTTATTGGCTACCTGCACCGAGGCATGGAGAAAATTGCTGAGAACCGTACCAACATCATGTACGTTCCCTACGTTAGTCGGTGGGACTATGCGGCGGGAATGTTTAACGAGGCAATTACCGTCAATGCACCAGAAAAGTTAGCCGATATTCCAGTTCCCAAACGTGCCAGCTATATTCGCGTCATCATGCTGGAATTGAATCGCATTGCCAATCACCTGCTGTGGTTGGGACCCTTTATGGCTGACGTGGGTGCCCAAACTCCCTTTTTCTACATCTTTCGGGAACGGGAGATGATTTATGATTTGTGGGAAGCCGCATCAGGACAGCGGTTGGTTAACAACAACTACTTCCGCATTGGTGGAGTTGCCGTTGATCTCCCCTACGGTTGGGTGGATAAGTGCGAGGACTTCTGTGACTACTTTGACCCCAAAGTAGATGAATACGAACGCTTAATTACCGATAATCCTATCTTCCGCCGTCGGGTTGAAGGCGTTGGCACTATCACGCGGGAAGAAGCGATTAACTGGGGACTATCGGGTCCTATGCTGCGGGGTTCTGGCGTGAAGTGGGACTTGCGCAAAGTTGACCACTACGAGTGCTATGACGACTTTGACTGGGACATCCACTGGGAAACCGGTGGAGATTGTTTTGCCCGATATCTGGTGCGGATACGGGAGATGCGCGAGTCGCTTAAAATTGTCCGTCAGGCTTTGAAAGGACTGCCAGGTGGTCCCTACGAAAACCTGGAAGCCAAGCGCATGGCAGAAGGGAAGAAATCCCAATGGAACGATTTCGACTATCAGTTCCAAGGAAAGAAAATTCCGCCAACTTTCAAGATTCCTGCAGGCGAACACTATGTTCGCCTGGAAAGCGGTAAAGGAGAACTGGGAATTTTCATCATTGGGGATGATAACGTCTTCCCGTGGCGCTGGAAGATTCGTCCGGCTGATTTTAATAACCTGCAAATTCTGCCTAATATCCTACGGGGGGTCAAAGTTGCCGATATCATGGCGATTCTGGGCAGTATTGACATCATTATGGGTTCCGTAGACCGCTGAAGCGTCTCAAGAGGCATAAGAGTTGTTTGTGCCTCTTGAGTCGGGTACTCCTTGGTGTCACTTATAGCAGTTCTCTCTCATCTGAGTTACAATACGACCCCCTCGCATCCCTCTTATAAAGGGGGACTTGAAGCTCAAGGACTTACCTCACAAGACTAAGAAACGCTATATTTCCAACTATCTTATTTAAAATGCAAATTTCTTTTAAATTTCCAATATGGTTAAATTAGCAATAGCCACAGGATTAAAATCCCCCTTAGGGAACGTCTACCGATGCTATACTTAACTAACGCTAAAGTAAGTTAGGAAGTAAGGCAGCGTAAAACTTCTACCTTCTTTAACTTGGCTTCGATTGGAAGCAACCGAGGCTAGATAGGGAGAAGCACTCCTGCCCATAAAGCTTGTTAGCGCACTATTGTGAGGGATATAAGTATTAGTAGCTTAATCTATTACCCCCAGTTTCAGAGGGGTAGACAATTTCCTAACTTGATTACTTTAAGTTTCATCTCGGTTAATGAAAAGTAGATACACCCGAGATAACTTATTGTAATCAGATTTGATTGATTTGGGGTGAGGGGTTACTCCCCTACCTCCCTAGTCAATGAGGTTTCTGCAAGCTGACAAACACCAGACGCTATGGCTCGCAAAAAATCAACCCGGAAGAAACTTAACCTGAGTAACCTTGACTCTCTGACTGCTAATGTTCCCCCAAACTCAGAACAGCCGGAATTAGAGGACTCTAAGTCAGAACAGCCGGAACTAGAGGACTCTAAGTCAGAACAGCCGGAACTAGAGGACTCTAAGTCAGAACAGCCGGAATTAGAGGACTCTAAGTCAGAACAGCCGGAACTAGAGGACTCTAAGTCAGAACAGCCGGAATTAGAGTCCTCTAAGTCAGAGCTATCCAAGCCAGAGAAAACGGTTGAGGAGAAGTCAAGTAACCGTGCTAGTGAAGGGAGTAACGGCACAGGTGAGAAAAAAGTATCTGTTTCAACGCCACCAAAGCCGCCTGAAAGACCTCCCCTAGAAATCCGACCCAAGCGACCCGATAAGGAACCTCCTCGGAAAGTGACTGAAGTGACCAATGAGGCGGGTGAAGTTTTCAAGTTTGGAGATCAAATTAGCGTAAAAGCTCCTTGGGGAGGTCAGGCAACAGCACAAATCGCTAGCTTTTATCAGGATAATGAAGGCAATAGGTGGGTGCAATACAATCCCCTTACTTCCATGCCCAACTGGTCTTGGGATGGAGGATGTACTCGCGCTAAAATCTTGCAGAAAGCAATGGAGTAGGGAGTACGCAAGAGTCTAGCGCCCTCACCCCCAACCCCTCTCCCCAACGGAGAGGGATTTCTGGGTATGTGTTCACAAGTTTTGCTCAGTCAACCAGTCTCTAACCCCTCAATTACTGGCGTTGAAAAGTATTTTTTTTGTTTTTCACTCAGATTTTCTTCATTTTTCAGCAACAGGTACTTACTTTAATTTCTTCTTGTGTCCTTCCTGGACAAATAGCAATTAACTTAGACTTGTCTAAATCTATTAGTACTGCACAATAATTTTGCATACCGGCAGTTTATTTCTGCTGTACCTGACGGGTGTCAAACTTTTTGGTATCAAAGCAGCTAGACTGACGTTAGCGATCGCTATCCCATACACTCAAACCGTGTGATCGCTCTACAATGAAGACAACCCCATCTAAAGAGCCAGCTATTTAATTGCAGTGAAGCCAGTATCAACCCTTTCAGCCTACAGCTTCCAATCTCATCAGATTGTTTGTCTGGAACACGAAACCACGCGGTTGTATGCCGAAGTTATTGAAGTTGTGGAATTGCGGCAAGTTTGTTGGATACGCCCTTTGCTATTAGCGGTATCAGTCGCGTCACCGGAATCCCAAGAACTCTACGATTTGCACCAAGGACCTGATCTGCTGTGGCCCACAAGATTGTTACGACCTGCTTTAGATACTGAAGTGATTCCGCTCTTGCTTAAGATAGACTATCTAGATAGCAAACTCCCAGACAACCCAACTATTCATGAGCGACTAAGTTATTTCATTACTGAAATTTGGCAAGCTCATCCCGAAGAGTTTGGAGCTTAGTGGATAATTGGTCATTCAATTCTGTCGTTTAGCTTCCCAAACCGTTAAAAGATTCATTCCAAAGCAACTAAATGCTAATTCACAGCACCCTCGCTGGACTTCCCTATAAATCCTTGATCAGTTTGAAAGCTTCTCCAGATTGGATGATAACACCCTCTTATTCAATCACATATCTGTGACGTTTTGAAGCGTAAAGTCAATGCCTTGAATAATAGCAGACTAATCTCAGTTCACTTTGGAGCTTTCTTCTCCGCCTAGCTACTTTACGTGTTAGGAACGAGTTGAATTCGACCAGCATCCATTTCAGACATCAGTAACTCTAATGCTTCGTAATCAGCATCTGAGATATAGCCCATACGGGTCAATTCACAGTTAATTGAGTTTTCTATATCAGGAGTCAGTTGTCTGATATAGAGGGCTTTCTCTACCAATTGACGAATAACGTGTGTAGTTTTCACTCTTTTTTTGCATAGAACTCCATTGTAATTAATTTTCTGCGGAATTTCTAGGCACTAGCGTGATCGCTGTCTTGATTTTCAGTGATCTGAGTCACTGTTTTTCCTGCTGAATAGAATTATCCGTAACAGCTATTCATTGATAGCCCAGTTCTTCCTCAGCTCAACTGCCTGTAACGAATCGCCTACAGTGAACATTTTAGTTCCTCGATTTATCTTAATATTAGCGTTTAAACCTAGTAAAAGCTGCCTGTAGTACCCATATCGACGCTAATAAAGTTTTATTTAACTAAAGAATAAGGTTTATTAGTAATTCGTGTAAACAAGTACACCCGTTGTCTCTCAATTTAGTTGACTTGCTTGAGAAGAGACGCCAGAGTTTTAAGCATTTTTCTCTCACAGTTTTTGGGGAAATTCACTATTTTTTCTCGCTATAATCAAAGATCAGGTTAAATAAAATTAATGAGGGAATAAATAATTTAGTATAGGAGTACACATTTTTTTACAATATACTGATTAACAATCGTATAATTTAGTAAGTCCGGTCAAAAAAGTAGCTTCCAAAATAATTTTCGAGCTATTTTGGGTATATTCCCTGTCAACCTATTCCACTGGCAAACGCGAGGAGTGAACTATGGCAATCACGATCTGGGACTCACAAGTGGCAATTGTTCAGCCCGATAGTTCCGTTAATGCCGACAACATCGTTGATTTTCAGAACCAACTTACAACAGTTATCCTGTCAGAACGTCATTCTGCTTTATTAGTCGATATGTCCTGGGTAGAATCTATCGACCGCCCTGGATTGATTGCCTTAGTTGCTGCTTTTCGTTTGGCTCAACGTCGAGGCAAGCGGTTTGGTCTTTGCCGTGTCACTCCCTCGCTACGCATAATTTTTGAACTGACTCAGTTAGACCGGGCATTCGAGATTTTTGAGAACCGCACTAGTTTTACCGATGCGATCGCTCAAAAGCAGGAGGAGGTTCAGAACCAGAAAGAGGTTCTGCTGATTGCATAGGGTTTGACTTTCCTCCTGCCATGCTGCACTGGCTCCCTTTTTGTGAATGGGGTATAGGGAACGCAAAGGATGACCGATTGTAACTCCACGATATGAGTATTGTTCTTACTACATCCCATACCCCATTCCTCTCAAGGTTAGGAAGCAATGAAGCATCTTAGACACGACTTGGTGAATAGGCATTTTTGCCCTATCTTCTGTAAGATGAATGAGTTGTGAGGATTAGCTGCCTGCCGAGCAGTGGAAATAAGCTCATGCCAATTGCTGTCGAGGAACTACTCACAAAAGCAATCAATAAACCCGCTCGTTATTTGGGTAACGAGTTGGGTGCGGTTCATAAGCCGTGGGAAACCGCACGGGTACGCTGGGTATTAACCTATCCCGAAATCTACGAAGTAGGCGCTTCCAATCTGGGGCATATTATTCTCTACAATATTTTGAATGCCCAACCCAGGCAACTGTGCGATCGCGCTTACTTACCTGCACCCGACTTAGCCGCCCAGTTGCGGGAAACCAAGACACCCCTGTTTGCTGTCGAAAATCGGCGATCGCTTAGAGACTTTGATATTTTAGGCTTCAGCCTCAGCTATGAACTAGGTGCCACCAACATTTTGGAAATGTTAGATTTGGCAGGAATTCCTATGACTTGGAGAGAGAGGGAGCAAGGGAGCTGGGGAGCAGAGGAGCTGGGGAGCTGGGGAGCAGAGGAGCTGGGGAGCTGGGGAGCAGAGGAGCTGGGGAGTAACTCCCAGTTTGGCTATCCTCTAATTTTTGCTGGAGGGCAAACCGCTACCTCTAATCCTGAACCCTACGCTGATTTTTTTGATTTTATTGCCCTAGGAGATGGGGAAGAACTGCTGCCGGAAATTGGTTTAGTGATAGAAGAAGGTAAGGCAGCAGGATTAACGCGAGAAGAATTACTGCTAGATTTAGCGCAGGTTCCGGGAGTCTATGTGCCTCGGTTTTATGATATGGCAGAGGATGGCTCAGTGCATCCTAACCGCCCCGATGTGCCAACGCGAATTCTGCGGCGAGTGGCGACACCGATACCGGCATACTCGATTGGACTGGTTCCCTACATCGAAACTGTACACGATCGCCTCAAAATAGAAGTACGACGCGGCTGTACTCGCGGCTGTCGCTTCTGCCAACCGGGAATGCTGACTCGTCCGGCGCGGGATGTGGAACCGGAAAACGTGGTAGAGGCAATCGAACAGGGAATGCGGGCTACGGGTTATAACGAGTTTTCTTTGCTATCCCTGAGTTGTTCTGATTACCTGTCGTTGCCAGCGGTGGGAATGGAAATTAAAAATCGGCTCAAGGATGAGAATATTTCCCTGTCCCTGCCCAGTCAACGGGTAGACCGATTTGATGAAAACATTGCCAATATTCTGGGTGGTTTACGGCAGAGTGGCTTGACTTTTGCCCCAGAAGCTGGTACACAGCGGATGCGGGATGTGGTGAATAAAGGGCTAACCAATGAAGAGCTGCTGAAGGGGGTAAAAACCGCTTGCGAGCAGGGTTGGGATAAGGTCAAGCTTTACTTCATGATTGGTTTACCCGGTGAAACCGATATCGATGTGTTGGGGATTGCGGAAACGGTAAGTTGGTTACGGCAAGAGTGCCGGATATCGGGTAGAAAACCCCTCAATTTTAATATCACGATTTCTAATTTTACGCCTAAACCCCATACTCCCTTCCAGTGGCATTCGGTTTCAACCTCAGAATTTGTGCGCAAGCAAGAGTTGCTGCGTGAGGCGTTTCGCAAGACGAAGGGCGTTAAGGTGAATTACACCGATGTCCGGATTTCTGCTATGGAAGATTTTGTCGGACGCGGAGACAGGCGCTTGGCTAGTGTTTTGAGCCGCGCTTGGGAACTGGGTGCGGGGATGGATTCGTGGTGGGAGAGTTTGGATCGGGCATTTGCGGCTTGGGAACAAGCGATCGCAGAATCTGACCTAACTTGGAAATACCGCCTTGTGGACAAGGGCGAATGGAATGTGATGGCAGGTACGGATACAGGCGATCGCCAAAACCGCGCCTATGATGCGCCGTTGCCTTGGGATCATATTGATACTGGGATTGAAAAGAACTGGCTGATTGCTGACTTGCAACGCGCTTTGGAAGCGGCAACGGTTCCAGATTGCTCCTTTGAAGGCTGTTCTCACTGCGGCATTTGCGGCACCGATTTCGGTCATAATATTGTGATTGATGCCCTACCGATTCCGAAATTTGCCGGTCACTACCAACCCAATACTGAAAAAGTTCAGCGGTTGCGGGTGTGGTTTGGCAAGTTGGGGGATATGAGGTTAGTCAGTCATTTGGATTTGGTACGGTTGTTTGATCGGGCAGTCAGACGCGCATCACTACCGATTACCTTCAGCGGTGGCTATCATCCCGGTCCTCGGATTATGATTGCTAATGCCTTGTCCCTAGGTGCTTCTAGCACGGGTGAGATTGTGGAGTTTGAATTAACTCAGCCGATGGAGGTTGAGGAGTTTAAGGAAAAACTGGAATCTCAACTTCCGTCTGAAATTCCAGTCTATCGAGTTGAAGCGGTGGACTTAACGACTCCTGCGGCAACTCGTCTGTTGGAACGGGGCGAGTATACCGTTACGATTGCTGCGGTTGAGAATACTGCTGCTGAACAGTGGCAGGATTGGGTTGAGCAGATTTTAGCGCGTGAGGTTATTGGGTTAGAAAAAAGAACAAAGTCGGGGAAAAAGCAACAGGTTAATTTACGCGAGTGGTTGTTTGAGTTGGAACTAGTGGAGGTAAAAGAAGAGTCTTTGCCTCAAGCTGCAGTGCTGCGCTATGTGGGTAGCTGTCGCAATGATGGAACTCTGCTGCGCCCGGAGCAGTTGGTTTATATGTTGGAACAGTTAACTCAGCAGGAGTTTCAGCTATTGAATATCCATCGATATCAGTTGATTTTGGGTGAGGAATAAACATTCCCTTCGACAGGCAGATGTCTGTCTTACGATAAATTGATGGGTAAGATGCTTTTCCTACGATAAAGTTATATCTATAACAGACGCGATCGCACTTACTAGTGTCACAGTACGAACTAGACCAATACTACAGAGTCCTAGGATTGGAGCCTGGAGCCTCACTCGAAGAGGTGAATCAGGCTTACAAGGACTTGGCGTTTATTTGGCATCCCGATCGCGTTCCGGAAGAAAACCAGAGGTTGCGGCAAAAGGCTGAGGAAAAACTCAAGGAGATTAACCAAGCGCGGGATAAACTGCGATCGCAAAAGAAAACTGCACCCACATCCAAACCGCCGCCCAAAAAAGAGCCTTCTCCCACGAGACGTTACTATCAATCGAAACCACCTCAGCCAGAACCTGCCCAGTCGCGGGATTACTACCAACCCAGACGCCCCCAACCCCAAACCCAGTCTAGATCACATTATCAGCGACAGTGGCCCCATCCTGATTTAAGTGGAGCGGATTTTCGAGGGGCTGACTTGAAAGAAAAAGACTTGTCAGGGCGAAATCTCAGCAATGCTAATCTGAGTCGGGCGAATTTGACGGATGCGTTTCTGCATAACGTCAACCTCAGTGGGGCGAACTTAGAACAAGCCAATCTTTTTAGAGCCAACTTGTTCCAAGCTTGCCTGATTTGTGCCAATCTGCGGGACACTAACTTGATTGGAGCCGATTTGAGTGGTGCCGATTTGAGTGGGGCTGACTTGAGGGGAGCTAAAGTTGGGACAAACGACCGATTGCTGGTGAAGCTGACGGGAGCGAACTTATCGGGGGTAATCTTGCCCGATGGCACTATTCATCAGTAGGTTAGTGATTGGGACAAGGAGACAAGGGGACAAGGAGACAAGGAAGTAACTTTTCTTCCCCATCTTTCCTATCTCCCCTATCCCTGT
>NZ_JADEWY010000264.1 GCF_015207375.1 Coleofasciculus sp. LEGE 07092 | reverse complement strand
GCTGGGAATGGGTAGCAACGAGCTGGTTGTCCTATATTTTAATCCTTTCTCAAGCGCTCCCAATCTCACACACCCAGCAACAGGTGAAGTTGTTAGAGGAAAAATGCCCAAAATGTTTAACCTCATTGGGATAGAACCCATTGACAAGTCCAGCAGAACGGGTGCAGTTTTGTGAAGAAATGTTACAACCCTTTTAAAAATATATTGAGAAATCCCCCAAACCTGAGAGACACCTTTATCGTTAACATTTAAAGAAATGTGTCGAGGTCTATCATGGACAAATTCAACAAGTATCGCCTCACCTGCACTCTGAGTTTCGGGGATATCTACGGACAAATTATCGTGTGGTTAATTGTCATTTTCATCAGTCTTGCCTCTGCATTGGCTCTTTGGAGCGCTGAGCGCCAAATTTACGCCTTGGCAACTGTCGGACTAGTCTTAGTGCTGTCCTTACCCTTCTTACTCTTTGCCTTTGTAACCACCTTGCTGAACCATATTGAGATTTCTCCCATCGATGCCGAACAAACAACGGCGACAGCGACTGGCAATCCCCCCCGGCAAAACCCCATTCAAGCCACCAGCTAAATCAAGTTGAATGGGAAATCGAAAATTTTTCCCTGCCTTTTGGTGGGGATTTTTTCTGATACGGCACGATAAATACAGAGAAATTTAGCTACCAAATTGAGATGCGAGAACACGATGTCATTATTGTGGGAGGCGGATTAGCTGGGTGTCGTGCAGCATTAGAAATCAAGCAAACCGATCCTAAGCTGAACGTTGCCCTTGTTGCTAAAACCCACCCAATCCGTTCCCACTCTGTTGCCGCTCAAGGCGGTATGGCTGCGACGCTGAAAAATGTAGAGGCTGAAGATAGCTGGGAAGCCCATGCTTTTGATACAGTTAAAGGCTCCGATTATCTAGCGGATCAAGATGCAGTAGAACTCCTCACCCGTGAGGCTCCCAAGGTTGTCATTGAATTGGAACACATGGGAGTGCTGTTTTCCCGCTTGCCTGATGGTCGAATTGCACAACGGGCATTTGGCGGTCACTCCCACCGTCGCACCTGCTACGCTGCTGATAAGACCGGTCATGCTATTCTGCACGAACTCGTCAGTAATCTCCGGCGTTACGGGGTGATTGTCTATGAAGAATGGTATGTAATGCGCCTGATTGTAGAGGAGGGTCAGGCAAAAGGGGTGGTAATGTTCAATATCCTGAACACCAGCTTGCAAGTTGTTCGGGCAAAGGCTGTCATGTTTGCCACCGGTGGTTACGGACGAGTCTTTAATACTACCTCTAATGATTTTGCCTCTACGGGTGACGGATTAGGAATGTCCGCCTTTGCTGGCGTACCGTTGGAGGATATGGAGTTCGTACAGTTTCACCCGACGGGTTTGTATCCGGTGGGTGTACTGATTTCTGAAGCGGTACGGGGTGAGGGAGCCTATCTAATTAATAGTAACGGCGATCGCTTTATGGCGAACTACGCCCCCAGCAAGATGGAACTGGCACCGCGAGATATCACCTCACGAGCCATTGCCAGTGAAATTCGGGCAGGACGGGGCATTCATCCCGATGGCAGTGCTGGTGGTGCTTTTGTCTATCTCGATTTACGCCACATGGGTAAGGAAAAAATTATGAGTCGGATTCCCTTCTGTTGGGAAGAAGCCCATCGGTTAGTCGGCGTCGATGCCATTTACGAACCCATGCCAGTCCGTCCTACCGCTCACTATTCCATGGGTGGCATTCCAGTCAACACCGACGGACAGGTGCGCAGTAGCCCTGATGGTTTGATTGAAGGTTTTTTCGCGGCTGGTGAATCTGCTTGTGTTTCCGTCCACGGGGCTAACCGACTGGGAAGCAATTCACTACTCGAATGTGTGGTTTATGGTAAGCGAACTGGGGCTACCATTGCTCGTTACGTTCAAAACCGAAAATTACCAGAAATCGACGAGCAATCTTACCTCCATGGGGCTAAAGCACAAATTAACGCCCTGCTTAACCAATCGGGACGTATGCGAATCGCTCAGTTGCGTCAAGCCTTCCAAGACTGCATGACTCAATACTGCGGTGTTTTCCGCACAGAGGAGTTAATGCAAGAGGGTTTAAACCAGTTACAACAGTTAAAACAGCAGTACGAGGAAATTTACTTAGATGACAAAGGTACTGACTGGAATACTGAACTCATCGAAGCGTTAGAGTTGCGCAACTTGATGGCTGTCGGTGAAATTATTCTGACGGCTGCCCTCAACCGTAAAGAAAGTCGAGGTGCTCATTTTCGGGAGGATTATCCCCAGCGGGACGATACCATTTTTTTGAAGCACACCCTCGCGTACTATTCGTCTGCTGGTATCGATTTGCAGTACAAACCTGTGACGCTGACGTTGTTTGAACCGAAAGAGCGGAAGTATTGAAGAATAGTGGGGAGTGGGGAGTGGGGAGACA
>NZ_JADEWY010000036.1 GCF_015207375.1 Coleofasciculus sp. LEGE 07092 | reverse complement strand
CCCCCGCTCCCGAGCACCCCACCCGGAACGTCACTGCCTCTACAAAACTAAAACTTGCTTGCGAAAATTTTCCTAACGATGTACTATTATTATAGGCATTGCTGTAATTGTTAGCTAAATTAAAAGCGCTTCATCAAATCTTCACGAAAAGAATGTCCTGGGGTCAAGAGTTGTAGGAGTTCGGCAATGTTGGCAAAGGTGCAACTTGCTGATAAAGAGGGGTTTGGAGCCTTGTCCCTTACTGGCGAACGTAGACAAAAGTTTCTGATAGATATACTCCATCTCTTCAGGGGTAAATCGTTGCTGAACTTCTGTAGTCTGAACTCCTGAACTTTCCAATAAGGATCAGTCAGAGAAGGTCAATATATGTCAAAAAAACGCAAAAATGGAAAAAATCTAGATCTAAGCACTGTGCTTGAGGTGGATGAGGGAGACAGAAAAGCAGTCGAAAGCAGCCCCAAAAAACTCAAGAAGAGTACTTACGAACGGGAATTGCGTCGGCTTCAAGTCGAGTTAGTAAAGTTGCAGCGGTGGGTTAAACAGAAGGAATTGAAAGTTGTCGTTATCTTTGAAGGACGGGATGCGGCGGGAAAAGGGGGGGCAATCAAGCGGATTACTGAATCCTTGAATCCGCGAGTGTGCCGAGTTGTCGCCCTGGGTATGCCGACGGAGCGTGAGAAAACTCAATGGTATTTTCAACGTTATGTAGCGAATCTGCCAGCAGCAGGAGAGATGGTTCTGTTTGATCGCAGTTGGTATAACCGAGCGGGTGTGGAACAGGTGATGGGGTTTTGCACCCAACAAGAGTATCTTGAGTTTTTGCGATCGTGTCCTGAGTTTGAATGTATGATTCAGCGATCGGGAATTATTTTGATCAAGTATTGGTTTTCGGTTAGTGCTGAAGAGCAAGAACGCCGTTTTCAGAAGCGGCTTAAAGATCCAACCAAGCGATGGAAACTCAGTCCGATGGATTTGGAATCTCGCGCTAAGTGGGTGGAGTATTCCAAAGCTAAGGATGAAATGTTTGCAGCTACAGATATCAAGCAATCACCCTGGTATGTGGTGGAAGCGGATAATAAAAAACGCGCCCGCCTGAATTGTATTTCCCATTTACTCAGCCTGATTCCTTACCAAGATTTAACGCCCGAACCGATTAAATTGCCGCCTCGACAACGGGAATTAGATTATGTCCGTCCGCCTGTGTCTACTCAGACATTTGTGCCAGAAGTGTATTAATGAAGTCTAACCCTCACTCCCAAGCTTGGGAGTAGGGAATGGGACTGTACCTCATGTAAGTGAGAACCGCTATATCCCTCAAATTACTCGTTAATAGTATTCATTTTCGGTTTTTTGGGTACTTTTATTCCAATATATTTACAAAAATTAATACATCTAATACTATCAATTATGTTGTTTACTTCTAGTTAGAGATGGAAGCCATTCACCAAGTTATTCGATTGAACTACGCTCGGATTTCTGAAAGCCTGCAAGCTGAACTGATTTTTCTTTCTGAACTTTCAGAACTGACAAATGATGAACGGTTCAGGCAGTCTATTACTGAGGTGATTTACAGCCTTAATGATTTGTCGGATACCGTGAATTTGCAACGGCGATATCTGAATCCTCGTGCTTAGTGCTGAGTAGCGGTTAGTTTATTCAGCTTTTGTTTACCCCCCTAACCCCCCTTATTAAGGGGGGAATAAGAGGATGATAAATTTTTCTTTATTCCCCGGTTTGAATGTAGGAAGGGAGGCTAGGGAGGTTAACAAAGGCTGTTGTTTAGGCAACAGGGTAAGATGACTTGGCGATCGCTCTAATTCAGTGGCTATACTTGTAGGCATAAAATTAGGCAGATGCGGCAATTATGGTGGAGTGGTTAGCGGTTTGGGGAGTAACTAGCGCCGTCGGATTAGTGTTTAAACCCATTCTGGAAGATTTGGCAAAAGATGCCACTAAAGATTGGGCGAAAGATTTAATGAAAGATTCCCTCAAAAATGTGCTGCGACTGCCGAGTAAAGAACCTGTAGATATTGCCGCGGGTAAAGCACTGACGGAATTTTTGAAACTGGTGCAAGATGAGTTAGAAGAGGCTAACCTTTCAGACAAAGAAATCAAGGAGTACACTAAACCGTTAAAACAATTTATTCACAATAAAGCAGTTAAAGCCATACTGGGTAGTGCCTTTAACGAGGATTGTCAGGTTCTGGATACGGCGATATTAGCAAAAACTTGGAATGAGCTTAACTTGTTGTCGTTACCGGAGGAATTTGACTGGAACCCAGTCACTAAGCGGTATCTCAAAAAAGTGAAAGCGATTATTCGGGAATCCGAGGAGTTACGGGCTATCCTGGATTCGCAAAGGCTGGAGACGATTGCTGAGAACACAGCAGAATTAGCCGGAATTATTCCAGAGTTTGACTTAGAGCAATATCAAGAAGCCATTCAAGAGCGATATGGCAATCTGAATCTGCAAAGTTTGGATACCAGTGGTTACGCCTATAACGAACTGACGTTATGGCGAATGTTTATCCCCCAGAATGTGCGACAGGTTCATGAGGTTTTACACCAGGTTCACGAAATTCCGAAAGAACATCAGAGACGACTCAGAGAGAGTCATCAACTAGAAGCGGAAATTGTGGCTGAGGAGTTGGAGCGATATAAACAGGTTTATTTTGAACAGCCTAGTCGCCCAGTTGGGGAGATTGTTAAGGATAAGGATAATTATCGGTATGTGGTTATTTTAGGTGATCCAGGGTCGGGGAAGTCTACCTTGTTGCAATATTTAGCCTTAGATTGGGCAACGTTATCGGTGGAAGCGGCGAAGTTTCAGTCTATTCCGTTGTTGATTGAGTTACGCACCTATCTGCGGAATTTTGAAGCAAAACGTTGTAATACCTTTTTAGAGTTTTTCCATCAAAGTCCCGGTTCAATCTGTCACCTGAATCAGCAGCAATTGCACGAACAGCTAAAGGCGGGTAACGCTTTGGTGATGTTTGATGGGTTGGATGAGGTATTTGAGCCGGGGAAACGAGAGGATATGATTACCTGTATTCATCGCTTCACGAATGAGTATCCCAATGTACAGGTGATTGTGACATCTCGCGTGATTGGGTATAAGCCGCAACGGTTGCGAGATGCCCAGTTTCATCATTTCATGCTGCAAGATTTAGAACCGGAACAAATTAAAGACTTTATCCATCGATGGCATGAGTTAACGTTTAACAACGAAGGGGATAAAGTTCGCAAGCGGGAACGACTGCAACGGGCAATTGATACGTCAAAGGCAATTGGTGAATTAGCGGGAAATCCCTTGTTGCTGACGATGATGGCGATTTTAAACCGTAATCAAGAATTACCACGAGATCGACCTGAACTTTATCACCAAGCTTCACGAGTCTTGCTGCATCAGTGGGATGTAGAACGGGCTTTGATAGAAGATGAACGCCTTGATCCGAAAACGATTGATTATAAGGATAAGCAGGCGATGTTGCGTCAGGTTGCTTACAGGATGCAAGGGGCAGAGAAGGGGTTGGCGGGTAACTTGATTAGTGCCGATGATTTAGAAGAGAGTTTGACGGGGTATCTGAGAAGCATCGTTGATAGTAATGCGAGAGGCATGGCGAAAGTCATGATTGAGCAACTGCGGACTCGCAACTTTATCTTATGCTACATGGGAGCCGATTACTATGCCTTTGTGCATCGGACGTTTTTGGAATACTTCTGTGCTTGGGAGTTTGTTTGGCAGTTTGAGAAGGAACGAAGTCTTTCACTGGATGAGTTGAAAACCGAAGTGTTTGGGCAGCATTGGCAGGATGAGTCTTGGCATGAAGTGCTGCGGCTGATTGTGGGAATGATTGAGACGAAATGGGCAGGGGAGGTTATTGATTATCTGATGACGCTGGAGGGGGAAGCGGAGGAGTTTATGGAGTTTATCAATCTATTTCTGGCGGCGAAATGTCTTTCAGATGTGAGAAATCGCTCGGTACTGAGGGAAACGGCGACTCGACTCCTTAAGCAGCTAAAAGGTTTAACGAACTATGACCTAGATTACTATTATGAATCCTATGGAAAAGAGGCAAGCATAGTTCGTCATATTCGCAGACAAGCTGTTGCAGCCGTGGCAGCAACTTGGCAAGATGAACCGGATACCTTACCCTGGCTCAAACAACTCACTACTTCTGATGATGATGAGGATGTGCGACGTGCGGCAGTGGAAGGATTAGCTTATGGCTGGAAAAATGAACCGGATACCTTACCCTGGCTCAAACAACTCGCTACTTCTGATGATGATGATGTGCGATGTGCGGCGGTGCGGGAATTAGCCCGTGGTTGGAAAGATGAACCGGATACCTTACCCCTCCTCAAACAATGCGCTACTTCTGATGAGTATTGGCTTGTGCGAAGTGGGGCGGTGCGGGAATTAGCCCGTGGTTGGAAAGATGAACCGGATACCTTACCCCTCCTCAAACAATGCGCTACTTCTGATGATGATGGGTATGTGCGAAGTACGGCGGTGGAAGAATTAGCCCGTGGCTGGAAAGATGAACCGGATACCTTACTCCTCCTCAAACAACGCGCCACTTCTGATGATCATTATCATGTGCGACGTGAGGCAGTGGGAGAATTAGCTCGTAGTTGGAAAGATGAACCGGATACCTTGCCTTGGCTTAAACAACTCGCTACTTCTGATGAGGATTGGCTTGTGCTAAGTGCGGCGGTGCGAGAATTAGCCCGTGGCTGGAAAGATGAACCGGATACCTTGCCTTGGCTTAAACAACTCGCCACTTCTAATGATAATGAATACTTGCGGTGTGTGGCGGCGGAAGAATTAGCCCGTGGTTGGAAAGATGAACCGGATACCTTACCCATCCTCAAACAACTCGCCACTTCTGATGATAATTCCGATGTGCGAAGTACGGCAGTGCAAGAATTAGCCCGTGGTTGGAAAGATGAACCGGATACCTTACCTTTCCTCAAACAACTCGCTACTTCTGATGATATTCTGAATGTGCAAGGTGCGGCGGTGCGAGAATTAGCCCGTGGCTGGAAAGATGAACCGGATACCTTACCCCTCCTCAAACAACTCGCTACTTCTGATAATAATTGGTATGTGCGAACTCCGGCGGTGGAAGAATTAGCCCGTGGCTGGCAGGATGAACCTGGGATATTTGAGTTGTTGTGCAATATTGCTGTCAATCACCCTTTTGAACGTGAGAAAAACTGGCAAATCAACCCTCGGCAAACTGCACTTGAGATCATCATCAAGCAATATCCCGCTTATCCCCAGACTCTACCCCTCTTGCAAGACAGAGCAGAAAATGATCCAGATGAGAAGGTGCGGGAGTTTGCTCAGAAGAAATTGGCGAAATGGTCGTAATGTCGGGTAAATTGCGGATGACGTTAACCAATTGCTGGGAGCGATCGCTTTTCCCGGTGTGAATTGCTATAACTACTCAGTGCGATCGCAATTGTTCCAGCTTATCTATAGCGTTTCCTAGTCTTGTGAGGTACACCCTGAATGAAGGCAGGGAGTAGGGAGCGGGGGAGCTGGGAGCGGGGGAGAGAAAGTGACTTCTTTGAATCTCACATTTTGCACCCTTGTCAGTCAACCCGACAACCCGCCCGGAGTTTTAACTCTGGGCTAATAGCTACAACTTTTGTCCAGTCGTCTTTAGACGACTTTAGCTATGAGACAGTGGTTTAAACCACTGGCTGTTAGTGAGACTGGTGCAAGATCTCAGTTGAATGCAACTTGCAATTAAGTCGTTACCCTTAGTTTAATAGCTGATAGCTGATTGACTGACACAACGTGTGATACCAAATGGGTTTGAATTTGGTACATATTCTCTCTTGCTCCCCCCAAAACATCGGGGGGCTGGGGGGGTTCCAGATGTGCCATTGGAAAAGCCAATTGATATGAGCAGATGCTCAAAACGCCCTCACCCTAGCCCTCTCCCCAAGGGAGAGGGAACAAGAGTATGGAGGGGAGCATCCCGTTTTTGCATAAAGAGCAGTCTCCCACCCTAGCTCTCCCCTTAATAAGGGGGGTGAAAAGTGTGAATTGACAACTTCAGGATGCTCCCTTCTCCCTCTGGGAGAGGGGTTGGGGGTGAGGTTTCTAAGTCAAAAAGCCCCCGCTGGTGTCGTTTGCGTTTGCCCTTGCGCCTCAGAAACATCTGCTTGAACACTAACCAAACTCAACTGCACCGCACAAGCTTTTAACTCCGGTTGCAGAGAATCGGGACAGGATTCTGGGTGAGTCAACGCATTCGCTTCGGCATTATCCGCCCACAGCGCTCCCCAATGCATCGGTACAAACACCGTACCCGGAGCGATCGCTTTCGTTACTTTAGCAGGGAAGCGACTCATACCCCGACGCGATCGCACTTCTACCCAACTCCCCTCTTCAAATCCCAATTTTTGAGCATCACGGGGATGAATTTCAATAAATGGCTGCGGGTGCATTTGCTGAATCTTGGGAATTCGACCGGTGCGAGTTTGGGTGTGCCAGTGACCATAAAGACGCCCCGTTGTCAAGATAAAAGGATAATCTGGATCGGGCGGTTCTGCTAATCCCCGTGAGTGATAGGCTGCAAATCTAGCTCGTCCATCCGGTGTTGGGAATCGTAAATCGGTATAAAGTCGTTTGGAATTGCCTTCTGCTCCTCTGCTCTCCTGCTCTCCTGCTTCCCCGCTCTCTTCACGATAGGGCCACTGAATCGGTCCTTCTTGTTGTAACCGCTCATAACTCAGTCCAGTCATGTCGCAAACTCGCCCACGGGTCAACTGCACAAATTCCGCGTGAACGGCGGCGGAGTCGGCAAAGTTAAACTGCTCAGTAAAGCCCAAACGACGCCCCACCTCTGCAAAGATTTCCCAGTCGGCTCTAGCTTCCCCGACTCGGTAGCGGAATTCCGGACACAGCGTTACCACTCGCTCAGAGTTGGTCATCGTTCCCGTTTTTTCACTCCACTGCGCTGCTGGCAGCACAACATGAGCATAGGCAGCCGTTTCGGTAGGATAGTAGGCATCCTGATACACCGTAAAGGGTGACTTTTTCAGAGCGGCTTTAGTACGCTCGATATCTGGCATACTCACGGCTGGATTTGTAGCCGCAACCCACAAAAAACCAACATCACCAGTTTCTAGACCTGTAATCATATCCCAAGCGGTCAGACCGGGATGGGGTGAAATTTGTCCCGGTTTTAATCCCCACAACTGCTCGACTTCCGCTCGATGTTGGGGATTCTTCACTAACCGATAACCGGGGAGAATGTGGGAGAGTCCACCCGCTTCCCGTCCCCCCATGGCATTAGGTTGACCGGTGAGGGAGAATGGACCTGCACCCGGTTTGCCGATATTGCCGGTCATCAAGTGCAAGTTAATCAGAGTCCGAACTTTCGCCGTCCCTTCTGAAGACTGATTCATCCCCATCGACCACAGCGACAGCACCCGCTCCGATTCTGCCCAATAACGAGCCGCTTGTTCCAAGTCGTCGAGGCTAATACCGCATTTTTGGGCTACCAGTTCCGGTGAGTAATGGCAAATCACCTCAGTGTACAGGGGAAAGTCTCTAGTGCAATCTTCGATGAATAGGCTGTCAATCTTACCCCAGCGCATCAATAGATGAGCAATACCGTTAAGTAAATCAATATCTGTCCCCGGTTGAATCGCTAAATGCAAATCAGCCGCCTCAGCAGTGGGAGTCTTGCGAGGGTCAACCACAATCATTTTCACCTTACGGTTTTTTTTGCAATGCTTGTGCAAGCGGTTGAAAATAATGGGGTGACATTCTGCCGTATTGGTGCCAATTAAGAAGGCACAGTCGGTTTGCTCCAAATCCTCATAGCAGCAGGGAGGACCATCAGAACCAAAACTTTGAATGTAACCCGCTACGGCAGAAGACATACAGAGGCGGGAGTTGGCATCAAAGTTATTGGTGCCAAGACACCCTTTCATTAATTTCTGAGCAATATAATAATCTTCGGTTTGAAACTGACCCGAACCGTACATACAAAGGGCTTCCGGTCCTTGAGTAAAGCGAACCGTCTGAATGCGGTTAACAATGTGATCAAGGGCTTCATCCCAACTCACCTGACGAAACGGCTCATCTAAGGAATCCCGCATCAGGGGATGCTTCAGGCGGCTTTTCTCCAGAGACTCACTCACCGTCGCACCTTTGACACATATCATACCCTGACTGGAGGGATGAGAGCGATCGCCCCGGACTTTCCAAATCGGTGTTCCTTCACTATCTCGATTCGTTGCTTTACCCGCTTGTGCCGGTGGCGATACTTCTAAACCACAGCCAACACCGCAATATGGACAGAGTGTTTTTATTGAATTAGTCATAGCGATCGCACCTTGAATTCCTAACACTATTGCTTATCTTTGGGTTCTCTATATTTCATTTCTCTAAAGAGTCATTGCAATGTTCTCTAATTTTTCAAGGTAAATAAAAAAACTAAATTATTTTTTATCTCTAAGTTATTTTACTTGATTGATGGATAAAAGTTTTTATATAGAGACTTCTACAAAATCAAATTAGTTATATTAGCAAATAATATTTGTATATTTAGTAACAAATTCATTGTCACTATGAAGTGAAGACATTACCGCCATGTCATTTTTACATTTCATGCCGCTCAAAAGATAATGAAAACTAAAGTAGGTAATAAAAAATGGATATCGAATGCTCTACACTCAATACCCATTCCCTAATCAATTTTTCAACTTTAACCTTAGTCTGCTCGATCGTCGGCTAGTACAGGTATGGCAGACATTGGCGGTTCTGTGTCCTCACCCTCATGGTGTTCGGCAAAGGAGCCTCTGGGTTCTCTGAGCAAGAACCAGCAAAGGAAACTAACAATGAGTGCTGTGATACCCAAGGTTTGGAAGAAGGTTTGGTTGCCGACATCACCTTCAGGCAACAAGCTGAACAGGGTAAGGTAAGCCACAGCTCCCACATTTCCGTAAGCGCCAACGTTACCAGCGACTTGACCTGTCACCCGACGTTTAATCAGAGGCACCATTGCAAAGGTAGACCCTTCTCCAGCTTGAACAAAGAATGAGCAACACATGGTTAGGATAACGGCAAGAGGGAGCCACCAACTGCCTTTGACAGTACTCATTATCAGATAGCCAATCCCCATACAACCGGTTAGAACAGTCATTGTCCACTTACGGCTACCTAGGGTGTCAGAGATTAAGCCACCACCTGGACGAGCGACTAGGTTCATGAAAGCGTAACTCGCAGCAATCATCCCAGCCAACTGTTTGCTAAGTCCGAAGGTATTTTCAAAGAATGCCGGGAGCATGGAAACGACGGCTAGCTCAGAACCGAAGTTAACCACGTAAGTTAGTTCTAATATAGCAACCTGAGAGAAGTTGTAGCGGTCTTCAGCAGGGTAGCGCTTTTTGCCAGTCATCAAGTCTTTGTTTACATCCCAGCACTTGTAAGCTTGAAACAGGTACAAACCTAAAAGTGCCAACCAGGTAATAATCAGTCCAGTTTGGTCGAAGAAACCAACGTTGCTCAAGCGCCATGCCAGCAGAGCTAGAACTCCCACTAGAGGTATATTCATCAGCATTAGGAACCAAAAGTCCCGCTTGGTGGTGACTTCCAAACCACCGTGGCGCTTGGGTTTCTGATAAACCTTGCCAGAGGGAGTGTCTTGGACACTGTTGTAGTAGATGGCTCCATAGATAGCGGCGATGATACCCGTCAGAGCGATAGTTAACCGCCAATTTAACGTACCACCCGCACCAAACGCTATTACTGCCGCAATCGTTGGTAAAGTGAATGCCGCTGCCGCCGAACCAAAATTACCCCAACCACCATAGATGCCTTCTGCAACACCAATCTCTCTGGGGGGGAACCATTCTGCAACCATGCGGATACCAATTACGAAACCTGCACCCACAATGCTGAGAGCCAAACGGCTGATGACTAACTGGCTGAAGTTTTGAGCTAGGGAAAAGGTGATACAGGGAATTGCTGCATACATCAGCAACAGCGAGTACGTCAGCCTCGGACCGAAGCGGTCTAAGAGCATACCGATGATGATACGAGCCGGCACCGTTAGGGCAACGTTACAGATAGCGAGCGTCCTAATTTGTGCTGGATCTAGACCCAGGTCTTCTTGTATCGCTGTGGCTAGGGGAGCAAAGTTAAACCAAACCACAAACGATAAAAAGAAGGCAAACCAGGTCATGTGTAAGATACGGTATCTACCGTGAAATGACCATAATTCTCTAAGCATTTGCAATCCTCTTTCCTAACTGAACAATACTGAAAACTGGAGCTAACGTACTAGAAATCTTAGTGAATTGGCTCACCCAATCAACTCACTTCGTTAATTGCATTCATTTAAGCTGGAATACTCCCTCAACTGACAATAGGTCAATGAGTTGATTTTTTAGTTACAGATACAGCACAACAGATATATCACAAGATTCAACAAATTGTCTTAAAGATAATTCCAAAACTGCTGAGTTGATTTGAGTTACGGATTCTGCGTGCATACTCGTGCATGATTGTAGAACTTTGAAGGAAATATTACCTTACTTTCCTAATTATTGTCTCTACAAAGATTACATTTGAAAAATTAGGATTTAGTATATTTGATTACAGAATACGAGTTTGAATGGATTTAGTGCATTAGTTTTATTCGGTTTTTACATTATCTATAGTATATTGAGAGTCCTGTCTTGATTTAAGTAGAACTAGCATCTTGCATCAGTCTCAGTAAGCGTTTCACCAGGCAGGCTTTCTGGTCTACCCCACCCGAAAAATGGCTATAGTGTGGGATGAGCGTCCCACCTGTCCTGTAAAGGGTGCAAGATGCCAATTCAGTCAAGTTTTGTATACTCGATAGTCTCTCAAACCTGTCACTACAGCCAATACAGGTAGAAATGTTCCTGCTGTAGGAGTACGCAAGTCCTAAAAAAACCGCGATCGCACCACGTCCTAAGCTAGAATTATTAAGAAATCTATAGTAAAAACTACTCCACAATCGTTCCCTGACGCCTTTATGACTCTCCCTATCCGCAACGTTGCAATTATTGCCCACGTCGATCACGGCAAAACCACCCTGGTTGATGCCCTTCTTAAACAATCCGGCATCTTCCGTGAAGGGGAAGAGGTTCCTGATTGCGTCATGGACTCCAATGACTTGGAGCGGGAGCGGGGAATTACTATTCTTTCTAAGAATACCGCCGTTCAGTACAAGGATACGTTAATCAATATTGTCGATACTCCCGGTCACGCAGACTTCGGGGGCGAAGTTGAACGGGTGTTAGGCATGGTTGATGGTTGCATCCTGATTGTGGATGCCAACGAAGGACCGATGCCCCAAACTCGCTTCGTCCTCAAAAAAGCCTTGGAAAAAGGACTGCGCCCGATTGTCGTCGTCAATAAAATCGACCGACCCCAAGCCGAACCCTACGGTGCGGTGGATAAAGTCCTTGACTTGTTCATCGAATTGGGTGCTGATGATGATCAGTGTGAGTTTCCTTATCTATTCGCTTCCGGTTTGCAAGGCTTCGCCAAAGAAGACTTAGATGCAGAAGGGGTCGATATGCAATCCCTGTTTGATGCGATTCTGCGTCATGTCCCGGCACCGGTTGGTGACCCGAATAAGCCACTGCAACTGCAAGTCACTACCCTGGATTATTCCGAATATCTGGGTCGGATTGTGATCGGCAGAATCCACAACGGTACAATCAAAGCCAGTCAACAAGCAGCTCTCGTGACAGAAACAGGGGATATTGTCAAGTCAAAAATCAGCAAACTGATGGGCTTCCAAGGACTCAATCGTATTGACTTACAAGAAGCCTCTGCTGGAAATATCGTGGCTGTGGCTGGATTTGCTAATGCCAATATCGGCGAGACGATTACTTGTCCCAATGAACCCCAGGCACTACCTCTGATTAAGGTGGATGAACCCACCTTACAGATGACTTTCTCGGTGAACGATTCGCCCTTTGCCGGTCAGGAAGGGGATTATGTGACATCCCGACAATTGCGCGATCGCTTAATGCGAGAATTGGAAACTAACGTCGCTTTGCGTGTTGAAGAAACCGACTCTCCCGATAAATTTCTGGTATCGGGTCGGGGTGAGTTGCACCTGGGTATCTTAATCGAAACCATGCGCCGCGAGGGATACGAGTTTCAAGTATCCCAACCCCAAGTCATTTACCGGGAAGTTAACGGTCAACCCTGCGAACCCTTTGAGCTTTTGGCCCTAGACATTCCCGAAGAAGGGGTGGGTGGCTGTATCGAACGGCTAGGTCAGCGCAAGGGCGAAATGCAGGATATGCAAATGGGGGGTAATGGTCGAACTCAGCTAGAGTTTGTGATTCCTGCCCGTGGTTTAATTGGCTTCCGGGGTGAGTTCATGCGCCTGACTCGCGGCGATGGCATCATGAATCACAGCTTCCTGGATTATCGTCCTCTTTCTGGCGATGTTGAAACTCGTCGTAATGGAGTCATCATTTCCTTTGAGGAAGGGGTTTCGACATTTTACGCTCTGAAAAACGGGGAAGACCGAGGTGTATTCTTTATTACTCCTGGTACTAAAGTTTACAAGGGCATGATTGTCGGCGAAAACAACCGTCCTCAAGATTTGGATTTGAATGTTTGCAAGACAAAGCAATTAACCAACCACCGTTCAGCAACGGGGGATGAGTTGGTGCAGTTGCAAGCCCCAGCGGAGATGAGTTTAGAGCGGGCGCTGGAATATATTGGATCTGATGAATTGGTGGAAGTAACGCCGCAGTCAGTCCGCTTGCGGAAGATGACGAAGAAACTGGCGAAGCGTTAAGTCATTTCCTTTTCCTGAATAGTAGATAGCCAGTAGTGGCGTGACCCAGCTAAAATGGTGCAATAGTATCAGAGAAACGCGATCGCCAAACTACCTTGGCAGCACTTTGGTTGCGCTCCTGCTGTCAGGCATCAACTTGAAGTTTTTCAACCGATTCAATCCGACGGTTGAGGCATTGCTGGGTCACGCCACTACCCTAAAATCTGGTCAATCATCCTATTTGCCTGGGATCCATACCCACCGCCAAATAAGTTAAAATGATTCAGAATGTGGTACAAGTTGTACAGGGTTTTCCGCTGCTTGTAGCCTGCATCCAAAGACCAAACCTCATTGTAGCCGCGATAAAATGCACCAGGGAAACCCCCGAACAGTTCCGTCATAGCAATATCTACTTCCCGATCGCCCACGTAGGTTGCTGGATCTAACACTACAGGCTCACCCGAACGAGTAATTGCCGCATTTCCCCCCCACAAATCCCCATGAACCAAAGAAGGTTCGGGTTGGTGAGTCAGCAGTTCAGGCACCCGCGCCAGCAATTTATCCTGTTCAGGAAAATGTCCACCGCGACGCCGTGCCAGTTGGAATTGATACCCTAATCGATGCTTGGCAAAAAATTCCACCCACTCATCCGTCCAGGTGTTGATTTGCGGCGTTGAACCAATCGTATTATTTTGCTCCCAGCCAAACCTTGCTAGACTCTCTCCTTTGATTTCCAGGGGTTGGGGAGGCTTTGCCTGATGCATTGCCGCTAGCTGGCGTCCCATCTCTTCCCATGCCTGGGTGCTGCTGCCCCCAAACTCCAGCCATTCCAATACGATGTATGCCAAATCCTCAGCTATCCCGCAGCAAAGCGGTTTTGGCACTCGTATCGTTTGAGTGTCCAGCATTTGCTTTAAACCCAGCATCTCTGCCTCAAACATACCGACAAGAGAAGCCTGATTAGTTTTGACAAAGTAAGTCACATTGTCGCTAATGAGAGCGCACCCCTGATTGATACAGCCACCACTAACCGAACGGCGGTTCATGATTTCAAAGGGTTCACCAGTTACTTTACTGATACGATTGGCAATTTCTGTCCACATTATTTAGACGTTGGGATTTTCAGAGTTGGGATTGCAGGAACTGGTTTTAGGGGCAAGTTTATCAGATTTGCTTATTTTGAGACAGTATGATGGAAAACTCAATCTGCCATAAGGCTTAGAACCACGTCAGTTAATGAAATTTTGCCCGCTCGGGGAGGCAGTTAGTACTATTGTTCGCGTCGGCACCCCAAGTTCCTCCGTCGGAGTTCGGGTAAAAGCCGACGCACCAATCTATCACGTTACTTTACAAATTATTTCCGAAATTGGTCGCTATTTTCAGACCAGTAGTCCACACAATTGATGGCTTCTTCGCTTAAAACTTTGCCAGGATGTACGGCACATTTGAGATAAGGGTCGTTTTTAAAGAACCGACAGTGAGAACAGGGAATCTTAGGAGACGATTTTACAGGAGTCAACCGATTACGAAACCTCTTCCAGAAATCTAATTTAACCAGAACTAACAGCGTCCAGATTACGAAGACAACGCCCATGGGAGCCAACAAAAATCCGTTATCCGTCGATGTTTCCTCCTGTAAGGGTGAGTGCTTGTTATGTGCCTCACTCACGTTAACTTCACTCAGATTTTTTCCTCCTACTACAGGGTGGTTCAAAAAAAAATTATCAACCTGCTGATTTTTCATAATATTTACCTCTCGTAGCAATTTCTTGTATTAAGAATAGGGCGCGTTGCTATCTTAACGCGCATCTCTGAAAGTGACCCCCTAGTCAAGCAATGGATTGCTAAAATCTCATCAGATAAAATTGTTAAATCCAGAGCAGTACAATTGCTCAGTTATCAATTTACACGAAGGATCTATTCTGGTTATAACTCAAAACCTATTCGCTATTTTTCTTTCTAAGGAGAGGTTCCAGAATAGCTTTATATACCTCTAAAGTTAGTTGAGATTTATAAGATTCTAGATAGTAATGCAGACAATTGTCACAATAACGGCTTGAGCCTCCCTAATCTTTTCTTAGAAAACTGAACCCTTCTCCTAAACCCTCTGCGAACCTCTGCGTTTCAAAAAAAAGTAACCTTACCCCGCGATCTCACTCCTTCATGTGATAACAATAACCGTTGCCTCCCTAAGTTGCCAGTTCGTACTCATAACGACTATGATTTACCAATAAACTTAAATTCCTCTCATAGGAGAGAGTTATGAAACTTCAACGCTTTGAACATATCAATCTAGCTTGCCAGGATCTGGACGCAACAAAAACCTTCTACCAAACCCTATTTCCCGATTGGTACGTGCGGGCAGAAAATAACGATAGACACGATCGCTGGATGCATTTTGGCAACGACCAATTTTATCTAGCCCTCAATCACGAACCCAACCTCAAGCGGGTACACGAGATTTACGAAATGATTGGCGTGAACCATGTTGGCTTTGTGATTGATGACGGTAATGCCATGAAAACCCGACTTGAAGAACATGGCATTGAGTACTACACCATGACTGCATCCGAAACCAAACACCGCATCTATGTCACCGATCCCGATGGCAATGAAATCGAGTTAGTAGAGTATCACCCAGAGTACGCTTTACGTTAAATCCGATACCGAGTCGGGGGAAACTTCATGATAAGCGTTCACTGCCAACAGCAAAGAGCGTGAGGAAACAGTACTCTTTATCCAGAGAATAGGCAGCTAAGTAGGAAGAGCTTTACTTGAAAACCTCTAACCTGAACTGCCAAAATGCGAGCAACTACTACGAAAGGAGACAACTAGAATGCTGGAAGCCTATCGCCAACACACGGCTGAACGCGCCGCCTTAGGAATTCCCCCCTTACCGTTAAATGCCCAACAGACAGCACAACTGTGCGAACTGCTGAAAAATCCCCCGCCTGGTGAACGGGAAACATTAATGGAATTATTGCGCGATCGCGTCCCGCCTGGGGTCGATGAAGCCGCTTATGTCAAAGCCTCGTTTCTAACCACCATTGCCAAGGGCGAAGTTACCAGTCCTTTAATTAGTCACCAAGGTGCGATAGACCTATTGGGAACAATGATTGGTGGCTACAACGTTCAATCGTTGGTCGATCTGCTCAAACCCCACGACGAACCGTTAGCGGCTGAAGCAGCGATCGCACTGAGTAAGATTACCCTGGTTTATGATGCCTTCAATGATGTGCTGGCACTCTCAGAAATCAATCCCTACGCCAAACAAGTGATTGATGCTTGGGCGAATGCCGTGTGGTTCATCCGCCGTCCCAAAGTACCGGAAGCCGTGACAGTAACGGTATTTAAGGTGCCAGGAGAGACGAATACCGATGACCTCTCCCCCGCCCCCCACGCCACCACGCGCCCGGATATCCCCTTACACGCTTTGGCAATGTTGGAGTCGCAGATGCCGGAAGGACTCGCAACCATTGCCAAATTAAAAGAAAAAGGGTATCCTGTAGCCTATGTTGGGGATGTTGTCGGTACTGGTTCATCCCGCAAATCAGCGATTAATTCCTTACTGTGGCATATTGGTGAAGATATTCCCTACGTTCCGAATAAGCGAGCTGGGGGATATATCTTGGGTGGTGCGATCGCGCCTATATTCTTCAACACCGCCGAAGATTCCGGGGCATTACCCATCGAGTGTGATGTCACCCAGATGGAAACCGGGATGGTGATTACCATTCATCCGTATAAAGGGGAAATTACCAACGAAGCTGGAGACGTGATTTCCACCTTTACCCTGAAGCCCGATACCATTCTTGATGAAGTGCGTGCCGGTGGACGCATTCCCTTATTAATCGGGCGTAGTCTCACCGATAAAACCCGCGAAGCGTTAGGATTAACACCCAGCACCCTGTTTACCCGTCCCAAACAGCCAGAGGATACAGGCAAAGGCTATACCCTGGCACAGAAAATGGTGGGGAAAGCTTGCGGTTTACCTGGAGTTCGTCCCGGTACATCCTGCGAACCCTTAATGACCACGGTTGGTTCCCAAGATACCACGGGTCCAATGACGCGGGACGAACTCAAAGAACTCGCCTGTTTGGGGTTCAGTGCCGATTTAGTCCTGCAGAGTTTCTGCCATACTGCTGCCTATCCCAAACCCGTGGATATCAAGACGCATCAAGAACTACCGGATTTCTTTGGAACTCGCGGCGGTGTGGCGTTGCGGCCCGGTGATGGCATTATCCACTCTTGGTTAAACCGGATGCTATTGCCAGATACCGTAGGCACTGGTGGCGACTCCCACACGCGCTTCCCCTTGGGAATTTCCTTCCCAGCGGGTTCCGGGTTGGTGGCATTTGCGGCGGCGTTGGGTGCAATGCCCTTGGATATGCCGGAATCTGTGTTAGTGCGGTTTAAGGGTGAGTTGCAACCGGGGGTAACGCTGCGGGATATTGTTAACGCGATTCCTTATGTGGCAATGCAACAAGGGAAGTTAACCGTTGCGAAACAGAATAAGAAAAACGTCTTCTCCGGCAGGATAATGGAGATGGAAGGTTTGCCTAACTTAAAGGTAGAGCAAGCCTTTGAACTCACCGATGCGACTGCGGAACGCTCTTGTGCTGGCTGTACGATTAAGCTGGGTGAGGAGACGGTTTCTGAATATCTGCGTTCCAATATTGCGCTATTGAAAAATATGGTAGCGCGGGGGTATCAAGATGCCCGTACTATGATGCGCCGTGTTGCCAAAATGGAGCAATGGTTGGCAAATCCTGAGTTAATGTCTGCGGATGGGGATGCCGAGTATGCTGATATTATTGACGTTGATTTGAATGAAATCACCGAACCCATTGTTGCTGCACCGAATGACCCGGATAATGTCAAGTTAATGTCAGAATGTGCGGGTGACAAAATTGATGAAGTCTTCATCGGTTCTTGCATGACCAATATCGGTCATTACCGCGCTGCTGCCAAGGTGTTAGAAGGTGCAGGTGAGGTGAAAGTGCGCCTCTGGATTTGTCCGCCTACCCGGATGGATGAAAAGCAACTGCGGGAAGAAGGAGTTTATGACACCTTTGCTGCTGCGAATGCCAGGACGGAAATGCCGGGATGTTCTCTATGTATGGGGAATCAGGCGCGAGTTGAAGATGGTGCGACGGTGTTTTCTACCTCGACTCGGAACTTCAATAACCGCATGGGGAAAGATGCGCGAGTGTATCTCGGTTCTGCGGAATTAGCAGCAGTTTGTGCGCTGTTAGGACGGATTCCTACGGTGGAGGAATACAGGGAGATTGTGGCGGAGAAATTGAATCCGTTTGCGGGTGATTTGTATCGGTATTTGAATTTCGATCAAATCGCTGGGTTTGAGGATGAAGGACGGGTGATTCCGTTGGAAGAAATGCCCAAGATTGAGGATATTTTGGGGATGCCGACGGCGGCGGGTCGATAGTTTACTGATAGAAGGCTTGCAACCGCCAAAACTAGGGTGTTCTTGGCGGTTTTCTATCAGTAAAAGCGTGAGCTATATTGGCTATTGAAGTATGTAGGACTAGACAATGGCTGTCACAAAGCCGACCACAGTCAGTGAGATAGTATTTGAGCAAAGAGACTCTGAAATATTTCAAATACCTGATACAAGAACACGTCTCGACACTTTACAAAAGTATTTCTTTCCTCGCTTGGAAGTATTACTTAGACATACTTTAGACGTAATATAAACAGTCTATGGTGTAAATCCATATGAGCGAATGACCTTTGTTTACGCTCCAAGTCACAGAAAAACAGCACGTCAGAATGTTGACTATGGTCAAGTACATATTGGGTTGACGGGGAAGCGTAGAACGGATAGGACACTTACAATCAAACGTCGAGATGGAAACCCATTTTTTCTCCATCCAACTTATTTGACATACAATGTTGATTTACAAGGTGGGATGTTTGTCAAACTGCTTCCATTTCGCTCAGGCGTAGATTCTCAATTTGTCTCTGCTGTAGCTGATTTAATTCGCCGTAATCTTGATGCACTTTCTCCAATTTTTGCCCTGACCCATATTTCACACAGTAGTGCTGAACAATTTGTTCATATCAGGAATGCCTTTACAGATGAAGAAGTGGGATATAACGGAATTAGGCTCTTATCTCCTCTGTACTACTTTCCGCTCGACATAAATCGCGGTCTGGCTAATCTAATTTTGGCATTTATAGCTCTCTATCCTTTGCTGGATTCCCTATTCTCTATTGCAGAAGGCGAACCACATAAACTGTATAAAATGCTGAAAAAATTTAAGAGATGGTATCGATCAGAGGGGAAAAAATATGTACAAAAACTAGACTCTGATTATGAAAGTAGTGAGCTCACTGACTTACCAGAACTAGACAGTTATTCCTTTGTAAGACCAGGTCGGTGGTGGTCTGTTCTGGCTCGTGATAAATGGAAGTGTTGTAGTTGTGGGCGCTCAGCTAAAGATGGAATAACGCTCCATGTCGATCATATTAAGCCTCGTTCACTAGGCGGCACGGATGATATGAAAAACCTTCAAACTCTGTGCTTGAAATGTAACATTGGTAAGAGCAATAAAGACAGCACAGACTTGAGATGACAGCAAGACGAAGCAGACAGCTAATTGGAAGACGAATCTGTGCGATCGCGTCTTGATTCCAGAAGCCAGAAGTGCGATCGCTTTAAGCAGAGTACGCCTTGAAAAACCTAACCCCCTAACCCCCTTCCCTACGAGGGAAGGGGGAACAAGAGGCTCTGGCTCCCCTCTCCGCACTTCGTGCCGCTTCGCTAACGCAGGAGAGGGGTTGGGGGAGAGGTCATTTAACCCAGATGAAAGCAAAAGTCGTACAGTACAGTAATTAATGTAGGATAGGCATTGCCCACCTTACTTTTAGTGTCTAGAAGATGAGCGTCACGCAATGCTATTTAGGCAAGCGATCGCTCTATTGTCCATTGAGTAGGGCTTTCATCAGTTTGCTGCTAGTTTTATTTTCCTGGAATGACGCAAGTGGGGTATGCCCAAGCGATTGAAGCACAGCAGCAGTTTATCTTCTACTCCTTATACCCGATTAAAATTCCCAAATCTAAGCGTCGAGCTGTAGGAGAGTTTCTATCGAGAGCCAATTATGGCATGATTATCGGCAATTTTGAGTTAAATTTCGATGATGGGGAGATTCGTTACAAGACTAGCACGAATGTCAAAAATCACTCTCTTGATGCAGACACTATCAAACAGTTGGTATACACCAATGTGAACATGACGGATGAATACCTACCTGGTATCATCGCTGTAACTAAAGGTGGAGTGTCACCAGTCAATGCGATTTGCCATAGCTGAGACTTTATCCTCTTAACGGAGTATGAACTTTTCAGCCGAAGCTGGCTCAAGTTGACACAAGAATCGCAACAGAAACGGTGAACTTCCTGGATAAAGTAACAATACTGTTCACAAACCTCTGCGGCGCTACACCAGTCGAAATCCACCAGCATTATCACCCCCTTTATCCATCACTAAATGGGTTTTTACTTGATACAAGTTATCACTCATTAACACCGCATTTCAACTCAAAGCAGCTCAGTTTAGATTTGAGCATAACGTGCAGCTACCTGCACAAGAGATGACAGGATTGAGTCTAGCTGCGACAGCGATAACATTGATCGGATTGCGATCGCTCTCCAATTGGGATGCCATAGCACACAAGTTACCTGATCCGAATGGGGGTTTAGTCAGTGCGAAAATAGGTAGCTTCCGCTATCGACTTAATGCCCTAGAGTCTCAGATTTGGGAATATACCAACGGCACGGTTTCGCTCAAAGCGATCGCCCAACAGCTCAGACTTCCCCTCAAAAAAGTGCAGCAGATTGCCTTTCGATTAATTGCAGTGGGGCTAGCAGAGGAAGTTCCCTTGATAGTTAGCACTCCTTCTACCCAAGTCATAGAACCTCTTCCCACCCAGTTGCACTCGGAAGCTACCAACTCCAAAGTCAGCCATTCATTCTTGCACAATTTAATGGGTTTCTTGAGTACCAACAAATCTATTGCCTCGGCTCCGCTCGGCTTTAGCGCTGAGCGAAGTCGAAGCGCTAAAAAGCAATCCTTACGAATAGCTTGAGCCTGACAGCTCTAGAGTTTTGAAAGAGTAAAGGTACAACATCGACGTAACATCGCTGAAACCCATGATAATTTTCGGATTTCTACGAATTAAGTCATAGTCTAATAGGGGCAAAATCCGATTGCAACCCCAACCACCCCCTAAAGCAAACAATGCCTGAACTGAGGTATCGGCAAACATTGCATTCACATCAGCAGCACGGTCAGCATCTTGACCTGCCAGATAGCCGTATTGGTCAAGACTATGGGTTCCTAGCTTGACTTTTAACCCAAGTTTTGCTATGACTTGGGTAAATTGATCGATAGTTTCTCGGTCAACACGACCAGCAGGGCTAATTAATCCTACCGTATCCCCAGCTTTAAGCCGTTGGGGTTTGAGAAGCGATCGCACAAGTGGATTTGTTTTTGCGACCGCAGGCAACGGTGCTGCCAACAAAGTCAATCCTAAAACTTTGAGAAACTTGCGGCGATTCAAAATTAATGGTAATGACATGAGAAAATGCGCTGAAAAGTCAGCCACAGCATCAGTAGAAAAAAAAGGCTAAAATTAATTATTTCAAGTCATCTCCAAACATTAGCAACACTTGTAGGGGATGGAACTTGCATCTACCAGATTTCAGTCAACTTAACTATAAGTTGAACATCAACGTCACCGAGACGGGTGGTTTTTGGTGTCATCTGCCAGACAGTGCAGAGGCGATCGCTCGCCTCTGTATTGGGTAAAACACAGGCACCTTAATGTTGTATACGATATCTTGGTTGAGCCTTTCCATGCAGGTTAGATCTTCTTCCCCAATCAATTGCAAAGAACACTGGATACATTCGGCTTTCTATTTAGGGGCATTGCCGTTACTTCAAGCTATGGTAGGTAAAGATGCCTCTTCTGTAACTCTGGAGATCATTGATAGCGGTCTAGACGATACTCCGCAGTTATTGCAAACCATGTGTGCAGCTACTATTGCAGCTACTATCAGTGAGATACGGAACTCCGAAGTTTTTGCAAGCTATGTGTGCAACTACAATCAGTGAGGCGCGGAAACTGGACAATGAACCGGATGCCAGGGTTAAGTAAAGCGGTAATAGGTGCAAAAAAAGCCGTACCAGTTTTGTCAGGCGCTAGACACTACAAGCCACAATAGTACTCTCATAGCGGCACCGACGCTGTTGTCCTGGCTAGAAACTAGGTACGAACGGGTCGAGGCAATGTTATAGACCCCAAAACAGCGATATTAGTAATCTCAAGGATGAAATTAGTCCCTTTCCTCAATGAAACACCGATCATCCTCGTCGTGGATGATGACCAGTTCATACGGGAATTATTGCGCCGAGTCATGGAAAAGGAAGGCTATCAGGTTGTCGAAGCCAGCAATGGCGAACAGGGCTTGGAAGCCTACAAACGCCTCAAACCTCATCTAGTCATGCTAGACGCCTTAATGCCCGTAATGGATGGTTTTACCTGCTGCAACCAACTGCAACAATTGGCTGAAGAAAATTCAACCGAAAGTGAGCTTCTTGACGGCGAAGTTTTGCACGGGGCTTCGCAAACGCCAGTACTGATGATTACCGGTCTTGACGATCCAGAATCCGTTGACCGAGCCTTCTCAGTTGGCGCGACAGATTACATCACAAAACCAATTCACTTAGCTGTTCTGCGCCAAAGAGTGCGGCGTCTGATCCAACAGTTTCAACTTTACAAACAGCTTGAACAAGCCAATCGAGAATTGCAGCGCCTCGCGACTTTAGACGGACTCACTGGGGTTGCCAACCGACGCCGCTTTGACCAGTATATTGAGGATGAATGGTGGCGGATGATGCGAGAAGAGTCGCCTTTGTCTTTGATTCTTTGCGACATCGACTTTTTTAAGAAATACAACGATACTTATGGACACCAAGCGGGTGATGCTTGTTTACGACGGGTAGCTGATGCACTACGCTTTTGTGCCAAGCGCTCAGTCGATTTAGTGGCTCGGTATGGGGGTGAAGAATTTGCCGTGATTCTACCCAGTACCACCGCAATCGGTGCCTCTCAAATCGGTGAAGAAATTCGCTCGGTTATTAATAGTTTGAAAATAGCCCATGGTGCTTCACCTGTCAGCGACTACGTTAGTGTCAGCTTAGGAGTCGCTCACCTTCAACCCAGCGTCAACACGTCACCCACCTTGCTCATTGCAGAGGCTGATAAGGCATTATATAAGGCAAAAGCTTTGGGACGCAATCAGTGCTTTACTAAAGTTTGACTTACCTGCCGTATCCTCACTATTGATTTTAGGGAGTAGGGAGTAGGGAGTAGGAAGGTTCTTAATCTATCTTTTCCAAGAACGTTTCTACCTTACCATCTGGATACAGAACTGCCCGAATTGGTGCCTTACTTCCCCCCTCTACTGGAGAAACAAACGGTTCGCCAATTAAGGGGATACCTGTGCGATCAATATAAATACTTGCCGCATTTCCTACGGGGTAAATACGCTCAATTGAACCGTCTGAACTGAGCCACAACCTATATTCCAATGTTTTTGTCAATTCTTCGGGGGGCAGCCATCGCTGCTGGAGATAGTTTCTGGCTTGGGCGACTTGGGGAATAGTGTCAAATAACCGACCATCAACTCTATCACTTGCTGCCGAACGTGGCTCTTGGCTCAAGCTCTGTGAAGCAGAAGCATCGGCACTGTCATTACCCAAGGATGGAATACCCCTAGGGGGGTTTTTCTGAAGACTGGGTGCAGTTGGCAGGGGTGGTGGTGTTGTCGGTACTTTGTCTGAAGTTCGTCGAGGAGTCTGACTTGGTGGAGTTGTTCCAGACAAGGAAGGAGGATTGCTAGATCGAGTGGGAGGAGAAGCAGGGGGAGATGATACGCTACCGGGATTGGGCGCGGACTGGACACCAGAAGGATTAACTGGAGGGCTGATTGAAATACTTTGACGTGGGGGGGAAACTGGCGGTGCAGTGCTTGTTTGAGGAGGTGGAGTTTTTACTGGCTCCGGTGGTGTCAAGGTAGGTGCGGGGGAGAGGGAGGGAGGTGTTACTGGTGTTGGTAGAGGAGAGGGTAAGGGAGATGTGGGAGCAGTTGGTAGTGGCGGCACCTGAGCAAGATTTGAACTGGACTCAGCCGAATTTTCCTCTGTAGTAGGTGCAGTAGCTTCTTGGGCAGATTTAGACGAGTTGAGAAATTTAATTCCAGCGGTGGAGACTCCTACTGCCAATACCACAGCGGCTGCTGCCTGCGCCCAAATGGGTAGGATTTTCTTGCCACGGGAGCGGTTGAGGTTGGGTAATGCTATGATTTCAGCGGCATATTCATCCAGAGCTGTCGCTAGGTCAAGTAGTTGTAGCGCACTTAAATTAATAACAGATCCTGATTCTTCGTTTGCTAGATGACCCAGAAACAGTTGATGGGCAACTAAGTTTTTTGGTTTCAGGTGAACTTCTTTAGGAAGCGATCGCGGTTTGAGAGCTTTAACATTATTAAAATCTAGCTCATTGAATGATTCTGCTGACCTTTGAGGTGTTATCGACTTAGACAGAGTGAGCCACGATGCCGAGAAAGCCGATGAATGGTTGTGATCTTCAGCTATCTCATCACCGTTACCAGTAAGGGTTGGTATCGCTAAAGACAAGGGCATTTCTGAGGAGTTGAGGAAATTTTGCACATAGTTGCTGACCGCATCATACAAATGATCGAGTTTTGTGCGATCGCCTCGGATCGTTACCTTCGTCTCTGTTGGTTGCCGGGGGTCGTCAAAATGCAGCTCAAAATGCAGGTCTTTGAATACAGAGGTTCCCACCCAGCGAGATAGGGGTGAAGTTTTTCCCACAATTTCTAGGGTGCAGGTCGGGGGAGTGTAGCGTCGCAGAACTGAATTAGATAAAGGCATAGTCATTAGTCATCGGTCATTGGTCATTGGTCATTGGTTAGGAGGTCATCGGTCATTGGTCATTGGTCAGGAGGTTATTGTTACTTGTAGTAAAAGACGAATGACTAAGGACAAATGACTAAGGACAAATAACTAAGAGGTTTGACCCAGCAAGGCTAGCCAGAGGCGTCTGTGACCGTTGGAACTGCCATAGAACAGCAGATCAATCAGTAGTTTAAGAGCCAACTGGTTCAGACGATCGGGTGATACATTTTCTCCCTGTTCCATACGCTCTTGGTAAGTGTTGCTGAACGTGTCGAGGTAATCTCCTAACAAAGCGGTGCGGTGGGGTTCGCTGTTTTGTTCTGCCATTTGTTCCAAGAGCGCCACAGCACGACGGATCAACTCCTGGTGCTGTCTGGCAAGGTGGCAGATAATGAGAACTAGCGATCGCGCCTCTTCCACATCCAGCTTTTTGCGCCCTCCCGAACTTTTACGCAGGGGGTTAGACTGACGCAGACGCCACAGCGCCACCCGGTCTGATACCATTGACTCTAAATTTAAGTCAGCGGCTGCCTGAAGCATTGCCTCCGAACCAATGCCTGCCAGAGCTTCTAGAGCCAGCAAAACCACATCCAACTGAACTTTAATGTTATCCAGTTGCAGAGGGTCTGGCGCTTGACCCAGAGGCAAATCCTCCCAAGGGTGAGCCGATGTCGGCGTCTTTACGGTAGAGCGCATAACTTTAGAGTAAGGAATCTAATGGCGTGGGTGGAGTGCAGTTACCGATCTTGAAACACGACTCCAAGAGTGTAAGGCAAGTTTCCGCTACTGTTAATTAGCTTCTCAACAAAATAATTATCCGGAGAGTTTAGGGAATGAGGGAAAAGCCAAACCCCCAATACCCTATCACCAATCCCTGTTTCTTATTTCAGATAGGCAACGGTAACTCCAGCCCCACCCTCAGATTGCTCTGCTAACTCGAAGCGCTCCACTAAAGGATGCCGTTCTAAGAAGTCATGCACCCCTTGGCGCAGCCGCCCTGTTCCCTTGCCGTGAATAATCCACAATGCCCCAGATTGAGTTGCTTTGGAAATTGCCTGCTCTAGTTCAAACTCGCCATCAGCGACCCGAGAACCCCGAATATCAACGGTATTTTGCGAGGTGCGGATTGGAGGACTAGGGGGTGAGGTTGGTGGTGGTGCGGGTTTGGCTTTGACTGGTATCTCCGCCTTTTGACCGTCCAACGATTCCACATCGGTTAGGGATACGGTCATTTTCATTATCCCGAAGCGCACTGTGAGTTCCCCCTCTTTGTCGGGGGCAGTTAGTACCTCAGCCGTCTGGTTCAAGCGGGGAATGCGCACCCTATTGCCCACTTGGGGTCGAAATCCTGGTTTCTGTTTGGGAGGTGGTGCTGCTGGGAGGTGGTGCTGGGCAATTTCATTGAGGGATTCTGTGGCTTTTTGAGCCTTCTGAGCGCTTTGGGGTCCCTGCTGTAATTGGCGAATGACTTGAGCAATTTCTGCTTTCGCGGCTGTGAGTGCATCCTGCACCGCTCGTTCCTGGGACAGTTTCAACTCCCGTTCCCGTTCCTGCAATAGCTTTGCTTTATTTGATACCTCCTCATGCAAGCGTTCGGCTTGTTGCAGTAGTTGGGTGGCTTCTGTTGCCTTAGTTTCCTGACGGCGGCGTTGGGCTTCTAGTCCTGCAATCACCTGGTTAACATCATCTGAAACAGCGCCTACTAACGTTTGTGCCTGGTCAACCACATCTGACTTCAAACCCAAGCGTCGGGCAATGGTCAAAGCGTTAGAACGACCGGGAATTCCCCACAATAGGCGATAAGTGGGGGAAAGCGTTACATCATTAAATTCTACTGATGCATTCTCAAACCGCTCATCTTCATATTTCAGCGCCTTGAGTTCCCCATAGTGAGTGGTGGCAACGGTAAGCTGGGCATGGTCAGCTAGGTATCTTAGCAGAGCGATCGCTAAAGCACTGCCTTCTGCCGGGTCTGTTCCTGCTCCCACTTCATCAAGTAAGACAAGGGAATTGGAAATCAAAAATTCTCCTGACTCCTGACTCGTGACTCCTGACTCCTCTCCCATAGCCTCTAAAATCCGACTAATCCGCCGGATATGACCGGAGAAAGTGGATAAACTCTGCTCTAGGGATTGCTCATCGCCGATATCTGCTAATATCTGGTTAAACCAAGGCAGTTCTACGGGTTCTCTGGCGGGGACGAACAGACCTGCCTTTGCCATTAGTGCTGCTAAACCGAGGGTTTTTAGGGTGACAGTTTTACCCCCTGTGTTAGGTCCGGTAATGGCGACGACTCGGATTTCGGGCTGAATTTGGACGTTAATGGGTACGACGGGGGAACCCTCTTCGTGCTGCTGCTGCCAGATGAGCAGGGGGTGTCGTAGTTCCCGCAGGGTAATAATTTCTTCAGTGTTGCAGTCGATGAATCTGGGGGGATTAGCGTTTAGCCACAAACTGTATCGTGCCTTGGCGGTTGCTAAGTCTAAAATAGTTGCGACTGCGAGGACTTGCTCTAAGTCTGATTTAACCGCAGCAACCTGTTCTGTCAAGGCACGACGTACTGCTTCTTCTTCAGCTTGTTCTTGACGCTGATAGGTTTTGTGCTGATTTCCCAGTCCGACGATCGCTTTAGGTTCTATATATAATGTGGCACCACTGCTAGAGGCATCGTGAACAATACCGGGCACTGCGTCTTTCTGAGGGGCTTTAACTGGGATAACAAAGCGATCGCTCCGTTGGGTAATCAACGGTTGCTGGAGGGCATTGCTTTGACGCTGCACTATGCCTTGTAGAATTTGGTAAATGCGATCGCGCAGGGATTTAATCTGAATGCGAAGTCCGCCGAGTTTGGGACTAGCACGATCAGTTACATCGCCTCTGTCATCAATGCAGCGGTGAATTTCTTGTTCTAATTCTGGATAGGTACGAATATCGCCAACCAGTTCAGAGAGGACAGGAACGTCTTCTTGATCGTCAATCGTGCGCCGCAAGCGTCGGGCGCCTGCGAGGGTGGTGGCGATCGCTAGAAGTTCTTCTCCAGATAAAATACCTTGGAGTTGCGATCGCTCTAAAGAGTCTCCGATATCCTGAATACCATCAAAATTTAGTCCGGAGATTAACCGATTTTCCAGGTTGTAGACTTCTTTCGTCTGAGCAAGCAGGTGCAGGCTTTCTGCCTGAGTGGTTGGTGGATGGAGGTTACGAACAGCGATCGCTCCCAGTTTGGTAGCGGAAAAGGTCGCCAAGTGCTGACACAGGCGTTGCCATTCGAGTAGTTCTAGGGTTTCAGATTGAATCAACGTTCAAACGTTAAAAGCTTACGTAACTAGACTTCTTGATCTGATTCGGGAGTAGGGAACAGAAACGGCTATTACCGGATATTTGCAAGAAGTCTACTGTCATTATCCGATAAATTTCACTGTAGTTGAAATTGTAGTATGAAAGGCTCTCGGTTGGATGAGAGGGCGATCGCTCTTGTGAGTCAGAGATGGATGGAAAAAACACAACAACAAAATCTAAATTTTTTATAAAGGTTTTAGAAGAATGCCGGATACCCGCAGAAAAGCTAGCAAGTAACTATAAAACCCAATTGATACTGTTAGAGAAGTAATTTTCCAAACCGATGCTGAGGGATGCTGGATGTTCCTCAATCCAGCCTGGACTCAAATTACAGGTTTTGCGATCGCCACTTCGGCAGGAGTAGGATTGAGGGCAGCTAAGGTGCGTTGCCGTCGAGCTTGAGCCGCTTCAACGGCTCGTTGTTGTTGCTCAATGGTTTGTTTTTGGGCTTCAACGGTGGCGTGTTGCGCTTTAACCGCTTGTTGTTGCTCGGTAACTTCGAGTTGGGCTTCCTCTAACGTCGATAGTGGCAATTACATCTCCTTTTTTCACCATTTGATTCTCTTTGACGGAGATGTGCTTCACCTGACCTTCTCTGGTGGCTTGCTTGTACAAGTCGCAATTCATCAGCAGGACGGACGGTTGCTGATGCTTTGACCGTGACATTGTATTTTATGACAGAGGCGAGAGCGATCGCAACTCCCACGGAACCGACGATAAACAGTCCGCCCAGGGTACTCCAGCGACTAATTGGGGGTAGAAATTCGTTAGGGACTTCTTTAATTCTGTCGCAAATCTCAGGAGGTGCTTTGACTGACCGTGCTTGAAATCCTAGTGTTTCTGCCCCTCGTTTTAACCCTAATAAGGTTGTGCCTTGTTGCCGAGTTCCAACAAGTTCGCGAATGCGGTTAATCGTAAAAATGCGTCCGTACTTTCCATATCTGTATTGCTAAGTTCAATCATCCCTGCTGGGTTTTCAGGCAACTGGTCTCGTTGCTCCTCACTCAAGCTATTGCGATACTCTTCATCCTTCCAAGCACGAATGATGTCGAGGTTTGACATTTGTTTTCTCCTTAAGTTAAGTAAATTCAAAACAACTGAAACAGATTGAATGCCAGGATTGGCATTACCTAGCTAGAAAATCATCAAGAACGCTCCGCTAAAACTTCGCAACTCTCAATCATTTCTTTGCTCAATCGCGAGTCATTTAACTCTTGAACTTAGAATAGTTGGATTAATTTCCCTCAAGCTAATCGCCTAGGCTTAACGCTAAAAGTTTTCTACAGTAGGGAATAAACAGTTAGGAGAAGTTGCTCAATTAGGGGATTCCCCCAACTTTCTTGCCAAATTTGACTGGTCGATAGTGAGATTGCTCTAAAGAACGCCAATTCTACCAATCCGCCAAATAACATCATTAAGCAAAATTTGTCAACCCTCTACTGACTTAATTATCTGGGACAAAGTAAAAGCGAAACAATATTAGAACCCCAACAGCTTCAAGACATCGGGGATTTGGTAGGGTGCGATCGCGAATTCAGAGGCGTTGGGCGAACTACCCCTAAGCCAACCGCCTACGCCAATCGGAAGAAGTTCCCTACAATGGGGGATAACCAATTAAGGAAGCGCTCAAGCAGTTTAAAGTCTTAGAGATTCTGGAAGACAACCGCTCTCAAACTCAGGGTTCGTCAAACTGGCACTTTACGTTAAAACTTTGGCACAAGCGGTATGATTAGGACGCGAACTTCAAGCGGTTTAATCTAGAGTGGGAGCGTCACCGACCGGAAAAGTCCAAACAAGTCGCACCGGATGAATCGTTTGAAGCGCCGCCTACTATACCCTCGCGACACAAGCATTTTGAGTTATCTGTGCCGCTAGGAAATGGATTAGAACTACCCCATGGGCCAGTGAAACTAGATTCTGAGTTTTATGTCGAGCGATCGCCCATTGAGGAGCGCTGTTATGAGACCATTCGTCAAGCTGGGGCGCTCATCCGGATTAAAGCGCCTCGACAAATGGGTAAAACGTCCCTGCTCGATCGAATTGTTGAGTATGCAGAACAGCAGGGTTATCAGACAATTCGGATAAACTTGCTGCAAGCTAAAGGCGACGTGTTTCGCAGCTTGAATAAGTTTTTGCGCTGGTTTTGTGCCTGCATGAGTTCTAAGGTCAAACTCGACGCTCAGCTTGATGAGTATTGGGATTGCGATCGCGGCAGTATTGTTAATTGTACGACCTACGTTCAAGAGCATCTGTTAGAGCAACTCAACTCTCCCGTAGTCTTGGCGTTGGATGAAGCGGATCGGGTATTCCAGTCCCCAGAAATTGCTCAAGGTTTCTTCCCCATGTTACGGAGTTGGCATGAGGAAGCCAAGACGATTGATGTTTGGGAACAACTGCGGTTGGTAGTGGCACATTCAACCGAAGATTATGGGCTTTTAGATATTAATCAATCGCCGTTTAATGTGGGGTTACCTGTAGAATTGCCGGAGTTTACTTCAGAACAGGTAGCAGACTTGGCACGGCGCTATCAACTGAATTGGGATGATACCCAAGTGCAACAGTTGATGGCAATGGTGGGAGGACACCCTTATCTGGTGCGGTTGGCACTGCATCACCTAGCACATCAGGAAGTGACGTTGAAGCAATTATTACAGGATGCACCCACAGAAGCGGGAATTTATGAGGCACATTTGCGCCGCCATTGGGGGATGCTGAAGGACAATTTGGAACTGGCAGAAGCACTGAAACAGGTTGTGAGTGCGAGTGAACCTGTGCGAATTGAAACAATGCAGGCGTATAAGTTATACAGTATGGGACTGATTCAACGACAGCGCGATCAGGTGATGCCTCGTTGTGAGTTGTATCGGCAGTATTTTCAAAAAAATTATGAATTATGAATTATGAATTATGAATATAATATGTCAGATTGCAACTATTACAAAGTCGGGGGAAGTTTAGAATATCAGCATCCTACTTATGTAGTACGAAAAGCTGACTCGGAACTCTATGAGGGATTGCTGAATGGGGAATTTTGTTATGTTTTGAACTCGCGGCAGATGGGCAAGTCGAGTTTACGGGTGCATATGACCAAGAAACTGAAAGCCCAAGGCGTGAAATGTGCCTCGATTGACATGACCCGAATTGGCAGCCATGTCACGCCCGAAGAATGGTATGGCGGAGTAGTTTCGGAGTTATTGCGGGGGTTTAGTCTTTCCAGGAAAGTGAATTTTAGTAACTGGTGGCGGGACAGGGAGATGTTGTCCCCGGTGCAGCGACTGAGTGAGTTTATTGAAGATGTACTGTTACTAGAATTATCGCGAATTATAGTAATTTTTATCGATGAAATTGATAGTATCATAAAAATTCCCTTCCGAGATGACTTTTTTGCCTTTATCCGAGCCTGTTACAACCAACGTGCTGACAATTCTGATTACCAACGCCTCACATTTTGCCTATTAGGAGTAGCAACTCCTTCAAATTTGATTGCAGATAGAAACCTCAGCACCCCTTTTAATATTGGTCGAGCGATTGAATTGACAGGGTTTAAACTATCGGAAGCCAAGTTATCGTTAACTCAGGGGTTCGTTGGGAAAGTCAATAGTCCAGAAGACGTTTTAGCCGCGATATTAACGTGGACAGAGGGACAGCCATTTTTGACCCAGAAGTTATGTAAGTTAGTGGTTGAACAGGTGGCAACGAATGTGGCAGCGGATGGGGTAACGGATGTAACGGATAGGTTCGTTGAAAAGGATAAGGTTTTTGGAGAAACCGATAACTCATCCGCTACATCCGCTAAGGAATCCGTTGCCACTTGGGTAGAGGAACTGGTGCGATCGCATATTATTGATAATTGGGAAACTGTCGATGAACCGGAGCATTTGAGGACAATACGCGATCGCATTTTGTGGAGTCCGCGCAAGGAGCAGTTGCTGCTGTTGTATCGGCAGATCTTACAACACGGGGAAGTTAGAGCCAAAGATACGCCGGAACAGATGGAACTTCGGCTGTCTGGGTTAGTGGTGAAGCAGCAGGGGAAGTTACAGGTTTATAACCGTATTTATGGGTCTGTTTTCAACCTAAATTGGGTTGATGAGGTTTTGGCTGAAGCTGGTTTGTTACTGGAGGAGTTAGAAACACCGACTTCTTCTCAGACAGAAATTCAGGCATTGGAGCAGATGGCTAATGAAGCGCTACAACTGTTTGAGTCTCAACAAATCGAGGCTTTACTTTTAGCGATACAAGCGGGACAACGGAATGATCAAAGTTTGGAACTTATCCGGGCAGCAGTTAGCTGAATGGAAAAGTGAAACAGGAATCACCAGTTTTAATTTTAGCCCTGATGGGGACAGAGTTGCGACAGTTAATGAAAACAGCATAATCAAACTCTGGGATTTATCTGGGCAGCAGTTAGTTCAATGGAAAGGTGAAACGGGAATCACCAGTTTGAGTTTTAGCCCTGATGGGCAGTGTTTAGCAACAGCAGAAGAAGATGGCATAACTAGACTGTGGAATTTGTCAGGGGAGCAGTTGCATCGACTCAAACGTCATCAAGGTTCAGTCAATAGTGTATGCTTTAGTCCGAATCAACAGCTTATTGCTACTGGGGGTACAGACGAAACAGTCAAAATTTGGGATTTGTCCCAAAAGCATCCGGCTAGATGGAAGACTGATCACGGTACAGTTTATCCGATGGCAATGCCCTGCGGTGGCAAATTAAAAATCTAGTTGATGCAGAACTGGGTCACTGTGACTATCAAACTACCTTCTGGTACGAGTTTCAGGATTCAACCTGGGTTAACAGTGTAAGTTGCAGTCCTAATTGGCAAAGCGGTGAGACAGAACGCATCGCTACCGCAGGAGCAGACGGTATGGTTTGTCTTTGGGGTTTGAGTGGAAATGTGCTAACTCAATGGAACACCAATCGAGGTGAACTCAAGAGTATAAGCTTTCATCCAGATGGTCAACGAGTTGCCACAGCAGGAATAAATGGTATTGTCTGTCTTTGGGATTTATCGGGACATCATTTAGTCGAGTGGAACGCACACCAGGGAGAAGTTACCAGTATCAGTTTTAGTTCCGACGGGCAGATTATTGCCACAGCAGGTACAGACGGCACAGCAAAACTTTGGACAATTTCAGGACAATTGCTGACCGAATTTAAGGGTCATCAAGGGGCAATTAGAAGTGTGAGTTTTTCTGAAAGCGAAAAACTCCTTGTCACGGCTGGAGATGATGCCACAGTTCGTCTGTGGCAGGTTGAAGGATTAGAGGAATTATTAGCCAGAGGTTATGACTGGCTCAAGGATTACTTTGTCACTCATCCTGAAGCACTCAAAACGCTTAAAAACAAATCTAACTCTATTGCAGCAGAATCAAATCGACCAAATTTTCCCTCACTCCCTACCACACTAGTGGTCTGTCAACCTTAAATTGACGGGTTAAGACGGACGTGGGGACCTGGGGACGCGGGGACGCGGAGGGACACGGAGATAAAAGTAACCCGTCAAACTAGCTTTGACAGAGTACTAGCGGCTCCTGAGCGACTGAGTTCTGAGTGTAAAATCGACCACACTATTGACTCATTTGCTGCAACTATAGAACCTCAACAGCGCTTGGTGAAAATAGTTGCCAATAAACCAAGAGAAGGGTTCCTAGGTGAGTTTGCAGTCAATAACAAATTAATAAGAATTTATCAAGGGGATATCACGAATCTTGCCGCAGATGTTATCGTCAGTTCGGATGATACCTATCTTAGTATGAGAGGTGGAGTCTCTCGCAGGATTAGACGGATAGGTGGCGAAGAGATTTATACAGAAAGCCAAAATTTTAGGAATTTTAATTCTCTATCTATCGGTGATGTTGTTGTGACATCAGCCGGAAATCTCCCGACAAAAAAAATATTTCATAGTGCAGTCATTGATTGGCAGCTTGAATTATTCCCCTCTCCAAACATAATTAATGAAGTGGTACATAATTGCCTGGAGAAAGGAAATCACTATGGATATAAAACAATTGTATTTCCTTTGTTGGGTACAGGAGCAGGATGCCTGGATAAACAAATCGCTTGGGAAACTATATTAAAAAAAGTAATTATAGATTTATCTGATGAAAACCAGAACGTTTGTGAAGTTGTCGTTGCTCTATATGAGAGAGAAATTATAAACGAATTGAATATTCAAAATTTTTTAGAAAAAATTCAAAAGAACGGGTAGCGATCGCTCTTGTGGCTGCAGAGACGGATGTGAGAGACAAAAAACTCAAAAACTTAGTTTTTATAAAACTTTTAGGGAAATACCGGATACGCGCTGAAAAGCTAGCAAATAACTATAAAACTCAATTAATTTAAACTCACCGATAAGCTTCAATGCCAATAGTCGGATATGGCAACTGGACTACGCTAGCCGCCTTATCAATAGATTTTCCCCACGAGTACTGCTATCCCTGGCAGTCGGGTTTAGCGTTACCCGCTTGGGTAATGGCACTGACTTGTTTTTCTATTTTCTTGGTGCTAGCCTATATCCTCACCCTTAATCAACTCAAACACGAAATTAAGGAACGTCATCAGGTAGAAGACTACTTGCGAAGGCGAGAGGAGCAATACGGGTTAGTCGTTGATACTGTTAGAGAAGTAATTTTCCAAACCGATGCTGAGGGATGCTGGACGTTCCTCAATCCAGCCTGGACTCAAATTACAGGTTTTGCGATCGCTGATAGCATCGGCACTTCATCTCTAGATTACATTCATCCTGACGATAGGCAATCCTATCAAGACCAAATTCAAGCATTAATCCAGAGCCAAAAAGAATACCTCCGCCACGAAATTCGCTACCGAACTACCTGTGGCAACTACCGCTGGATTGAGGTATTAACCCAATTCACCCTGGATGAGGACGGGCAGATTATTGGCACTTGTGGCACCTTGTACAACATTACAGAACGCCATCTTAATGAAGCCGCTCTTGCCAAACGGGAACGCTACTTAGCTGCCCTAGTCGAAGTACAGGGACGGCTGCTGGCATTCAAGGGAGACAACCCAGACGAACCCTTAAACCTTAGCCCCTACAACGAAATCCTGCCTATTTTGGGGCAAGTTTCTACTGCCAGCCGGGTTTACGTCTTTGAAAATCACGCTGATTTTAGCAGCAGCTTGCTGATGAGTCAACGAGCTGAGTGGTGTACTCTAGGCATTCAACAGGAAATGGACAACCCAAGGCTGCAAAACCTTTCCTATAACGAATTTTTTCCTCGTTGGGTGGAACACTTGTCCCAGGATCGTGTGATTGCAGGTGTCGTTGCTGAGTTTCCTGAATCAGAACGCATTATTTTAGAACCGCAAGGTATTCTGTCCATTCTAGTTTTGCCCCTCAAAGTTAACGGCAATTTTTTTGGGTTTATCGGCTTCGATAATTGCACTCAAGCCCATCCTTGGGAAGCGTCGGAAGTCGATTTGCTCAGAGCAGCGGCTGCCGCCGTCTCACTTTGGTATGAAAGCGTTTTGGCACAGAATGCTTTGCGTCAAAGCGAAGCCAGATTGCGTAAACAGCATCGGGCATTGTCGGAACTCGCTCACTGTCAGGCAATTTACAACGGGGAGTTGAGTGTTGCCTTGCAGGAAATTACCGAAACTGTTGCCCAAACACTGGAAGTGGAACGCTGTAGTATCTGGCTCTACAATAGCGATCGCTCCTCGCTCTGCTGTATTGATCTCTATAAACTGACACCCCAGCACCATTCAGCCGCTTATGAACTAACAGCCACTCAATACCCAAACTACTTCAAAGTGCTAGACAATGAACAGGTCATCGCCGCAACCGATGCCCACACTGATCCACGCACCCAGGAGTTCTGCGCCTCTTACCTCACTCCTTTGGGGATTACCTCCATGTTAGACGTGCCAATTCGTCTGGGCGGGATTGTGGTTGGGGTGCTGTGTGCAGAACATACCGGAACCCAGCGGTATTGGACATTAGAAGAAGAAAGCTTTGCCAGCACTACAGCATACATGGTGTCACTGGCGATGGAAGCCAACACTCGTGCCACCACAGAAAAAGCACTCCGCAAGAGCGAGGAGCAGTTCCGCCAACTCACCGAAAATATCCGTGAGGTTTTCTTTTTAACCAGTCCCGATTTGCGCCAAATTTACTATATCAGTCCTGCCTACGAGGAGATATGGGGGCGCAGTCCTCAGAGCCTTTACGAGCAGCCCAGTTTCTGGCTAGACTCAGTGCATCCAGACGATCGCGAGCGCGTCACTGCTGCTGTCGCCAAACACCTGAAAGGGCAAAAAATCTTTGAAGAAGAGTATCGGATTGTACGCCCAGATGGATTACAGCGTTGGGTATGGATGCGGGGTTTTCAAGTGGTAAACGAATCTGGTTTAATTGAGCGCACTGCTGGCATCGCTGAGGATGTCACAGAACGCAAACGAGCGGAAGCTGAAATTCTCAAAGCCTTAGCCAAAGAAAAAGAGTTAGGGGATCTCAAATCCCGATTTGTTTCTATCACTTCCCACGAATTCCGCACGCCCCTAGCAACAATAATGTCCACTGCTGAGTTACTCGAATACTACGACTGGACTCCAGAAGAAGAAAAAGAACAGCTCCAGTTAATTCAAGAGACAGTTAAACAGATGCTCCAGTTGTTAGAAGATACCCTGTTTATTGGCATTGCCGAAGCTGGACAACTGCCCTTCCACCCAGTACTCCTTGATCTGCGTGAATTTTGCCAGGAATTAATTACCGAAATCCAGCGGGGGTTGACATGGAAACGCTTCTCCAGTGAGGTTTCTTACACCCTCACTTTTACTAGTCAGGGTCAACGCTTTTTAGCCTGTATGGATCGTAAGCTTCTGCGGCAATTGCTCAATAATTTGCTGTTTAATGCCATTAAATATTCTCCGGTGGGGGGTTCGGTGGACGTTGAATTGATTTGTGACCAAGAGAATGCTATTTTCGTGGTTCAAGACCGAGGACTTGGTATACCGAAAGAAGACCAACCCCGCCTATTTGAGTTTTTTCATCGAGGGAAAAATGTTGGCGCAATTGAGGGCACTGGTTTGGGGTTAGCCATTGTTAAAAAATGTGTTGACCTGCATGGGGGTCAAATTGCCGTAAATAGTGAAGTTGGGGTGGGAACGACGTTTATCGTCACGTTGCCTTTGCGACGTCTTTGTTCAGACCAACTCTGTTAACTGAGATATCTTGCACCTTTGTAGATAAGCCTTTCACTGGGCAAGCAAGATGTGAGTTAAGGAACTGTTAGCCGCTATGCCCCGATAGGACTCTCTTCATCTGTGACTATCCAAAAACGTATCAGGGTCAATTCCTGATTCCCGCAGCCGCTCAAGCAAAGATTCTAACCGAGCTTCTGCCTGTTCAGCCCTAGATTCCCAATGTACTGCCGTTTCACATAATCTGTTGTCGAGCCTTTTTTTCTATCTCCTGTTTCGTCAATAAAAGGATATCTGTAGAAAACTTAACAATCCCTTAAGATCGAAGATGAAGAAGTATTTCGAGCTTGGGATATGAAACGCATCGTCTTAATTGCTGGGTTTGAATCCTTCAACGCCAACTTGTATCGGCAGGCGGCTGATTTGGCGACGAAGCGCTGCCCAGAGTTAGATATTCGGGTATTTAGCGATCGGGCTTTGCCCGGTAGCGAAGCTAATCGCTCCCTCTCCACCGAACCCGATAAAGTAGAAGCAGCACTCCAAGATGCCGATGTTTTCTTCGGTAGTCTGCTCTTTGATTATGATCAAGTGCTGTGGCTGCGCGAAAGAACCCAACCTATCCCCATCCGTCTGGTATTCGAGTCTGCCCTGGAATTAATGAGCCTCACCCAGCTTGGTGACTTCAAAATTGGAGATAAACCCAAAGGAATGCCCAAGCCCATTAAATTTATTCTCGATAAATTCAGCAATGGGCGAGAAGAAGATAAACTCGCAGGTTATATCAGCTTCTTGAAAACAGGACCGAAACTACTCAAATACATTCCCGCCAAAAAAGTTCAAGACTTACGCAACTGGCTGATTATTTACGGATACTGGAACGCTGGTGGTTCCGATAACGTGGCATCCCTGTTTTGGATGCTAGCCGAAAAATACCTGGGGTTGAAGGTAGGAGAAATTCCGCCCCCAGTAGAAACTCCCAATATGGGATTACTACATCCTGACTATAACGGTTATTTTGAATCCCCACAAAACTATCTGGAATGGTATCAGCAGCGGATAACAACGAATTTAGCAACGGATAAGTTATCTGTAAAAGGTAAAGTCTCTAAAGAATTCGATAGCCCATCGACTACATCTACCCCACTTTCTAAGGGGGGCAAGGGGGAATCAAAATCCGTTGCCAGTCCAATTGTCGGTATTCTGCTGTATCGCAAGCACGTTATCACGAAACAGCCCTACATTCCCCAACTCATTCGCCACTTTGAAAAGGCTGGATTAATTCCCCTACCTATCTTTATTAATGGTGTCGAAGGACACGTCGCTGTACGAGATTGGATGACATCCACCCATGAAATAGCCCAACGTCAGCAGGGTAATATCGAAACGCCTTCTTTATCAAAAGATGCAGTAGAAGTTGATGCCATTGTCTCCACTATCGGCTTTCCATTAGTAGGAGGACCTGCCGGTTCAATGGAAGCAGGACGTCAAGTAGCTGTCGCAACACGCATTCTCACCGCCAAGAATGTCCCCTATATCGTTGCTGCCCCCCTGTTGATTCAAGATATTCACTCTTGGACACGACAAGGAATTGGAGGCTTACAGTCAGTTGTCTTATATGCATTACCGGAACTGGATGGAGCCATTGACACCGTTGCTCTCGGTGGTTTAGTCGGAGAAGACATTTATCTGATACCCGAACGACTAAAGCGTTTGACTGGACGCCTCAAACGTTGGATTGCCCTGAGACAAACACCACCTGCTGATAGACGAATTGCCATTATTCTTTATGGTTTTCCACCTGGGTACGGGGCAACTGGAACAGCCGCTTTATTAAATGTACCGCGATCGCTCCTGAAATTCCTCCACGCCCTCAAAAAGCAAGGATACAACGTTGGTGAGTTACCTGAAGATGGGGAAGAATTAATCCGCAGGGTGAAAGAAGCCGATGAAGCTACCCCCCCTTACCAAGGGGGGGCAAGGGGGGGTTCTACCGTCAATGTTAAAACCCTAGAAAAATGGCTGGGATATCTGCTAACTACTCGTATCAAGAAACAGTGGAAATCCCTCACAGATACAGGTATCAAAACCTACGGAGATGAATTCCACGTTGGTGGCATTCAGCTAGGAAATGTTTGGATAGGCGTTCAACCCCCTCTGGGTATTTCAGGCGATCCGATGCGGTTAATGTTTGAAAAAGACTTAACGCCTCATCCCCAATATGCAGCTTTTTATAAATGGCTGCAAAACGATTTTCAACCCCATGCAATTGTTCACTTTGGGATGCATGGAACAGTGGAATGGTTGCCGGGTTCTCCCCTCGGCAACACGGGCTATTCTTGGTCAGATATTCTGCTAGGAGATTTACCCAATCTCTATATCTATGCAGCAAATAATCCCTCGGAGTCAATTTTAGCAAAACGCCGGGGTTATGGAGTGCTGATTTCTCATAATGTACCTCCTTATGGTCGTGCAGGGTTATATAAGGAATTGATGACACTGCGAGATTTAATTTCAGACTATCGAGAAGATACCCAAAAAAATTACGCCCTTAAAGAAGCAATTTGTCAGAAGATTCTAGATACTGGATTAGATGCAGATTGCCCCTTTGAAGATGCCAAAAAGTTAGGGATTGCCTTCACACCAGAAAATGCTCGGATGTTTAGTGCTGATGCATTTAATCGCTATCTTGTCAATCTCTACGAATACTTGCAAGTGGTAGAACAGCGCTTGTTTTCTTCCGGGTTGCATACGTTGGGTGAAGCTCCCACTCCGGAGGAATTGACGAGTTATCTAAAAGCTTATTTTGGAGAAGAGGTGGCAGCGGATGTGGTAACGGATGTAACGGATAAATTGTTGGCTACCCAAACCGTTAAAGAATCTGCAATCACCAATAACTCATCCGCTACATCTGCTACAAAATCTGTTGCTAATTTATTAATGCAAACGACTGATGAATTAACTAACTTGCTGCGGGGGTTAAATGGGGAGTATATTCTACCTGCACCAGGGGGAGATTTGTTGAGAGATGGAGCTGGTGTATTGCCTACGGGACGAAATATTCACGCCCTCGATCCTTATCGTATGCCTTCACCTGCTGCTTATGAGAGGGGGAGAGAAATTGCGAAGAAAATTATTGCCCAACACCTGGAAGAACATAGGGAGTACCCTGAAACGGTTGCGGTGATGCTCTGGGGGTTAGATGCAATTAAAACCAAGGGTGAATCTTTGGGTATTCTTCTGGAATTAGTGGGGGCAGAACCGATAAAAGAAGGAACAGGACGAATTGTGAGGTATGGGTTAAAACCTTTAGCAAAAGTGGGACATCCCCGTATTGATGTGCTGGCAAATTTGTCGGGGATTTTCCGGGATAGCTTTGTCAATATTATTGAATTATTGGATGACTTGTTCCGACGGGCAGCAGAAGCAGAGGAACCCGAAGATCAAAATTTTATCAGAAAACACGCTTTGGTTTTGCGATCGCAAGGCATAGATAATACTTCTGCCCGCTTGTTTTCTAATCCAGCCGGAGATTTTGGTTCCCTGGTAAATGATCAAGTGGTAGATGGTAATTGGGAATCTGGAGATGAGTTGGGCAATACTTGGCAGAGTCGCAATACATTTAGTTACGGCAGACAAGATAAAGGACAAGCGCGTCCGGAAATCCTTCAGCAGTTATTGCAAACTACGAGTAACATTGTCCAGGAAATCGATTCGGTTGAGTACGGTTTAACGGATATTCAGGAATATTACGCCAATACGGGGGGTTTAAAAAAGGCAGCAGAAAAGCAACAGGGGAAAAAGGTAAGTACCAGTTTTGTGGAAAGTTTCTCGAAAGATACGACGCCTCGTAAATTAGAAGACTTGCTGCGTTTAGAGTATCGCACTAAGTTACTCAATCCTAAGTGGGCAGATGCAATGGCAAATCAAGGTTCTGGTGGTGCTTATGAAATATCTCAACGGATGACAGCGTTAATCGGTTGGGGTGGTACGGCTGATTTTAAAGAGTCTTGGGTGTATGATCAAGCGGCGGACACTTATGCGTTGGATGCGGAAATGGCGGATAAGTTACGAGAGGCGAATCCGGAGGCGTTCCGCAATATTATAGGTAGGATGTTGGAGGCAAATGGGCGCGGTTTCTGGCAACCTTCTGAGGAGAAGTTGCAGAAGTTGCGGGAGTTGTATGAGTTGACGGATGAGGAATTGGAGGGGGTGACGGTTTAAATGACTGCAATTAGCCCGAAAGTTGAGGTATCGGAGGATGCGATCGCATCTTTCTGTACTCATTGGAAAATCACAGAGTTTGCCTTGTTTGGTTCTATCTTACGGGATGATTTTCGCCCAGATAGTGATGTGGATGTGCTGGTAAGTTTTGCTCCAGATACTAAATGGAGTTTGTGGGATATTATCAAAATAAAAGAAGAACTCGAAATCTTGTTTGGGCGCGAAGTCGATCTAGTGCAAAAAGATTGTTTACGCAATCCTTTCCGACGCTATGAAATTTTAAGTACAAAGCAGGTAATTTATGCCACCGAATAATCGTGAAGCTGGCTACCTTTGGGATATGTTACAGGCAGCACGTCGCCTTCAAGAATTTACCACAGGTTTGTCTTACGAAGATTATCTCAACAGTATCTTGCTTCAGAGTGCAGTTGAGCGACAGTTAGAAATTCTAGGCGAAGCTGCACGACGAATGTCTGACGCTTTCCGACAAGAGCATCCTGAAATTACTTGGAGTTCTATTATTGGGCAACGGAATGTTATAGCCCATCAATATGATGATATCGATCTACAACAGACCAAAGCTGTTGTAGATCGATATCATCATATTGATTGTTCAGTTGGAGCCTCTGATACCACCCCTGCCACCAGAGATAGAATAATCATTGAGAATTTGACACAATAACCTGGTTAGCCCGAAAGCTGGCTAATTATTAAGGCTATTGTGTTCTTAAACGATAATTAGCTTAGGAGTACTAGGCAATCCACAGGCGAATTTCTTCGTTAGTTTTGCCCTTAAAAATTGGTCTGTTTCTTTCAGGGATACCTTGGCGGTTGGCTACATTTAGAGCTATGGCAATTAGCTGTTGTTTCTCAGCTTGCTCGTATTCGTAGAGCTTCAATACTCCATTGACAATTTCCAAACTCTCTTTTGGATTCTCAACCAGCTTTGCTAGGAGAGAATAGGGTGTTTTAGCAAACATAAATTACCTCTAAGGTTGATGAAACCTAAAAAAACGTTACAAGACAAATAGAATGCTTAACTGTTCAGGGTGGTACTCCCTATCAGCTAACAATCAAGCATCATTAACAATAGAACCTGCCTCTTATAGTTGTCAAATATCAAAAATAGCCCTAAAGCAGCTCAATTCGTGAAATTAGCCACCCTAGCGCTATCTAATTAAATTTTTCGTCTTGTAACGCCCTAGAACACCCTAGAGCTACTGCACACTTCCCAAGTACCAATTAGAAAGCTATGCAATTTGATTAAACGATATGAAATTTTAATCCCTATCAGGGATTGAAACCACACCTAATATACTACCTCATTTTGCAGAGTATACCATGCTAAATGTTTAGGAGAGTGTTCGTATTTAATACCTATCAGGGATTGAAACCACCTATATGTATTCAGGATAACTTCGCTGGGAACTACCGTGAACGCACACCTCACCCTTTTACTCCTCCCCTTTCCTGACGCAATGCCGCAATAATCTGAGTGTTAGCCTTCGGGAAAGGAAACTGATCGATTTCATCTAAACTCACCCAGCGGATTTCATCGCACTCCAGCGGTTGAGGAATACCTGTGAGATAGCGACAGTGATGAACGTTCAGTGTAACGCGAAAATGACTGTAGGCGTGGTCGAGCACAATTAAGCGATCACCCACTTCAATCTCAATTCCCAACTCTTCCTTAATTTCCCGCTGGATACACTCCTCAACCGTTTCATCTGGCTCGATTTTACCACCAGGGAACTCCCACAGACCCCCTAACAATCCTTCTGCGGGTCGGCGATCGATTAAAATAAGTCCCTTATCATTCCAAATTACTGCAACACCAATAATTTTATGAGGCAGGGGGGCAGAAGTTTCGCGCATGGGTAGCTCCGACGCAATACCTAGATTGTACGCCTGACAGTGAACCTTCCAAGGGCAATGGGTACAATTAGGATTTTTGGGCGTACAAACCGTAGCGCCTAAATCCATCAGCGCTTGCCTCTGCTTTTGTGAACTACCTACATCGATTGAGAACAATAGGATGTAAGCTCGATGAATTGCCGATTAAACTAAAGAGTGGAATGTTTAGCGATCGCTATCCGATGGATGGGGTTCAGCCACTTGCAGCGACTTTTCAAAGGTCATGCGCTGTTCGGCGTTGCGTAGAAAATAACCGCTAATCATCGCTGAAGCCAGCAAACGTCCCAAATTCTCGCGGCTAGTGTTGATACTCACGTCAAAATGTTCGGAAGGAAGACTACCCAGCATTCCCATAATATTCCGTTCCATCACTTGGAACACGTCTGACGATGTCGGTTTCGATAGGTGGGCAACTGTATCTGGACTCAGAGATTGCACGTACTGCCACAACAAATTTGTGTCACCATTGCCTTCAAAAAATTCTGGGGTGCGATCAGCTCTATTGTTCACCTTTTACCTCCTAGCAACGGATCACTCCCATCATCCCACTGAGGGAGAACCCCTTATTTTTTCTATCTCTACTGAATTAGTCTCTGTAAGTTAATGTAACAAGCTAGAGCGAGTAACCAAGTAGGTTGAACCGAACCCCTCACGTCGGATTATCTCACCTCAGTAGTTATTTGTCATCCGTCCTTTGTCCTTTACTCAAAAAGTAGCAACGGATTCAGTAACAGATGTAGGTTGGTATCTGCGAATAACCAATGACTCATGACAAACTAACTCGCCGCAATATATTCCCGCATATCCGCTTTGCGCTTACGAAGTTTAGAGAGTGCCTCCCGTTCGATTTGTCGCACTCGTTCGCGGCTGATGTTGAGGCGAGCGCCAATTGTGGCTAGCGTCATGGGTTGACCATCTGCTAAACCAAAACGCAGCATCAACACGTCCCGTTGCTGAGGCGTCAAATCTTCCATCAGCTTTTCTAAGTCCATTTGCATTGAAGAGCGGGTTACAAAGTCTTCTGGAGAAGGACCCGTATCTTCTAAGAGTTCTCCGAGTTCTGTATCGTGATTGTCTCCCACTCGCAGATCCAACGATAGAGGTTGACGCGATCGCTCCAGGTACTCCCGCACCTGCTTTGGAGTTAAGTCTAGTTCAATCGCCAATTCCGAAACGGTTGCTGCTCGTCCGAGATTCTGTGATAGTTTACGCTGGGCTTTCTTAATTTTGTTCAGCTTTTCGGTAATGTGGATGGGAAGGCGAATGGTTCGACCTTTTTCTGCGATCGCGCGGGTAATTGCCTGCCGAATCCACCAATAAGCGTAGGTTGAGAAGCGATAGCCTTTAGTCGGGTCGAATTTTTCAACACCCCGCTGCATACCAATCGTACCTTCCTGAATTAAATCCAGTAAGTCTACATTGCGCTTAATGTACTTCTTCGCGACTGAAACCACCAGGCGCAAGTTTGCTTCCACCATCTTGTGTTTAGCTCTTTGTCCTGCGGCGATACACCCTTGCAACTCAGCTTCTGATATTGAAGCAGCATCTGCCCATTCCGAAAGCGTTGGCTCGTGACCCAACTTGGATACTAGCGGCTCTTTGAGCTTCTCTAACGCATTTAAGCGCTGTACTTGTTTTCCATAAAGAATTTCCTGCTCGTGGGTCAGAAGCGGTACACGACCAATTTCTTGCAGGTAGGTACGGACTAGGTCTTTTGATGTCTGAGCAGTTTTCATGGCGCTCGATCTGATATGAATGGAGTTCAAGCAAACAGCCTAGTTTTCAGGCTCGGTTCACTACCAGGATTTGGCAGTTCGTTATTTATGAGAAAGGCGTTAAGTTATATTGCACACAAGAGTACCGAGTGGATAAGGCACATAACTATCATGACTAGCCGCAATGGGGACTATGCATTGGCTACAGGTACTCTCCAAAGCATCTCTGTCTGGATGCGTCTCTATAAGTAGTGTTCTCATAAAACCCTGAGGTGTCACCCCTCATTTAGTTAAGTATTGTAACATTATCTGAAAAATAAGCGCAGGAAACTTGAATAGTGGGTGGGTGTCGCTTCTTCTAGAACCCTGCCAATTAAGAGAGTACCCAGAGTTCGCTCGGACAAGTGCATCTTGGTAAACAAAATGAGAAAAATTTTAAAGTCACAAACTCATGAGTCAAACTGTCTGGATTGCCCGACACGGAAACCGCTTAGACTTTGTTCACCCCCAATGGTTTAACACAGCAGAGCGCCCCTACGACCCACCCCTGTCAGAGGATGGTATTGTACAAGCCAAGGAACTGGGTCAGCGCCTTATCGGTAAAGGAATCAAGCATATTTTCGCCTCACCTTTTTTGCGCACTGTACAAACAGCCAATCAAGTAGCCAATCGCCTGGAATTGCCCATTAAAATTGAATTGGGTCTGAGTGAATGGCTCAATCCCGAATGGATGAAAGTGGAGCCAGAACGGTTGCCTACGGATCTCCTGCAAGAACGCTTTCCGCGAATTGACCCCAGTTATTTATCCTGTGTTGTACCTCGCTATCCAGAAACCAACGAGCAGGTACTTGCACGCACCCGTCAAACAGCACAGCAGCTAACAGCAGCCTTCTCAGACGATATCCTACTGGTAGGTCATGGGGCATCCGTGGTTGGTACTACCCAAGGACTAGTCGGTGGGACGCCAAAAGTTAACGCTTCTCTGTGCTGTTTAGTCAAAGTGGTGCGTCAGGGGGAACAATGGGTGATGGAACTCAATGGAGATACCTCTCACTTGAGTCAAACTGAGAACGTTATTCGGTTTCATTAGCATGACATTAATACTGGCTGGAGATATTGGCGGCACCAAAACAATTCTGCGACTGGTGGAGGAGTTAGCGGACAAATCGCGGCAGTTTCTCCACGAGGCGCGTTATCCCAGCCGCGATTTTCCTGATTTAGTCCCAATCGTGCAGGAGTTCTTGTCGGAAGCAGAAAAACAGCTAGGCAAGGCATTGCATCCAGAGAAAGCCTGTTTTGCGATCGCAGGACCTGTAGTTAACGATACCTCCAACCTCACGAATCTATCTTGGGTACTTGATGCCAGACGCTTAGAGAAAGAACTCACAATTTCCAAAATCACGCTAATTAATGATTTTGCTGCTGTTGGTTACGGTATCCTCGGCTTAAAAGCCAAAGATTTGTGTACCTTGCAAGCAGCAACCCCACAACCTGACGCCCCGATTGCGGTAATTGGTGCGGGTACAGGTCTAGGACAGGGATTTCTCATTCCCCAGAATGGCATCTATCAAGTTTTTGGCTCAGAAGGGGGACACGCCGACTTTGCACCCCGCAACGAGCTAGAATTTCAGCTTTTGCAATATTTGCGAGAAAAGTACGATATCCAGCGCATTTCTGCCGAGCGAGTGGTTTCAGGTCAAGGGATTGTTGCCATTTACCAATTCCTCCGAGATCGGCAGTTTGCTCAGGAATCTCCAGAAATTGAACAAGTTATCCGCACTTGGGAACAGGAAATGGGGCGCAGCGAAAAAAGTGTTGACCCGGCTGCGGCGATCGCTAAAGCGGCATTGGCGGGAAGCGATCGCCTCAGCGAACAGACCTTAAAAATGTTTGTGGAAGCCTACGGCGCTGAAGCTGGTAATTTGGCAATTAAACTATTGCCCTACGGCGGGCTTTACATTGCTGGAGGCATTGCCGCCAAGATTCTGCCGTTGATGCAGGAAGGGGGGTTCCTGCGAGAGTTCGGGAATAAAGGTCGGGTCAGCCAACTACTGGAGAATGTACCTGTACATATCACCTTGAATCCAGACGTCGGACTCATCGGGGCAGCTATTTGTGCCGCCAGACTTTAAATTTTCAATTTGTTTGAGGAAGATGTTGACAGTCACTGAAAAAGCCGCTAATCTTAAAAAGGTGCGAAAAACAAGCCCCCATCGTCTAGAGGCCTAGGACACCTCCCTTTCACGGAGGCGACAGGGATTCGAATTCCCTTGGGGGTATTTAAAAGTATATTTATTCTATTCTTCCAACGCTCTTGTGTTGTGCAACTCCTCTTTTCATGGAGAGGCGGCTGGCTTGCCTCGTTAAGAGAGTAAGACCCGAAAAAGTGATCGCTTTCTTCCTGTAAAATGCCGACAAGGGGACTTTGAAGGAAAGGACTAGTATGCGAATTTTAATCATGGGTGGCACCCGCTTTATCGGAGTTTACTTAACGAAAATTCTGCTCGAACAAGGACATGACGTGGTGCTGTTCAATCGCGGCAACAAACCTGCCCCTGTTGAGAACATCAAGCAGATTCACGGCGATCGCACGGATGCAGCTCAACTTAAAGAGAAGCTATCTTCAGAAGAATTTGATGCTATCTTTGACAACAACGGTCGGGAACTGAGTGACACTCAACCCCTAGCAGAGATATTTAAAGACCGAGTGCAGCATTTTATTTACATGAGTTCGGCTGGAGTGTATTTGAAATCCGACCAACTGCCCCATCGAGAGGGAGACGCCGTTGACCCGAAAAGCCGCCACAAAGGGAAGCACCATACAGAAACTTACCTGCAAAGCCAAGGTATTCCCTTTACAGGGATTCGCCCCACCTATATTTATGGACCCCAGAATTATAACGACTTAGAAGCTTGGTTTTTTGATCGTATCGTCCGTGATCGCCCTATCCCCATTCCCGGTAACGGGATGCATATCACTCAACTTGGTCATGTTCAGGATTTAGCCCATGCTATGTCCCAGGTACTGGGAAATAAACAAGCTGTAGGGGAAATTTACAACGTGTCAGGCGATCGCTACGTCACCTTTGATGGGTTGGCACGCGCCTGTGCTACGGCGGCGGGCAAGTCACCCGATGCGCTCCAAATCGTGCATTACGACCCGAAACAGTTTGATTTTGGTAAGCGCAAAGCCTTCCCCATGCGGGCGCAACACTTCTTTGCAGACGTGCATAAAGCCATGAGTGAACTGAAGTGGCAACCCGAATATGACCTGGTATCCGGTCTGAACGATTCCTTCCAAAATGATTATTTAACATCCAATCGTCACGACGCTGAGGTAGATTTCTCATTGGATGACCAAATATTAGCCGCAATTTGAGGGGCAATGTAAACCCCTCCAGAAATTAAGGTTAGGGCAACGGATAGCCAGAACAGTATCAGGGAAGGAATTTTCCACGCCTCAGGCAGGGGAGCAATTAAAAGAGCGATCGCAGCAATTTGGCTTACGGTTTTCAGCTTGCCCCAGATATTGGCTCCACTAATTTGTGTGGTTAAGCTAGGATTGACTCGCCAACCCGCGATCGTTAATTCCCGCGCTAAAATCAGGAATACCCCCCAAGCAGGCACCTGACCAAGTTCAATTAAAGCCAGCAACGGAGCCAATACCAGTAACTTATCAACTAAGGGGTCGAGAAACTTGCCCAAATCTGTAACTTGGTCGAGTTTACGTGCCAGATAACCATCGAGCCAATCGGTTCCAGCCGCAACCAGAAATAGTCCCAAACAAATCCAGCGTGATAGAGGGGTTGGATTATTCAGACCGTACAAGATAAATGGCAATCCTAGCAAGCGAGAAAAGCTAATCGAGTTGGGTATATTCATAAACGAGTGAGTTTAAGTACTGCTTTCTACGTCATAACTCATAGAATAGGTTTTCGACCTATACCCTAAGGAGAAGACCTCGATTATCCCATTGTCTAGGCAAGTGTCGAAATCTCGTAAGAGAGCAACCATGAAACCAATTATTGTTTTTGGTAGCATCAACATTGATTTAGTCACCAGAGTTCCTCAATTACCCGTTGCGGGTGAAACGCTACAAGGGTATGAATTTTTTACAGCTCCTGGTGGTAAAGGTGCTAATCAAGCCGTAGCCGCATCGCAGTTGGGTATCCCAACTCACCTGGTTGGGCGTTTGGGAAATGATGAGTTTGGGCGTCAGCTTCTGGCTAGCTTGCAAGGGGCTGGTGTTCATACTGATGGCATTTTGCTGGATGCCCGAACGACTTCTGGCGTTGCTGTTATTAGTGTCGATGATGCAGGCGAAAATCAAATTGTTATTACCCCTGGTGCTAATGGACGGCTTAACGAAACCGATGTCGGACGCCTCCAGCCTCTTTTACCGGGTGCTGTGGCTTTATTGATGCAGTTGGAAATTCCAGTATCCGCCGTACTCTCAGCCGCCCGAACCGCACATTCTGTAGGGGTTAGTAACTCTAACTAATTTCCTAATCACCTCTTGTCATTTCTTCCTGATTGAGTAGATAATAGGATGAAGACTGTATCAGTAAGCGATATGGAAACACCAGAAGTGACAATGAGCATAGGGGA
>NZ_JADEWY010000263.1 GCF_015207375.1 Coleofasciculus sp. LEGE 07092 | reverse complement strand
AGATGTGTGTAAGAGACAGGGGTAAAGGCGAAGGTAGAACCCACTCCAGGACTGCTATTGGCGTTAATTTGTCCGCCATGGGCTGTGATAATTTGGCGACATAGGTACAAACCCAAACCAATTCCTGTGAGATGCTGGCAGTGTAAACCTCGGACGTAGAGTTTGAAGAGGCGATCGCATTGTTCCCGCGTCATGCCAACACCGTCATCGGCGATTGTGCAGTGGATGGCATTTTTATCCACTGTTGCTTCTAGAGTAATATTGACTCCTGGTAGGTTGTGTTTCAAGGCATTGGTAAACAGATGCTCGAAAACGCAGCGTAATTGAGCTGGATCGGCGTCAATAGCAGGTAAATGTTTTGGTATCAAAATCTTTACAGCAGCATCGTTTCTGGCAAATAACGGCTGCAAATCGGCAAGAATTCCCCCAACGAGTTCGTTTAACGATAGGGGTTGGCAGTGGAGAGCGATTTGCCGCCCTTCACTAAAATGGTCTTCTGATAAGGCGTTAATTAATGTAAGCTGGCGATCGCTAGTTTGAATTAACCGCTCCAGAATGGGACGAGGGATAGAAATACTTTCCCCCGAACATTTTTGGGTATTTTTCAGGATGAGGAGTAAACCCATAATTGAGGTGCGCAAGTCGTGAGAAACGGCTTGTAAGAAAATATCTTTTAATTCGTAAAGCTTTTGCAGTTCCTGCATTTTTTCTTGCAGTTGCAGGGTGCGTTCTTCAACTTGAGCCTCTAAGTTGGTGTTGAGAGTCTGTACTTGTTGGTAAAGTTGAGCCTGTTGAATGGCGATAGTTACCTGGGTAGCTAACTGTCTCAGCAAATCCACCTCAAAGGACTGCCAATGACGGGGACTATCGCACTGGTGAACCCCTAATAGTCCAAAGAGTTGATTATCTAGAATCAGGGGTACGGTGAGGGTGGCTTTAATTTGGTAGTGATCGTAATAGTCTTGCAGGTGAGGAGTGACTGCAACTCGGGAGGTATTATCTCGGACTACAATATAGCGATTGGAAAATAGCGATCGCGTTTCCTGCACCAACTCATCCGATGCCACCCATCCCAGCAGAGATTTACAACAGGATTCGACGGATTCGGCAACAATTTTACTTTTTCCGGTAGGGTCGAGATGACCAATATAGACCCGATCGGCTTGCAATAACTGCCGAACTTCCGTTACGGTGGTTTGGAAAATTTGGTCGAGATCTAACGATTGGCGAATCCGTAGGGCAATTTCGGCTAAAAGGCGATCGCGTTGCAAGGTGGCGCGGAGTTGTTCTTCTGCCTGTTGACGCTCAGACATCGTGGCAGCTAAAACAAGAGCGGTAGTTGTCAGTACTGCCATAAAGGTTTGAAGCAACAGAATAGCCTGAGTGGTATCTTCCACCTTGACGACAAAAGGTCCGCTTCCTTGCAGTGCCCCCCCAATTGCCATCCCAGAGACAATCAGGCTGGCAAATACTGCACCCCAGACACGAAATCGCCAGGTTGCCCAAACCACGAAGGGAAAAGGCAGGTATTCAAGAGGATATTCCGAGAGGGCGAGGGAAGTCTGGCATACAAAAACCATCCAACTGACTCCCCACAGCATTATCCAGCAAAGTAAGGCTTCAAAAATCTGCTGAGATGGCAGTATCCTCGGTAGCCTTCGCCGAGGAATTCCCATTCCCACCTTCAACAGCAGGGGAGTAACCACTAAAATTCCCGTACTATCCCCCAGCCACATCGTCCCCCAGTTTTGCCCGAACAGACTCCAATCGAGATAACCCACCCAACAACTGACGGTGGTACTGATGGTGGCATTGACTAAGGTGGCGATCATGGCTCCTAGGATGACGAGTCCCAAGGCGTCTTTAAGGCGTTCTAGGGAAGGGCGAAACTCAATGCGGCGCAGTAGTGTCACCCCGATAACTGCTTGTAATGTGCTACCTGCAACCGAACCTAAGGAAATATCCCACGAGGCTCCCAGAGACAAGTTGAACCAGAACATCCCGATCGCTATTCCCGTCCATAAGCGCCGTCCTTTTAGCAAGAGGGCGGCTAACGCAATTCCGGCTGGGGGCCAAACAGGAGACGCCTCTATTCCTAGCCCTAACAGGGAAAGAGTGAGGTAAGCGCTGCCCATACAAGCGATCGCCAGCAAGCCAACGGAGACAAAGTATCGCCAGAAAAGGTTCTGGCTCAGGGAAGTTATTGACAAAATCAGGTCTTTTTTGTGGCTGATGTTCAAGAGATCATTGTTCTAGAAAGACTCTTCTATGAAAAGAGTGCCCAACTTAACAGGGGGTTAACCTCCCCTAGGTGGGTGAACCGATTCTCTTGAGCAGGTAATTCAAGAGGGGGTAGGGGGTAGGGTGTGGGGTGCGCCTCTT
>NZ_JADEWY010000035.1 GCF_015207375.1 Coleofasciculus sp. LEGE 07092 | reverse complement strand
GAGTAACACCTCAAAAATTTTCTTGTCTCCTTGTCTCCTTGTCTCCTTGTCTCCTTGTCTCCTTGTCTCCTTGTCTCCTTGTCTCCTTGTCTCCTTGTCTCCTTGTCTCCTTGTCTCCTTGTCTCCTTGTCTCCTTGTCTCCTTGTCTCCCTATTCCCTAAATGTCAACACACAACCCAAGGAAACTTAGCGCTAGAGTACCAAGGTTCTGACCAGGGTTCACCGCCAACTTCCAATCCACAAACAGAACTATTTGCTTTCAAAATTGTTTGAGCTCTTTGCCCGTGTCGCTCTCGCAGTTCCAGGGTAAGCTGACCATGCATAGTATCGCGGCAAATGAAGATTAAACCCTGTTCGGTTGGAGCGCGGAGGGGTGTACCTGGTCGATCCGTTGTGCCAGTTAACTCCACTTCATATTGGGAATTTCGGGCTTGCATCTGCCAGCCTCCCCAAGGTTGAATCTGCCAACTCACTTGTGAATTCCAAGGAACAAATTCATAGAACTTTCCTCGGTAGTGAATGCCAATCAAAGCGGCTGATTCCATCCACCACAGCACACCTCGCCTACCACCGCCAGCCGTGAGAGCCAAGTCGGGTTCGCCATCAAAGCTGTTGCAATTGAGCCAGAACCACTTCTGAGGAAAGGAACGACCCCAATTTTTTTCGCCGTAGGCAGGAGCATCGGTAAATTCGTACAGCTTGCCATTCCACTCAATCGAGCCACTTGCCAAACCGTGTGCCATCAAAATCTGCCATCCCGGTTCAAAGATTTCAAACGAAGAAAGCAAACCTGCCGTTGATTGCTGGGGTGCATCCTGATTTGCCCAACCATAGACTGGCGCGATCGCATACTGCCAGCGACAATACTCGTTGGTGCCGGGATCACGAATCATGCCTTGATGCCAAGTTGCTGTAGCTTGATACCCTTCTCGGATATGAGCCTCGAATTTGGCAGGAGGCAGGTATTGAGGGGGTATGTCCAAGTCAGTTCTGCCCCAATGTCCCAAGGCTAAAGAGTTTGAAGACGCCCAAAACTGCTCGACGTTTGGAAAAGTACGGCAAAGATAACCATCATTAGGACCAAGAATTTGGGCAGCGCCACCGCTATGAAGTCTGCCACCGATGGGATCTTCAATGGAATACATGAAAGCAAAGGTTTGACCCCTATTGGGCAGAGTGACGCGGTAGTACCATCCTTCAAAGAAGCGATCGCTACTACCATCCCAGTGATAACCGCTGTGAGGGGTTTGCCGAGAATTTGCCATTTTTCCTTAAGAGTGTGAAACCACAAGCACATTCTCTCAATGTGCGTCATAACGAGTGATTCGGCTACTCATACTGTTTGATCCCTCCTCTTGTGACGCTGGGCATGAAGAGCATGAAACCGTCTTAGCTAGACGTCCGGATTCGACAGTGCGATCGCCAATTCACTGATAAATTCTTCTTTTGTCGGTGATTTGCATTCCTCTTTTCTGTATGCTATGGGCTAGGAGAATTCCACGAGATTCAGTCTCTCACTTCAACGCCATGTCTTGTAGAGTCGGGCTATCAATATCTTTGAGTCTAGTGCCAGGGATCTTTTAAAAACCCGAACCTGGCAGTTGAAGGTTTGAGTTGGTGGAAGTCTCTCGCACAAATTTGTTGGTCAGATGAGGAGTTTATCCAATGAAAACAATGAATTACTGGGGTAAATCTGCCGCCGTATTAGCGTTTGTATTTAGTGCTGTAGGGGGTCTAAACGCTCCTGTCAGTGCCGTTAACAGCAATCCCACAGATAATGCCATTCAAGCATCAGAACCTGCTTTATTTGAGACTCAGGGCAACGTTCAACTTGCACAGGCGGGACTTATCGGACAGTGTCGTGCTGTTAAAAAACGGATTTTTATTTACACAGAGCGTTCCACCTCCAGTCGAACGATTACAACCTTAGCGTCCAATGAAGAGGTGACGCTGGCTGGTAATGGCAATGGTGGATGGATCGCGATCAGTTCGCCAGAGACAGGGTATGTTCAGACAATGGATCTCAAACTCTGCCAAAACGCCAACCAACCCGACACCAACACAATGGCAGACATTTGCCGCCGAGTGGCTATTCCACAAGGTTTGGCTGTGCGCCGAAATCCCTCCCTTTCTGCTGCAAGGGTTGGGGGAGTCTTCGTCGGAAAAACCGTCCAACTGGCTACGCCTCGGCGCTCTGAAAAAGATAACCAAGGACGTACATGGATTCAGATCACCGAACCTATTGACGGGTGGATTTCTAGCGGTTTTCCGGAGGGGAATCTTACTGCTCCCTCTGCTTGTCCTTAGGGCAAGCTGGTCTAGGTTTATACTCAGATCTTGCACCCTTCTCTTCTCAACAAGCTACACAACCCGCCCAGAGTTAAAACTCTTGTCCAGTCCTAGGCAGACGAATGCAAGCGATGAGACCGTGGTTTTAACCACTGGCAGATTGGTGCAAGATCTCAGTTTATAGCGCTTTTGCATCTATGCCCCCTTTCTGGGGGCGTATTCGGTAGGGAAACTGCCGAAACTTTATCAAAACTTCATATAATAACAGTTTTAGTCAAAAATATTACGCCATAATGATGATGATGTACAGCAGCTAAAAAAGAAGAATCATGTTGCTATTCACTATCAATTTTTAAGTTTAGTTAAGAGTTTGTTGGATAAGGCAGCAGTGAGAGTACTAGCTATTCCTGAAAAGAATATGTCAAGATGCGGTCAATAAAGGGCTAGCCATTCCCCAAAAGAATATGCCAAGATGCAGCCAATCACTTTTTCTTTTTAAAGAGCGATCGCAGCATCGTCTGTCTTAACCTCCGGTTAAAAATCTATAAAAACACTATAAAGATGCTTCAAACCCCTGCTAATTCAACTGTTCCAACAGGTGAATCTTCTACCCTAATCGAGCTGCTACGCTGGCGAGCCATCCATCAAGCCGAGCGGGGAGCTTATACCTTTCTGATTGATGGCAAGACCGAAGGTTCATCCCTAACCTATGCTGAACTGGATCATCAAGCCAGAGCAATCGGAGCTTGGCTGCAACACCACAGCGCCCCCGGAGAACGAGCATTGCTGCTCTATCCCCAAGGATTGGAAGTAATCGCCGCATTTTGCGGTTGTTTCTACAGTGGGGTTATTGCTATCCCCGTGCCGCCTCCTGACGGTGGGCGAATGAAGCGCACATTACCGAGATTGCGCTCCATTGTCAAAGATGCTCAAGCCTCTGTAGTGCTGACTAACGCTCGCATTCTTTCCCTCTTAGAAGACGTTCGCGACGAGTTTCCAGAATTCGAGGAGATGCGCTGGCTCGATACCGAACAGATGGATCTGCAATTGGCAGAGGAATGGCAAGATCCTAAAGTTAACAGCGAACAAATCGCTTATCTTCAATACACCTCAGGTTCGACCTCCACCCCCAAGGGCGTGATGCTCACCCACAAAAACCTGATGGTCCATTCAGGCTATCTCCAGAAAGCCTGTGGGTATGATTCAGACAGCGTTACAGTAAGCTGGATGCCTTACTTCCACGATTACGGGCTGGTGGAAGGACTGATGCAACCACTCTACAACGGGACGCCCTGCTATGTGATGTCACCCTTTGCCTTTATCAAGCAACCCATTCGCTGGTTGGCTGCCATTTCGCGCTACAGGGCAACCCATAGCCAAGCCCCTAACTTTGCTTACGATTTGTGCGTTCGCCGAGCTAAACCCAAACAACTCGAAGCATTAGATCTGAGTAATTGGCAGGCAGCAGGCAATGCCGCCGAACCCATTAATCCCAAGGTAATGGAGAGTTTCTTTGAAACCTTTCAACCCTGCGGCTTCCGTTGGAATGCCTTTGCTCCCGCTTACGGATTGGCTGAAGATACCCTATTAGTTTCCACCAGTCCGTTGCTAGAACCCCCAGTACTCTGCTTCGTTGAGGCAGCAGCGCTGGAAAGAAACCGAGTGGTAGCAGTTAGTCAACCTCGAGAGGGAGTGCGCGCAATAGCTGGGTGCGGTCGTTTGGTCTGCGATACTCAGGTAGCCATTGCCGATCCTGAAAAGCACACCCGCTGCGCTCCCGATGAAATCGGCGAGATTTGGGTGAAAGATCCCAGTGTTGCTCAAGGCTATTGGCAGCGTCCCGAAGAGACAAAAGAAACCTTCCAAGCTTACCTAACAGATACAGGAGAAGGTGCTTTTCTACGCACAGGCGACCTGGGATTTCTCAAAGAGGGTGAGTTGTTTATCGTCGGTCGGATCAAAGATTTGATCATCATCCGAGGCACGAATCACTATCCTCAAGATATTGAATGGACGGTGCAGCAAGTTCACTCAGCGCTGCGTCCCGACTACGGTGCCGCATTTTCTGTCGATGCCAGCGGTGAGGAACGATTGATTATTCTTCAAGAGGTGGAACGCCGCACCCAAGATGTAAACTTCGATGCAATCCTTACTGACATTCGTCAGGCAGTGGCAGAAGAACACGAACTCCATGCCTATGCTGTGGTATTGGTCAAACCCGGAAACATCCTAAAAACCTCAAGTGGCAAGATTCAGCGCCGTGCGGCTCGAGGAAACTTCTTAGCAGGAGAACTCGGAGTACTAGCAGATTGGAGCGAGAATCCCAAATTCACAGCTAAATTCCGCAATCTCCAAGGAGAAGTAGACTCTTTAGCACAACAAGTGCAAACAATCAAACCTTAGTTGCTAGTCATATAGCATTTCCGAGTCTGGAGAGGTACACCCTGATGAAGGCAGGGAGTAGGGAGTGGGGAGTAGGGAATGGGACTGTACCTCCTGTAAATGAGAACCGCTATAAACTATCTGTTAGTAGTAACGAACCCATGACTAATGACTAAGTAACGAATAACTGGAGAAATCAATGCATCAACTCAAGCAGTATCGCCTCGCTGAATCCCTAGAGCATGATTTGGGATCTCCTGATAATCCAGAGAGTATCATGTCCTTCAAACGGGTGGTTGAACTGGATGAACGGGAAGAGTTTCCGGAAGCGGAAGTGAACTGGCTCTACAACTGGAAGCTACAGCATTATTACATCCCCGTTGATTGTGGCGGAGAGTTTACCTCCTTTGAGGAATTCGTCGCCTTTGTGCGGGTGCTGTCGCGGCGTGACCAAAATTCGGCGATCGCATTTACCACCATGTTTTGGTCGTTCCTAACCTGGATGGCAGGCACAGAGGAACAAAAGCAGAAACTAGCCAGTTTCATGAAAAACCACAATGGAACCATGTGCCTTGCCTATTCCGAACGGGAACATGGCAGCGATTTGATTGCTGGTAATGTCACAGCTACCAAAGTTCCTGGCGGTTATCTCCTCAACGGGGAAAAGTGGCCCATCAACCGCGCCACGCGCTCAGGAGTTACCTTTGTGCTGGCTAAAACCAGCGAAGAGGAGGGAGCGCGGTGTCTATCATTATTTATGGTGGATAAAAGCCAACTCGACTCGGCAACTTATTACAATCTGCCCAAGATTCTCACCCACGGAATTCGCGGTGCGGATATGAGTGGGATTGGGTTTAAAGATTGCTTTATTCCCGAAGAGATGCGGTTGAAGGAAGAAGGAGCGGGTTTGGAACTAGCCCTTAAGGGCTTTCAAATCACGCGGATGTTGTGTTCGGCTTTTTCTCACGGTGCCGCCGATACCGCCTTGAGAACGACCCTGAAATTTGCCCTGAATCGCGTCATTTATAACAAAACTGTTTTCGATATTCCCCAGCCTCGCCAAACCTTAGTAGATGCGTTCTTAGATCTTTTAATCTGCGATTGTGAAACCATTGGGTCAGCTAGAGGATTTCACATTATCCCAGAGCAGTTTTCCGTCTGGGCAGCCGTAGTGAAATACTTTGTCACCATCCAGTTAGAAACAGTAGTTAATAACGTTTCGGTGGTGCTGGGTGCTCGTTTCTATATGCGGGAGGAACATGATTGGGGTATTTTCCAAAAGATGCTCCGGGATAATTCCATCATCAGTATGTTTGATGGCAGCAGCGTTGTTAACCTGCATGCCCTGCTCCTCCAGTTTCGCCAAATCACTAAATATCGGGCGAAACGAACTGATAAAACGATGGAAGGCATCCAATCCCGTCTAGAAACTATCTTTTCCCTAGAACAATCCGTGCCACCTTTTGAGCCAGAGAAACTCCAGCTATTCGGACGGGGAGTTGATGATGTGTTGCAAGGGCTAGAAATTGCCCTAGGGCAACTGCAAGACTTAACAACAGCGTCTGATGTCGATGCGGAAGTCTTGGATAAGATTGGGATGCTAACCAGCGCTATCCTTGAAGAACTCAACGCCCACGACCAACTCATTGCCAATTCAGGCTTTGAATATGGTCACGACCAATCCCCTGAGTTATTTGAGGTAGCAAAGAAATACTGCACCCTACATACAGCCGCTGCTTGCGTTCATATGTGGATTTACAACCGGAAAGTGTTAGGTGACTTTTTTGCCAAAGGCGAATGGTTGGTACTCAGTCTCCATCGGCTGCTAAGTCCTTGGCGGACTTTGCCAGAGGTCGTTTCTCCGGCTTACATTGAAAATGTTGCCCAACAATTAATCAAGCTGTACCAGGAAAACAAGATGTTTTCCATCGTCCCCTTTCAACTCGCTCAAACTGAAACACAAGAGGATAAGATTGATGCAACTTCAGAACTCCAGCTCCAAGCCTGATGAGGTTATGCTTGAAAATTCCGTAGAAAATAACGGCACAAATCTAAAAACGGCGTCCGTTGAAGCGATTCAAACCTGGCTAGTTAATCAACTCGCCGAGCAACTGTCTCTCGACACCAAAACGATTGATGTCCGTGAACCCCTGACCCGCTACGGTCTGGACTCCATTGATGCGGTGACAATGGTTGGTGATATGGAAGATTGGCTCGAACTAGAGTTACCTTCAACGCTATTTTGGGACTACCCCACCATTGAAAAATCCGCTCAATACTTGGTTGAAGAATTCGATGTCTCAGCCGCATTGAATAAAACCGAACCCGTGGTAGCAGCAGACACACCCAAAGAAACCGCCGACAAATCCGCTAAAGGTTGGGGTGGATTTTGGAAAGGGGTTGGCGGCAAATAAATCCTACCCGTGGGAAAGTCTGGAGGAAATTAACTCGCTTACCTCCAAGACTTCCCTCTCTATTTTCAAAGCGACTGGAAGGCAATTACTCATCCGTTACATCCGCTAGCAAATCCGCTGCCACGCTTAAAACAGGGGAGGAAACTGTTAATTGAATTTTTCTGATTTTTCCTTCTGGTGGGTGCTGCTCCTTTACTGCATTCCCTTCTTTACGATTCGCTACATCGGCAAGTCCCTGAAGCTGTGGCGAGACTACTTTGACACCGTCGGGCTGACGGTCATGTCGCTGCTGCTGTTTGTCAATGCCAGTCGCTCTAGCTTTCTTATCTTTGCCGCTGAACTGGTTTTTAACTACTTCATGGTGCGGCAGATGCAACAGCGTCGTGGTGCGCAAGCCAAGCTGATTGCTGCTGTCGTAATTATCATCGATATTGGTATTCTTGCCTACCTGAAGTACTTGACATTTTTCGTAGAAGATGTAATAGGACTGGCGGTAGGAAGTCCAATGAACAATTGGCACGACAATTTTCCCCTACCAATTTTTCCGCAGATTCCGCCGGGAGTCTCCTTCTACACCTTCCAGATGGTGGCATTTGTCGTCGATTCCCTCAAACCCAAGTATAAAAAACCGATTGGATTCATCGATTACATTAACTTTATTTCGTTCTTCCCCCAGATTGTTGCCGGTCCTATCGAGCGTCGTGCCGATTTGCTGCCACAAATTCAAGCCTTCCGCTTCAAATTTACGGTAGAAAATTTTGAGGAAGGGTTGAGGTGGTTGTCGTTGGGATTTTTCATGAAGTTGGTGCTAGCGGATAACTTAGCCCCCTATATCAACTTACAAGAAACCGCCAATGCCTGGATGGTCTGGTTCTTTGCCTATTTGTTCACCCTCCGGATCTATTTTGATTTTGCTGGCTACAGCTTTATGGCGCTTGGTGTAGCCAGAATCCTAGGTATACGGCTAACCATTAACTTCCTCGCCCCCTATACTTCAGTGAGCATCCAGGAATTTTGGCGGCGCTGGCACATTACCCTGAATAACTGGTTTCGGGATTATGTTTTCTTGCCCCTGATGGGTTCTAAGAAGCAATGGGCTGCCTTTTTCCTATTTATTACCTTTACACTCTCTGGCTTCTGGCACGGTGCTGCTTGGAATTTCATCATTTGGGGTGCTTACCACGGCGCTTTGCTATTGCTGCTGCGATACACGGGCAGACCGTTTCAACGCTTGATGGGGAACTATGCGTCCCGTTCTCAGTTTATATCTTGGGCGCTGACGTTTGGGGCGGTGACGCTGGGTTGTCTGTTCTTTATGGAAATCAATATCAGCCGACTGCTGCTGAAGATACAAACAATTGTTACTCCTTGGGCTTATTCCTTCTCTAACTTGGGCGATTTCTTGAGTTCTTATAGCTTCAATGAAGGGGCTGCCCTAATTTTTACCCTGGTTCTTGCCAATGGGGTGTTATTTATGGAACATCTCGCCGTCTGGCAAAAACGGAAGCTTGAATATGAATTGCTGCTATCCCCGTGGGTATCGCGGATTTTATTGGGTTTAACCATCTTATTAGCAGCGAATGAGCCTTCTAAGTTCATCTACTTTGAATTCTGATGTGGAAACCTTTAAAGCTAACAAGTTGGTTGGCGGTAGCGGCGGTAGCTTGGTCTATTGGTTACGTTTACAACGTGCGCTACGGTGGCGAGTTGAGCTGGCTGCGGATGATGTACGAAGAAAAAATAGCGCTGGCTGACCAAATCGAAGCCCCAAGACGCCTGCTGATTACTGGCGGTTCGGGAGCGCACTATACGATTAATTCAGAGTTGCTTGAGCAGGAATTGGGTATTCCTGTCTTGAATCTAGGAATTGATGGACCAGTGGGTTTAGATGTTATCCTCCCTAGCATTCTGGATAAAGTTCGCCCTGGTGATATTGTTCTGCTGATTCCTGAGTACTTGATTTTGTGGTCTGAAGATGGATTGGGCGATCGCTCTGCTCAGTTTGGTATGGCAATTGGACGCCCCGGTTTGGGAGGTATACCGCCGAAGCAGTTAGCACAACAAGCTCTGCTGCTCGGAACACCGACGCTGAGAGCAGCAACGAAGTCCGCCTTTGAAGTCATCCAAACCGGAAAAATGACCGGCTATTACTCCGATCCGGTGGATGAGCGGGGAGACCCCACGGTGACGAAAGAACGCACGGGTAAATGGTGGGAATTGCCGATTAACGAACCCGCATCAAAGCACACCATACAACGAATTGCTAAATTCCGGGAAGAGGTAGAAGCAAAAGGGGCAACCTTAGTTCTGTCACTGCCTTGGGTCTACGCTCGTACCGATGAGAAATCGGTTAATAATGTTAAAAAGACGGCAGAGGAACTCGCCAAAATTGCGCCGTTAATTTATGACAAAGAGTCACTAAACATGAAGACAGACTCCAGTTTGTTTGCCGACACTCACTATCACCTCTTGCCTGAATCTAGGGAAATTAGGGCAGAGGAGATAGCTAAACAGTTAAGAGCAGTTATCGGCATGCAACGAGAGGCACCGGATTCGTCAAAGAAACTGCCGCAATAATACACGAGCACTAATTCCAAGTTGGGATTGGGTGACTTGTAGTGATTGATTAGCTTTTACGTTTTCATTATCAAAGTGTCAAAATAGAATGTTGAAACTTTTAAAGTTTACGACTTGGATAATGGTTGTGGTTTTAGCTTGGTCTTTTGGGTATCTGGGCAAAATTAACGATGGTGGAGAATTAAGCTGGGCTCGTTCGATCTATAAGCTAAAGGCTCAAAAAGCTAATAAAGCTAAAGGATCAAGACGGGTGCTAATCCTTGGTGGTTCTGGAACCCACTTTGGTGTTAATGCACAGCAAATAGAGCAAGAACTCGGCATTCCAGTATTTAATATGGGTGTGCATGGTTCTCTGGGAATAAACATCATTCTTGATAGTATTTCTGGTCAAATTCACCGTGGCGACTTCATCGTTGTTATTCCAGAATACGCTATTCTCGAAGATGAGGATGGGATTGATAGAATGGCTAGCCCGTTTGGAATAGCGATTGGACGCCCTGGTTTGGGAGGCGTACCTTATGAAGAGTTAGCTGAAGATCTTTTGAATGCAGGTAATCCAGGTCTAAAATATGTCACGAAATCAAGTTTAGATTTTATTCGACAAATCAAAAACCCGCGTTACTACTCAGATCGGCTTAATGCCAATGGAGATCCTGTTGATCTGAAACGACGAATCGTTGAGCCAGCAGTACTTAATATTCACTTATCCGCCTATGCTTGTCTGCGTCTTAAGAAATTTCGTGACCAATTGGATCGTTCGGAAGCAACTCTGATATTGGCATTACCATGGGTGTACACTAATATTGATGAGAATACGCTTGTTAATGCTAAAAAAATTACAGAGAAATTGCTCGAAATTTCTCCAGTTATCTATGACAAAAAATCATTCAATTTGAAAAATGACTCTACCTTGTTTGGTGATACAGTCTATCACCTGAATGATAAAGGGATAAAAATCAGGTCATTGGAACTGGCACAACAGTTAAAGCAAGTCCTTAAAGCGGAACTAGGTGTACCTAATTCTAAAAGTGGACGGAGTGGACGGAACTTTCAAAAGCAGTTCCTACCCCAACAATCGACTAGCGCTGACATCCATGTCGATTTAGTGCAAAGCAGACGAGCGATCGCGGATTGCGAATGCTTGTAAATTTAACAGGGTGGAAACAGGGTGGAAGTTAGGCAATCATGAACTACAAGCTAGACAACCAAAGGTTCGGTCAACCGTTCCGCTCTAATTCTGCCCTGAATAACAATGAAGCTCCTACGCGCATCTGCATCCTCGGTGGCGGTTTTGGGGGACTTTATACGGCGTTGTACCTGCAACGCTTTCACGCTTTATCAAATCGTTGTCAAATTACCCTGATTGATCGCAAAGACCATTTAGTATTCACCCCGTTGCTCTACGAAGTGATTACCAACGAACTCCAACCTTGGGAAATCGCCCCCACATTTAAAAAACTGCTCATTAACACAAATGTAGCTATTTGTAAAGGCGTGGTTCGGGGTGTCGATCTAGAAAATCGCCAAGTCACGTTCCAGCACGAGGAAGTTGGGGAACTTGACCCAAACCCAACGCTGCTAACCTACGACTACCTGGTGTTGGCAGTGGGAGCTGAGATGCGGTTGGATAGCGTTCCTGGTGCTGCCACCTACGCCTATCTCTTCCGTACCGTCACGGATGCCGAACGTCTGAAAGAACGGTTGCGAGTTTTAGAATGTTCCGATCAACCCATTATTCGGGTTGCTGTTGTGGGTGGAGGTCCGAGTGGGGTAGAGTTAGCCTGTAAACTTGCCGATCGCTTGCCGAAACGGGGACAGGTACGACTGATTGAGAGAGGAACAGAGCTACTCAAATCCTTTTCCCCCTACAGTCGGGCAGCCGCTTGCCGCGCCTTGCACAAGCGACGGGTTCAGCTTGACTTTGAAACTAGCGTTGAAGCTATAGAATCAGACCAAATCACCGTAGTCGATAACAAGGGTAAGACTCAGACGCCCGTTGATCTCGTGCTGTGGACGGTGGGGACTCGCTCGATCGATTGGGTACGCTATCTACCTTGCGAACACAATAGCCAAGGTCAGCTCATCGTTCTTCCTACTTTACAGTTAGCTGATTATCCAGAGGTATTTGCTTTAGGAGATATCGCAGAAGTTCAAAATGCCAGAGGCAAGCGCATACCAGCAACGGCGCAAGCAGCTTACCAACAAGCTGATTGTACAGCGCGAAACCTCTATCGGGCGATCGCAGGCAAACCGCAAGTCCGCTTCCGCTATCTGCATCTGGGAGAGATGCTGACATTGGGAAAAGGTGCAGCCGTTGTCTCTAGCTTTGCACTTAAGGTAGACGGTCGATTGGCAAGCATCATCAGACAATTTGTCTACCTCCAGCGCCTACCAACCCTGCGCCATCGCCTCCAAGTCTTGAGGTATTGGATTGGCAAGTGGTTGACAAAACTCATCTTTCCTCGTCGAAGGTCTAGGAATCACCGACGGCACAATCGGTAATCTCTCTTTCCCCTAACTTCTAACTCCTATTTGCCCATCTACCCTCTTATGAATGCTAGTAAACAAAAACCTAAAACTAAGTTAGCGACCAAACTGAAGGAACTATTTGGGTTCGATTTGCGATCGCTAGCTGCCTTTCGTATTGGTATAGCCCTAATCCTAATTGCCGATTTGATTATTCGTTCCTCGGATATTAATACACTTTATTCAGATACGGGAGTGCTACCCCGGACTGCCCTGAACGATATCATCAAGCCCTGGTATTGGTCAGTGTATTCGCTCAGTGGTCAACCATTGGTTCAAACCCTTGTATTTTTACTAGCGGGATTAATTGCGGTAGCCTTGTTGGTAGGGTATCGCACTCGGCTGGCTGCGATCGCGTCGTGGGCAATGCTGATTTCCTTGCACAACCGCAATCCGGCAGTGCTGTTTGCTGGGGATGATATGCTTCGCGCCCTAATGTTCTGGGCGATGTTTTTGCCCTTGGGAGCCTGTTACTCAATCGATAGCGCCCTCAATACATCTACCAAACCGTTACCCAAACGCATCCTCTCCGGTGCAACCTTCGCACTAACTCTGCAAATTTGCTACGTCTACATATTTTCCGCCGCCTTTAAGACGACTAGCCCGACTTGGTGGCCCGATGGGAGTGCAGTTTACTACGCTTTGAGTTTCGACCAGTACGCTGTTCCATTGGGTCAATTCCTACTGAACTTTCCCCCCCTGTTAACCGCTTTCACCTTTGCTACGTTGGTTCTAGAGTGGCTCGGACCGCTGTTTCTGTTTGTTCCCTTCCGCACTACCTTTTTCCGTTGCGCGACGATTGTCACCTTTATCCTCTTACATCTGGGGTTCGGATTAACGCTTCATATTGGTTTGTTTGCAGCCCTTGGTATGTTTACTTGGCTGGTGTTTATTCCTACTGAGGTTTGGGATGGTTTAGCCAAAAGGGTGCGTACTCCTCAAAGAGCTGGGCTGGCGATTTACTATGATGCAGACTGCGGCTTTTGTAAAAAGGTCGTTTACCTGATTCGCACGTTCCTGATTTTGCCGAAAACCCCCCTGCTGATGGCTCAGGAGCAGGAAGACGCTTCAATTTATGCTGATATGCAGGAGAAAAATTCCTGGGTGGTTGTAGATTGGCAGGGGAACAGGCGTTTTAAATGGGAAGCGATCGCTTATGTCGTTAGTCTCTCACCTATGTTTGGGTTTCTTGCATCTGTTCTCAGATGGAAACCGTTCATGTCAGTGGGGACGAAATTTTACGAGACTATTGCTTCTAACCGTAGGGCTGCTGGCACATTCACCAAACCGTTAAAATTCCGTCCCCTTGAGGTGCATTCTTCAGGACTTCTGAATGCAGTAACGTTGCTCTTGCTCGTTTACACTACCGTTTGGAATGTCAGGATTTTATCTGAGAGAGCTTTAAGTAAAGAAAGTTTTGCCTATAAAACGCTGCATCGAAGGACGTTTAATTCTATTGACTGGATTAGTCGCCTGACTCGGTTAGACCAGTCTTGGAGTATTTTCGCTCCGGGTCCTCCCAGAGATGATGGCTGGTATGTAATGTCTGGCAGGCTTGAGGATGGCACGGAGGTGAACCTTCTCGACGAGGGCAAGCCCGTAAATTGGAATAAGCCGACGATTCGGAGGCGAAATGTCACCTATCGGAATATGCAATGGCGCACCTACTTTATCAACCTCAATCGCGGTCTGGGGCAGAAACTTATCCCCTCTTATGGGCAATATCTATGCCGCGACTGGAATGCTCGGCACCCAGAATCAAAACAGCTCAAGAGCCTTGAGATTTACTTTATGAGTGAGAGGACAGTGCCACCGGGGGAAACTCAGGATGTGGAGAAGACTAATCCCTGGCAGCAGCCTTGCTCCCAGGATTCTCTAGAAAATGAGTGAGGACTGTACAACACTTTTTAGAAAATAATGCTATTCAATTCCTACGTCTTCATTTTTATCTTTTTACCCATTACCTTAATCCTCTTCTTTGGTTTAGTCAGATTTCGTTTAACCAAAGCTGCTACAATTTGGTTAACGGTAAGTTCTCTAATTTTTTACGGATACTGGAATATTGCCTATCTCCCCCTTCTACTCATTTCGATCCTCTTCAACCATCAAATGGGCAAAGCTATCGAAAGTGCTAAACCCAGGGAGAGGCAAGCAAAAAATTTACTTTGGATAGGAATTATTGTTAATATAGCTATTATTGCTTATTATAAATATGCCAATTTTTTACTATCCTCTGTTAACGGTGTTTTCAATACCAATCTAACAAGGCTTGAAATAATACTGCCTCTGGGCATTTCATTTTACACTTTTACTCAAATTGCTTATTTAGTTGACGCTTATCGGGGTGAAACAAAAGACTCCAACTATGATATTCTAACCTACAGCTTATTTATCAGCTACTTTCCCCAACTCATTGCGGGACCAATTCTGCGTCATGATGAACTCATCAATCAGTTCCGTCAGAAGCGACATTTCATTTTTTCTCAAAAAAATATGGCTCTAGGCTTAACTATGTTTAGTCTAGGACTGTCAAAAAAAGTCTTGATAGCGGATAACATATCGCCTTGGGTAGCACCCGTTTTCGATAACCCTGATGCAGTTAGTTTCATTGAAGCCTGGGTAGGGGCTTTAAGCTATACCTTTCAACTTTATTTTGATTTTTCGGGTTACTCCGATATGGCTATTGGCTTGGGGTTGATGTTCAATATCCGTCTGCCGATTAATTTTGACTCTCCCTATAAATCTACTTCCATTATTGAGTTTTGGCGGCGCTGGCATATTACTCTATCCAATTTCCTGCGGGATTACCTATATATTCCCCTCGGTGGTAGTCGTCGGGGAGAAGTCCGGCGCTATACGAACCTCTTTATCACTATGCTACTAGGCGGGTTGTGGCATGGTGCTGGTTGGACTTATGTGGTGTGGGGTGGGTTACATGGAATATATCTATCGGTTAATCATTGGTGGCGTAAGTTGAACATTCCGTTGCCGAAGCTAGTAGGATGGGCTATGACATTCTTTGCAGTTGTTGCCGGGTGGGTATTATTTAGATCCAAAAGCTTGCCTGCTGCCACGGAAATTCTCCAAGCAATGGTTGGCATGAAAGGGATTGTACTGCCCGGTGAAGCTCAAGGTAAGTTATCGATACTGACGCAATTTGGATTGCAGCTTAAGTCTTGGAATGATTTAGTTTACCTACCAGAGGTAAATGGCAGCAAGCTCGTGAGTATACTTGTTTTAGTTGGACTAACGCTATGTGTTACTTTACTCCCCAATACACAGCAAATCCTGCGGAGATTGAAGCCAACGTGGTGGTGGGCAGCTTGGGTGGGTGTCCTTGCTAGCTTTTCTTTACTGTCACTCAACCGTGTATCTGAGTTTCTTTACTTCCAGTTTTAATCTATCTCAGCCTCTATGAGTACATCCCGTCAGTTGAAGTCAGGTTCCTCAAAAGTTTGGTCGGAACCCAGAAAACCAACTTCTTGGGTTAAAAAATATCGCCGATTTAATGTAAGCTTTCTGATAACTGCCTTTGTTCCTCTGCTTTCTGCTGGCTTATTCAATATTGCTATCGATCCCTATGGGGTTTTTAACAGTCCCAAATTGGTGGGTTTGAATCAGCTAAAGCCAAAAAAAGACAACAATGACCGAGTGTATAAAGCTACTGATATCATCAAGTTAAAACCTGTGACAGTTCTTTTAGGTTCCTCCAGAGCTAAACAGGGTCTAGATCCAAAATATTCGGCTTTAGCCAATAGTCAAACTGCTTATAATATTGGACTTAATGGTGTAAATATTTACGAAGAATTACGCTATCTACAACACGCAATTGCTAATCAACCTAATTTAAAATTAGTAATTGTCGGTGCTGATTTTTTCTCCTTCAATTCTCACCTTGCCAATCCACCTGTTTTTTCTGAAAGTCGATTAGAGAAACAGCATATTACTCTCCAAGATGCTGTCAAATTTGGATTCTCAATAGATGCTTTATCTGCAAGCGTAGAAACCGTGACAGCCAGCAACAAAACTCCAAATCAAAAAAGTAGTGACTATCTAGGATTTAGTCCTTATAGCGATGTTAATAAAGCAGAAAACGAGTGGAGATTTAAAGTAGGTATTAATGACTATTTTCAAAATCACGATAACTATGATTTATCGAATCAATACCTAGATGATTTTAAAAAAATTGTTGATTTATGCCAGCAAAATAATATAAAGTTAAAAATTTTTATATCCCCATCCCATGCTACCCAATGGGAAGCGATTCGCGCTACGGGACATTGGCAAACATTTGAAGAATGGAAACGCCAACTTGTCAAAATTGCTCCAGTTTGGGATTTTTCTGGTTATAACAGTGTCACCACAGAACCCATTGGCTATGACATAGAAAACTATACCGATAATTCTCATTACACTTCAAAAGTTGGCACTTGGGTTCTCAACCGCTTGTTATCTTACCAAACTGAGCAGGTTCCGAAAGATTTTGGTGTTCTTATCACGCCCAATAATATTGAAGCTCATTTAGCTAAAATCCGGGTTAATCGTGATCTATGGGCAAGGAAGTATCCTGACGAAGTCCAGCTAGTTCAAGATATAAAGCAAGAGTACGATGCTAATCCGTTGTCAGGACTAAATAAGCAATAAAAAAGAAGGGTTATTCATGAAGTTTTCCTTAAGTTACCCGAAAAAGCTATCTAGAAAAGCTTTGTGTACGCACTCTAAATTTTTAAGTTATGGAAAATTTAACTTTCTTGTTATTACTATTGCTTTATTTCCAGGATTTTTTGTAGGTATATTCAATATCATCATTGACCCCTACGGTGTTCTGAATAGTCCAACTGTATCTGGTATAAATCGATTAAAACCTGAGCAAGATACGCATAATGGGTTATTTAAGTCTGTTGAAGTTATGCGTCTTAAGCCAACAACAGTTTTACTAGGATCATCTAGAGTGGTACTTGGTTTAAATCCAAAGTACCTAGCTTTACTAGCTAACCAACCTGCCTACAATCTGGGAATACCAGGAGTCCATATCTATGAAGCAAAACATTATTTTGAACACGCACTCATTAATCAACCTAAATTAAAGCAAGTTATCATAGGAATTGATTTTTTCATGTTCAATAACACTAATTTTAGTGATAATTTATCTATTTATGATAAAAATTTAGTTGGCAAGTCTCAAATACCCTTACAAAGATTATTAGATGTAGTTTTTTCCATTCAAGTTTTTCAATCAAGCCTTATCACACTAGAAGTTAACCGTGAAGATTTAGCTAGTCTGCCATACTATTCAAATGGAATGCGTAATGTTAGCCCTAAATCCAACCCCAAACCGATGATAGATAATTTTAAAATAGATATCGGCAATTATTTAAACAACGAAAATTATTATAAAAATTACAGTTTAACTCAGTCTTCAATCAAAGAGTTTAAAAAAATAATTGATATATGTAAGCAACGAAATATACAAGTCAAAGTATTTATATCTCCCGAACATACTGCTCAATTAGAAGCTATTCGCGTTGCTGGACTGTGGACAGTTTTTGAGGAATGGAAACGTCAAGTCAGTAGCATCACACCTGTATGGGATTTTTCAAATCTCAATAAGATAACAACTGAAGCCATTGGTAATGATATGAAATATTTTTTAGATGGTACTCATTATAGTAAAGAAGTTGGTGATTTGATTCTCAACGACGTGCTATCTTATCAACAAGAGAAGGTTCCCAAGGGATTCGGTGTTCTCATCACATCAGAAAATATTGAACTCCACCTCGCTAAAACTCGTGCCGACCATGAAATATGGGTAAAAAACAACCCTGATGTGGTGAAGCTAGTGCAAGACCTAAAGCAGTAATTTTAAACACAGGAAAGATGGATAGAAAATATCAAAAGCAACATTATTTAATTAAGGCTGTTTTTTGGGCGATCGCTGTAGTTTTTGGTAGCCTGCAAGCTTGGTCTAATCGTTACAACCTGTCATCAGGAGATGTCATTTCTTATTTGGACATTGGCGATGCTTACTTACGGAGAGATTGGGATATTGCCATCAATGAATATTTTAGTCCTGTTTATTCGTGGATTCTAAGCTTTTTCATATCTATTTTAAACCCGTCTTCTTATTGGGAATTCTTTGCGATTAAGTTTGCGAACTTTGTTATTTATCTAGTTAGTTTAGTTTGCTTCGATTTTTTTCTTTCTGAATTCCTTTTGTACTACAAAGAAAAAGTATCCAAAGCTCCAAGCGATCGCAACTTGATCATTCCATACTGGGCGTGGATAGCATCCGGTTACACTTTATATCTTTGGTCGGCTCTACAATGGATAGGGATAGGCAATGATACTCCTGATATGTTTGTAGCTGCCTTAATCTACTTAGCGGCAGCTATAGTGCTGCGTGTCCACACGCGGTCAGATAGTTGGTGGAATTTTATTGCATTAGGAGCTGTTGTTGGACTTGGTTATCTGACCAAAACATTCATGTTTCCCATGGGTTTTATATTTATAGGAACTTGCTTTTTTTCTGTTGGAAATATCCGACGAGCATTTCCGAGAGTATTAGTGGCTGTGTTAGTTTTCGCTCTTCTATCAACTCCTTTCATTGTTGCCATTTCCACAACTAAAGGGTATTTTACCTTTGGAACGACTGGAAAATTGAACTATGCCTGGAAAATCGGCGGAATACCTCCTATTTATTGGCAAGGTGATCCTCCTGATAGTGGCATTCCCAAGCATCCTGTTAATCAAATTTTCAAGAATCCGGATATCTATCAGTTCGAGACTCCTTTCGAGGGTGTAACTCTGCCGATAGGCTATGACCCATCTTACTGGTATGAAGGGGTAAAGCCTAAAATTAACCTGCAAAAGCAGGTGGAAATTATCTGGAGTCATGCTATTGAGTATTACCGTATATTTTTGGGATTTTTAATATTTGGCTACCTCATTCTTGTTTTTGTGGGGGGTAGGCTCGGGTTGGCAATTAAATCTCTGATAGAAAACTGGAGATTACTCATTCCTGCCTGTGCAGGTTTAGGTAGCCTGATGCTGGTACACGTCAGACCCAGGCTTATTGCTGGACTGGTTGTACTCTTATTTGCTGGAGTCTTTTCCAGCGTGCGTCTGCCTAATTCTCAAGAGTCGAAACGATTAGTTGCTGGTATGACCGTTGGTATCCTGTTTATGCTTGGAGGACAGTTTACCGATCTGTGGCAACATCCTGGAGAACCTATTGACTGGAAGATTGCTCAAGGCTTGAATCAATTAGGAATTCATGCCGGAAACAAAGTTGCCGCGATCGCGCTGAGGGGAGAGAACGGAACGAAAGACTATTGGGCAAGATTAGCAAGAGTGACGATTGTCGCGGAATTGCCTGATGCTAAGAGCTTCTGGAAAACAGACACGGCGACTAGAGCTGAAGTTTACAAAGTTTTAGAAAGGACGGGAGCTAAGGCGATTATTCAAAAGCGAGGAGTGAATACGCCAGAGTATATGTCTGCCAATGGCTGGCAAGAAATTGGTAACACTGGCTACTATGCCTATTTGTTTCCAAAGTAAGTAAATTTGCCCTCTATCAGAAAGCAAAAATCATGCTATATTCTGTTGGTAAAGCGAATCTAATATAAAAGAAGGTAATGATATGCTAGAGTATTTATCTAAAAAAAAGATACCCTCTCTTAAGAGCTATAGCATTGCTGTTCTGCTTCCGTGCCACAACGAAGCCCTAACCGTCGCCCAAGTCGTCACTGATTTTCAGGCTACACTTCCAGAAGCAAAGATCTACGTCTACGATAATCGATCGACCGACAGTACGGCAGAACAGGCAGCGGCGGCTGGTGCTGTGGTTCGGCGTGAACCTAGGTTAGGAAAAGGTAACGTGATCCGGCGGATGTTTGCGGATATTGAAGCAGACATCTACATCATGGCTGACGGTGACAATACCTATGAGGTGGGAGCAGTGCGGCGGTTGGTGGAACACTTGTTAGTTGAGCGGCTGGATATGGTTGTAGGCGTGCGTCGCACAGCAGCAGGTGAGAGTGCTGCTTATCGTCGTGGTCATCGGAGCGGTAATGTGTTTCTTACTGGCTTCGCTAAATTCTTGTTTGGAGCGCGGCTGTTGGATATGCTTTCGGGCTATCGAATCTTTTCGCGCCGATTTGTCAAATCGTTTCCAGCACTTTCCAGTGGCTTTGAGATTGAAACGGAGTTCACAATACACACGCTAGAACTGAAAATGCCGTTTGCCGAAGAGCCGACGTTATATATTTCCCGACCACCCGGTTCACAAAGCAAACTAAAAACTTTTAAAGACGGCTGGCGAGTTTTAGGCACTGCATTGTTATTGTTTAAGGAAATCCGACCGTTCCTTTTCTTTGGCATCATTTTCTTGATGCTTTCGCTCACCTCCCTAGCTCTAGGCATTCCCATCGTGGAAACTTTTCTAGAGACAGGATTAGTCCCCCGATTTCCCTCCGCCATCCTAGCAGCTTCCATTATGTTGCTAGCTTTTCTGAGCCTCACCTGCGGTCTGATCCTGGATTCAGTAGCCCGTGGACGGCGAGAGGCAAAACGTATTGCCTACCTTGCCTATCCCCTACCTGAACTTGACTGAATCCATTAAAGAAGGTGCCGTTGTAGAGTGCTGAGTTTGTAAAGTTTGGATTTATTAACCCACCTTATTTTTATTCAAATAGGTAATGGAAAAAATCAAGCAGAAAGATTTACCAGGTTGTTCGATTGTAATTATGATTCCAGTTTTTAACGACTGGGATTCATTAGAACTTTTGTTAAATCATCTCGATCAAGTCTTTGAGTATACAGACATAGAGGCTCAAATTTTTGTGGTAGATGATGCATCAAGTATTTCTGTTAGAAAAAATTTTCCAGACTCAAAACTCCAAATCATTAAAAAACTTGATGTTTTGAAGCTAAAGAGAAATCTGGGGCATCAAAGAGCCATTGCTGTAGGATTAGCTTACATCGAAGCTCATATAAACTGCCAAGCGGTTGTTGTGATGGATGGAGATGGTGAAGATGCTCCTAGTGATGTAATCAAACTGATTGGAAAATGTCAAGTTGAAGGATACAAAAAGGTCGTTTTTGCTAAAAGAAGCCAACGCTCTGAAAGTTGGTTGTTTAAATTTTTTTATTTATGTTATAAATCGCTTTATAGATGGCTAACAGGTTCCCAAATTAGTGTAGGTAATTTCAGTATTATCCCCTATGAACTGTTACGCCGACTTGTTATCGTTTCAGAGCTTTGGAACCACTATTCTGCTGCTGTGTTTAAAGCCAGAATTCCCCACACAGAAATCTCTACCAGACGCAGTCGCCGTTTAGCAGGAGAGCCAAAGATGAACTTTGTATCACTTGTTATGCATGGTTTAAGCGCTATTTCAGTCTACGGAGATATAGTTGGAGTCAGGTTACTGGTTGCAACTTGTCTACTTATAGGACTTTCTTTTATTGGAATTCTGACTATTATCTTTATCAGGCTTGCCACTACTTTAGCAATTCCGGGTTGGGCATCTTACATGGTATCACTATTTTTTGTGATCCTCATGCAAGCCATTATGGTATCCTTAGTTTTTGTCTTCATAATTCTTAGTACTAGGAATTCTTTAAGCTTTATACCCCAGCGGGATTATCACTATTTCGTTTTGGAGTTACAGGAAGTTTTTTCTATCCAATGAAAATGACTGGTTATTCTTATCATGGCTCAGAACTTGCTCTATTTAAAGAAGCTCGAAACTGGAAAGCTTATTATCGACAGTTCATTAAAAACTATCTAGGTACTGAGGTTCTAGAAGTGGGTTCCGGAATTGGTTCGACAACTGAGTTACTCTGCCAAGGAAGCCATAAACGTTGGGTTTGTCTTGAACCCGATCCGATATTAGCAGGACAATTAAAGCAGTCGATTGAAACTGGTCGTTTACCAGAATACTGTGAGCTAAAACCAGGTACTCTCCTAAATATCAGTCATTATGAAAGATTTAATACTGTTATTTATATTGATGTATTAGAACATATTAAAGATGACCACGCTGAAGTTAAACTTGCCTTAAATTACTTGAAAGATGGTGGATTTTTAGTAATTTTAGCTCCAGCTCATCAATGGCTTTTTACTCCCTTTGATGAAGCTATCGGTCATTATCGTCGATATAGTCGCAATAGGTTATCGGCACTCGTTCCGAAAAATCTCAAATGCATCAGTATCAGGTATCTAGACTCTGGGGGACTAATCGCTTCAACAGGCAATCGTTTTTTACTTAAAAGCAGGATGCCTAACAAGAATCACATAGTTTTGTGGGATAAAGCAATGATACCTCTGTCTAAGGTACTCGATCCCTTGTTTCACTATTTAATGGGTAAATCCCTACTGGGTATATGGCAAAAGAAGGTTTAATATGCAGCTAATTATTAGTTATAGCCTCAGTTTAATTATTTTATTTTCACTCTGCATGGTAATTTTCAAATGCTTGTCAAATTGGACAATTGTAGACAGACTTATTGCTTCTTTTTTTTCAGTCTTATTTTTGGCGTTAATCAGCTCAGTAGTGATAGAAATTTTGTCTCTTCCGTTTGATATCTGGAATAACAATCGTCTGACACCAGCCTTTGCACTAGCCTATGGTTATAAATTTTTTAATGCTCTGGAAAGTGAGCCTATCCTGAGTTGGATGTATGGCCCTATTGCAGCAATTTCTTATTTACCAGCCACGCTAGCTAATTCACCTACAGTTGCTATTAGGTGGGCTGGACTCATTTCTACACTATTTTTCTTTCTTCCCATACTTTGTTTTTCTATTGGCACTGTTACTCAGGTGAAGATTATTAAACATCCTTGTTTATCTGCAAGAATTTTTATTACTTCTTTCTTACTGGTCACTATTATTCCGCTTTTAGCATTCACGCAGATGCAGCATCTTTGGGAATAGCGGGTATGGCTTGTGCAGTCCTATACTGTAGAAACTCTAAAGAGGATAAATGGCTATTATTATTTTCAGCTACGTTAGCTGCATTATCAATTTGGACAAAGCAAAATTTATTACCTTTACCCTTTGCTTTATGAACTTATGTTCTAATAACTGATGGATACAAAAATTTTAAAAAATATAAAATATATTTTTTGATTATATTCACAGCTATATCAATTGTTTTCATTTATTTATTTGGAGGAAAATATTTATATTTTACTATGATTAAATTTCCCAGCCTTTGGCCCTGGATAAGCTCATTAGGACAATATGGAAATCCTGAAATTTTAACTGGAATTCAATTAGTTCAACGAATAAAGGTTTTGTGCCTAGCAGCTTACGAATTAATTCAGTTTTGCCTACCATTTATATTTATAATAGTTTTATGTATTGGGTTGAAACTTGTAAGCTGTAAAACTAAAAATAGTATGTCTATTGGAGAATGGTTTTGTTCTAATCGCTGGTCAATATTGATTTTAGTAACTATGTACATGATTCCAATTTCATTGCTTAGTCGAGTGAAGTTTGGTGGAGCCACTAACTCGCAAGCTTCGACCGTATATTTTCTAGTCTGCACTGTTACAGCTCTTATCAATGATTCTGTATTCAAGTTTAGCTATAATCGTTTGGATTTTTTCCACATCTTAAAAGGACTAAAAATTTCAGTTTTATCTATAGCTGTATTACTGGCGACTACAGTTTATCTTCATGCACCTAACAAAATCTATCGTGAGTTGAATAGATATTCAAAGAATCCAGTAGAATTAGCATACAGATATACCTTAAAGCATCCTCATCAAATCTACTTTCCACAAATACCCTTGTCCATCCTTATGGCAGATGGTAGACTCTACCATTCTTTTAACGGCTTGTGGGATAGAGAAAAAGCCGGATTAAAATTAAGCAATGATCATTTCCAAGCGTACATCCCGTCCAAGCTACAGGTAGTTGCTTTCTATCATCCAAAAGATATTGAAGTAGTCATGGGTTATCTTCCAAACTTTTCAAAACAAACTACTGTTGATACACTGCCTAAATGGGTTATCTTCACTAAAGAAGAATGACTATTAAGGTTTTTAAACCAAGAAGAACAAATAGAACCTATGTCAGCTATGCAAACCAATTTAGTGAAACTTATTTCTAAAATAACTGTTTATAAAAACGTAGTTTTAAAAAATCCATTACTGAAAACAGTACTTATCATTTTTTTAATCGCTACGATAGGGATATCGACAGTCGGTCATTATGGTATATCCTGGGACGAGCCTCTGTATATAAAACACGTACTGTGGAATTATGAATCCATTCGGAAAAAGCAACCCCTTCAAACTAATCCAAGTAACTTAAAATACTACGGTGTGGTATTGGATGTTGCGGCAGAATCACTCTTTCAACTCAAGCATGGTTTGAGCAGCCACATACAAGTTAATGCAGAGAGAGTTTTTTTCAAGCACTTATTAACCTTTTTATTTTCTCTTTTTGCTTATGTGTCAGTTGCTGGTATAGTGGGTATACTCTGCGGTTCAAACTACGCTTGGATTGGGCCTCTTGTTCTAGCACTTTTACCTCGTTTTTGGGGACATAGCTTCTTTAATCCCAAAGATATTCCATTTGCTACTCTCTTTGCTCTCTCTACCTGGCTAAGTGCTTATATAGTTAGTCAATACTCGAAACTCCATAGAGTAATCAAATTTGGCTTTAATCGCATTTGTATAACTACCATTCTCTTTGGTATTCTGGTCGGTTTACTAACAAGTGCTAGAATTGGAGGATTTGTCTTTTTAGCTTTTGTTCCGTTTACCTATATACTCCTAAAACTAGAGGAGAGACAAATAACTCGATATACATTCAAAAATATTGCAATTGGCTGGATATTAATAGTTATACCTTGGGCAATTGTAACTACTGTATGTCATCCGGCATCTTGGTCAAATCCTGTGAGATGGTTTTTTGAGAATGTAAAATACAATTCTCAACATGCTTGGGGAGGAACAGTTTTATTTGATGGTCAGTTTATACCAGGTCATCAATTGCCTTGGTTTTATCTTCCTCGCTGGATTACGATGACTGTTCCCGAAATGTTGCAAATCCTTTTCCTTCTTGGTTTAGGTTTAAGTTTATACAAATACTCAAAATTTTCCGTTCTGCAAAAATCCTGCTTTATCTTAGTATTTCTTCAAGTTTTCTCTCTACCGCTTTATGCAATTCTGAAGGGTTCAACCCTGTATGATGGTGTGCGTCAATTCCTTTTTATTCTGCCTGGAATTGCCGCGATTGCTGCTAGTTCAATAGGATGGCTATATCAACATTTATTTAATTCAAAAATTATTCGACTGTTTTTCGTAGCTTTGATATTTAGTTTATTTTTACAAGTTTCTTCAGATATGGCAAAAATTCATCCTTACGAATATATTTATTTCAATCGTTTATCTGGAGGTTTAACAGGCGCAGTTGGTCGATACGAAACCGATTATTGGGGATTAAGTATCCGTGAAGCAATGGAGTGGATTAATAAAAATTCCCAGGCTGGTACACAGGTTTTAGTGGCTGGTCCTGTAGAGTCAGCCAGGGTGTTCGCTAAATCGGATTCTCCCGTAATTGGGATACTTAACCCTAAAGGTAAAATCGAAATTCCCAATATTCCTAAGCCCTACTACTACTTGGCAGTTCCCAAGTGGGAACTTCAAGAAGCTTTTCCGGAATGTCAGGACGCTTATAAAGTTGTGAAGCAAGGTGTACCGCTGACGATAGTTAAACTATGTAACTGAAAAAGAGCCAAAGTTGTATATTTCGGTATATCTATTGGTTGGAGACGTAAAAATATCTACGTGAGCATAGTAAGTAACCGTAAATTAACAGATGAAGACTCTTACAAAGATAACCCTGATTGCATTATTATGGATTACTGCAATCAACTCAGGGACACTCGGCACCCTCGATACTGACATCCGATTGCAGATGGCTCATGCTTGGTGGACAGGTACTGAAGAAGTACAAATATCTCCAAATTATAAACTCAAGGTACGGGGCGACATTCAGGCTGGAGTGATTGGGACTGGAGGAAAGCGTTATATAGCTTACGAACAGGGACAGTCTTTGTTGATGCTCCCTGGAGATTGGTTGGGAACTCAGCTTCATCAATGGTTCCCTAACATACCGTCAAAAACGCTGCGGGATTTGACCGTTAACTTCCTAATTTTTATCCCGTTAAATGTTGCAACTGTAGTCGCTTGTTTCTGGTTGCTCAGACTTTTTGACTTTGAAGAACGGATTGCAGGGTTAGCGAGTCTTGCCTGGTTGCTTGGTACTACGGTCTTGCACTATGCCCAAGTGCATCAGCATAACAACCAAGTGTTGCTTTTTGTCATCATTGGTTACGCGGCTGCTTTAGCTTATGTGCGAAGTGGGCGTCCTCGCTTTGCCCTAATCAGTGGGCTAGCCTTGGGGGGTACTATGCTTATTCGCATTACCAGTCTTATTCATGTCTTGACTGTCGTACTCTTTTTGATTGGCTGTATCGCCTATCAAAATCGCGATAAGCTTAAAGTTATAAAAACAGCCGGATTATGGATAGTTGGTTTTATTCCCTTTTCTCTGGTAGGACGAATTTTTGATTACCACCGTTACGGTAGCTTTTTAGCAACTGGCAAGAGTGTAGAGAAAAAGCAATTGTTTACCGATCCTATGTGGGAAGGACTACCCAAGCTCCCGGATAATTATCCCTTAATCAATGAACCCTATATTGGTATTTTAGGGTCGCTCTTTTCACCCGAAAAAAGCATTTTTATTTACGACCCATTACTGTTGCCTTGTTTGGCATTAGGAATACTTCTTTGGAAAAAGCTTTCTCCATTCATGCAATGGTATCTGATTACTGGACTTTTAAACCTGGGCTTACATTTAGCTGCCTACAGTCGGTTTTTTTTCTGGCACGGAGATTCTGCCTGGGGTGCCAGATATCAAGTTACCTCTATTCATCTGTTACTCATTCCGCTGTTAGGTTTGTTTGTAGAGCGTCTTCTATCGGCTAGAAAGTTAACAACATGGCTAATGCAGGGAATACTGGCACTAGCTATCCTTGTGCAGATCGCTTCAGTTACAATGCCAATGAATTTGGAGATTTATCAGAAACAGTTAGGGGTTCCAGGGACTCGATTTGACTTTCGTTTAGGTCAACGCTTTAACAATATAATTTGTCTAGTTAACGGTTCATTTTCTCAAGGGTGTGTAGATAGAAATCCTGCAAAGAAGCGTTATCTGGAACACTTGAATCACTTATTCTTTCTACCCTTTAATTTTAGTCAAAAGGCAGCATTAAATTCTAGATTAACTAAATTTCTACAGGTTTTATTGATAGTATGGGTGTTAGTCATAGCTTTAGCGATTGGCAGTACTTTAAGATACTTGTATTGGGAATAATAGTTCTAGTCTAGGGTGAAAATAGCGTTTTGGTAATAAGTAAAAATTTTGCAATTTAATCATAATTAAGAAAATTCAGGTAATACTTGGTAATGAAGAATAATTTGTTTTTGCTCCTTCTAATTTTAATATCAGTATTTCTAAACACAGCGGGGCAGAGCCTGCTGAAATTGGGATCAGGTCAAAATCCCCTCAACCTCTATTTGTTTGGTGGTCTTCTCGCCTATGCTTTAAGTACAGTTTTCTATATCCTTATTTTAGGAAAATTAAACTTATCCTTAGTTTACCCAGTTGTTATCGGTTTAACGATTACTTTTACTACCCTATCGGGCGTATTTCTTTTAAAAGAACAAGTTACTCATATCCACTGGGTCGGGATTGGTTTAATGTTGAGTGGAATTGCCGCGATCGCTTTTGGAAAAGTTTCCTGACTTCATCCCAATAATAACCCTGTAAGCTCTAAAACCGTTCGCTTAACATTGCCATCCCAGCCGCTGCTACTTCTGCCAGAATGCTGACTATCCGAAACAGGGCAACAACAATCAGAATCAAACCAGCAGAAAATTCTTGATCTAAAAGAGCGATCGCTGTAGCTTCAAAGACTCCCAGACCTCCAGGTGCTCCTGGAACAATCAATCCCAGCAGCCATGCAAGGCTAAATGCACTCAGCAACTGAGGAATTTGACCGGGACTCACCGATGTCAGTGCCATGATGGTAACTACGAATCCAGTCCCTCGCAGTCCCAAAAAGCCCATTTCACCTAGCAACGGCAACAGGGGATAACGTTCGATTTGAAGCGTGTCAATGTCGCTCAACTTTCCCTTCACTCGGTTTAAAGTTTTAATCACTGGGTTGAGAACTCTCGGATGAATTCCCACCAAAACTACAGCTAAACTCAGAATTTTCAATACCGACATCCAGGCATTAGAAACTTCCATCCACCCCAATCCACTGCTAATCAAAGCGATCATTAATGCAGCAGCAGCCATCAATAGCGGTTCTAGCAATACGCTGAGACTTGCACCTCCTAAAAAACCTCCCGCACGGGTGACTGCTGAAATGCGTCCGTAGTAGTGCCAGACATTGCCAGGTAAATACTTGGCAATGTTGGTTTTCAGGTAAACTTGGAGTGCCCACCGTTGTCCGACAGGTTGCTTGAACGCTTTCAATATCCACGTCCAAACCCAACCCGACCAGACGTGTGCTAGTAGAGTAACTACCCCAGCGATCGCCAGCATTGCCCAACCATTGGCATCAATCCGAACCTGGGCAACGTCTTGCCAATTATCTTTGAAGGCTTTGAGCAAAAAAAACAGCGTCCCACCAAGAATTACCCAGCGCAAGTAGGGCTTTATAGATAACCAGATTTTTTTCATAAGCTGGGCGATTTAAGGTTTAATTGGACATGAGCTATAGAAAATCAAAACTGCAGCCATATCTCCAATGGTATAGTTGGCTGTATTCTTGCACCCTACTATGCTGTCTGCAAAGCCTGAAGCCTAGCTGTTTGTGACAAGTCCCAACTTTAGCAGATCCCTGGAAAAACCTCTGTATATCTGCTTGCTGTCATATCTTCATTTAACCAGGAGCAATAAATGCGGCTGAAATCAACTGCTCACAGTACGTTTACAATTTTTACACAAAAATTTACAGCAAAATTAAAAATAGACCTTTCCAAACTCTAGCAAGTGCTGGTAATTTTTTGGCATACTTAAGCGAAATCGGAGGTATAAACCTAATAATGCAAGAAAGCAGTCAATTTGGTAAAGGATCGTTCTCAACAAGCAAGACTTCAGGGGCAAACTGTCCAGCATTCTCTCTTGTCCTCCCCGTCTACAACGAAGAGAAAGGCATCGAACCAACCCTAGAGCATTTACAAGAAAATCTGAAATTGATTAGCTCCGAATACGAGATTATCGCTGTCAATGACGGTTCTACAGATAACACGGGCGAAATTCTCCGTTCCCGTAGCGATATCAGAGTCATCGAACACCGTCGAAATCGCGGATATGGTGCAGCACTCAAGACAGGCATTCGACAAGCAAACTATCCCTTGATCGTGATTACCGATGCCGATGGCACCTATCCTAACGAGATGATTCCCTACCTAGCTTCCCTAACGAGTAATGCTGATATGGTTGTTGGGGCGAGAATCGGTGCCAATGTTCGCTATTCTAACCTGCGTAAAATTCCCAAGTGGTTCCTGATTCGCTTTGCTGAGTGGATAACTAGAAGTCGCATCCCCGATCTTAATAGTGGGCTGCGAGTGTTTCATAAAAATGTGGTGGAACGGTTTCTAAATATTCTGCCCGATACGTTTAGTTTTACAACGACTATTACAGTGGCAATGTTAACCAACGGGTATGTCGTGCATTACGAACCGATTGACTTTCACCATCGCCAAGGTAAAAGCAAGATTAAGCCTATACGGGATACCTTGCGTTTTATTCAGTTAATTCTGCGAACGGGCGTCTATTTTGCCCCTTTGAGAGTATTTATGCCAATTGCTGGCTTATTTTTTGCTAGCTTTTTGTTCACCTTCATCCAAGATATTTTTGTCCGTGAAAATTTAACGGAAAGAACACTCATTCTCTTGATTGCGGCGACCCAAATCGGGATGTTTGCACTTCTTGCCGATATGTTTGATAAGCGCACTTAATCGCTTATCAAACATATATATAATTGTCAAAAAACATTCAGTACTTTAGCAAAAACTATTCCACATGGATTTTATTTTTTTAGAAAATTAAAGTCGTAAAAAATAAACTGATTATGCTAATCAAGTATTTACACCGATGGCTCACTAGCCCAATCGACAAGCCTTTCAGTCCCCAGGGGAAATTTTGGTTCTGTTTGAGCCTAACTTTTGCTGCCATCTGCGGCATTCAAGGATTGCAGGAAGCCTTCAGTAGTCAGTATGTGATTCAAGATGATGCAAGGCAGCATTTATTTTGGATGTATAGGTTTTTAGATCCAGAGTTGTTTCCCAACGATCTAATTACCGAGTATTATCAGTCTACTGCGCCATTAGCCTATAAAACATTCTATCGGTTATTTGCAGTGGTAGGTATCGACCCAATTGTACTTAGCAAACTGTTGCCCGTCGTTCTGGGACTGATTACAACTGGCTACGGTTTTGCTCTGTGTATGCAGATTTTGCCAGTGCCAACGTCAGGATTTATCGCTACGCTACTGTTAAACTATATGCTCTGGAGTGGAGCTACTCTAGTCACCGCTACATCTAGAGCTTTTTTATGGCCCTTTTTTATAGCATTTTTGTACTATCTGCTGCGGCGTTCGTGGCTTCCCTGCCTAATCGCGATCGCCTTACAAGGACTGTTTTATCCTCCCGTTATACTCGTAACGGCTGGAATACTCATCCTGCGGTTATTGCGTTGGCAGGGAGGATTTCCCCGTTTTTCTCTGGATCTGAACAATTATAGGTTGTGTCTTGCTGGATTGGGAATTGTTTTTCTAGTACTGTTGCCCCAAGTGTTTGGTTCGTCGGAATTTGGTCCAATTATTACAGTAGCTGAAGCTAGGGCGTTAGCAGAGTTTGGACCCGAAGGACGAACCAGCTTTTTTGTTAACAATACTTGGGATTTTTGGTTCAATTCCCATCGCAGTGCTTTGATGGGATGGCCCTGGAAGCCTCCAATTTTGTACACATCTTTAATATTGCCATTTTTGTTACGAGATCCGTCTCGTTTTCCCTTAACTAGATACATTACTTCCAGTATCACTATTTTACTTCAAATGGTGCTGGTATCGGTAGGCTTATTTTTTGCTGCCCATGCCTTATTATTCAAGCTCTACCTTCCCAGCAGGTATGCATTAGGACTTGGAATTGCGATCTATTTAGCGACGGGAATTGCATTAGTTTTGGTGTTAGATGCCGTCTTGAGGGTTTGCGAACAGCCTAAAAAGATTTCACTAAAAGATCTAAGCCTATTTTTTACCGTCTACGTCCTTCTATTAGCTATCCATTGGTTCATTTTTTATTATCCTGGACACAAAAAACTTTTCATTGTTTTGCTAGCTTTAGGAGTTGGAACGGCAGTTATTTTATTCCTTCTCGATTGGGTTTGGCTCCGAACTAAACAGAACAACGATCTTTACCTAGGAAGTCAGGGTTTGGCGCTAGTGTCATCGGCGGTATTTGCAGTAGCACTTCTTGTTTATCCCAGCCTTGCAGGAAGGTTTCCCAGTAACGATTATGTAGTGGGTACAGTACCCCAACTTTATGAGTTCTTTGGTAAGCAACCGAAGGATATTCTTATTGCTTCTTTGGCACCAGAAGCAGATAACTTACCAAGTTTTGCCAAACGCTCAATTTTAGTGGGGCGAGAATATGCTCTGCCTTACGAGGTAGGATACTACAAACAGATCCGTCAGCGAGCTATTGACCTGATTAATGCTCAATATAGCCCTGAGCTAGAACAAGTAAAGAGTTTTATAGAAAAGTACGGCGTGGATTTTTGGCTATTAGAGCGTAACGCTTTTACACCTGAGTATATAGCTAATCCTGGCTCTTGGACTAGTCGCTGGATTAGGCAGTATCAACCCGCAGCGACAGAAGCCTTAGAGAGGTTAGAGGAGGGGACGGTTCCCGCGTTGGCAAAAGTTATGCCGCGTTGTTCTGTACTGGAAACTGAGAATTTTGTCGTGGTGGATACAGACTGCATTAGGAAAGCGTACTCAAAATAATTTACTGTTTAGAATAACTAGGAGTGAATGGCACTGACTTAAAGGGAAAGTCGGTGTGCTGAACTATCAATTGACAAGGGTTTCACGCTCCGACTTGTACCTAATTCAGTAACATTCAATGATGAGTAACCATGAAATTAAATAATTGTTTAAAAAAATTGGTTGATAAAAATAAATTTATTGCGATTTTAATAATTTACTTAATAGCAATATCTATAGCTTATTTTCTTGTTTTATATCCAATTATTGAATCTATTTATAATGGTGAAGCTATTTATCCGTTAAATAAATTTGTATTAGAAAGTGGCGAAAATACTCTTGATTTTTACTTAAAAAAAGTAGATAAAATTTTCTTTGCATTTAATTTGTTACTGGCATTTATAGCAATAACATTAAACTTAGTTTTCCGTCTTTTTAGAAATACTAAAGTTGCTTTTATGGGTTTTGGTATCTTTTTTATATTTTACAGTATCTATTTAGTAATAGGGATTTTACTTTTAAAGAATTTAACTCTAAGCAAGTATGTGTTTTTTGGTGCAGATTATTGGGAATGGACTCTACTTAAATGGGAAGCTTACCATAAAGGCTCTCATCCTTTAATACTACTAATAGTTGTTCCTCTTGGCTATCTCATCAATTCCTTAATTAAATCTACGGAAGTTTCAGGAATTATTTTGAATTCTTTTTTCGGCGCTTTAGCTGTTCTATTATCATCTGTATTTTTTTGGAATCTCACGAAAAAATACCTTGAAACGATACTTTTATCGATTGTGTTTGGTCTGAGTATGAGTCAGTTAGTTTTTAGTGTAGTTCCAGAAAGTTATACTTTAGCTGGCTGTAGCATTATCACCACATACATTTTATTTCTGCTTTCTCTTCAAAGAAAAAAATTATACTTTCAATACTGGATTATTATCGGCATATTTTCTTTTGGAGTGACAATCACTAACTTTATTCAGACACTAATTTGTTTTATTGGAGTTAGATATACTCTAACAAAAAGAAAAATTGCAACAAATACACTAAGTTATATAGCCTTTGTAATAATTTTATGTTTTTGTCTCACCCTACTCCAAAAAAAACTCTTTCCCCTAGCCAAGTACTTTTTCCTGACTTCAACAGCTAGCACCCAACTAGAGTATGTGAAGACTAACTTATTGAATCAGCCATTATCAGTTATCTGGGAGTTAATAAAGCATTTTTTATTAGTCAATTTTTGGGGTTCGTCTCCGTTTACGGGAGTTGTTAATTTAGGAAATTCCAACCGTTTAGTATTAGGCTTTTTTCAACAACCTTTAGACTACAGTTTTGTTGGATATATAGGATTAAGTATGTGGATAGCCTTGTTAATTATAGGATTTTATAAAAATTTTCTGACTGGAAGAAAGAGTATCTATATAGTTGTTCTTTCTAGTGCAGTTTTTTATAACATGGTTTTGCATTCATTTTTTGGAGTGGAAGAAATGTTTCTTTACACCTGTCATTTTACTTTTCCAGTTTTGCTGTTAGCAGTCAACCACTCAGTTTTGGAGAAAAATTACATCAAGCTAGGTTTAATATTACTTATTATTTTGATGGGAATAAATAATCTAAGTTGTATGGCACAGATACTGACTAACTAAAAAGATAATTGGTTCTCAACAAGCTCAACTTTTTGCTATGAGCATTTAGTTTTGGAGTTTGAAAAACTACCACTTGGTTTTATGAATGATTTGGAAACGCTATATTTGCTTCTGTGGTAGGTCTACTAGTTTTCACACCTTGAATCTTAGTTATTGCGAACAGATGGAGTAAGATACAAACTGTAACAACTTGGGCTGCGTCTTATATCTGATGGTTTTAGTGATGTGTTTTTCTACAAACCACAGTTAGACTTCGTAAATGAATTTAAAGTGCTTGTTTCTCAACCTGATCAAAGATAGAATTTGGTTAAGCAAGCTTATAAAATAAAAGGAATCTGTACTTGTATGAATAATTTAAAAAGTACGATCATGAAAATTAAAAGAAAATATATCGTTGCTCAAAATCATAAATTTTTATTGATAATAGTTATATTGGTTTTAATCTTATTTTTTCGATTCACTAATCTAGAAAAAAAAGTCTACTGGGGCGATGAAACCTATACATCATTGCGGATAGCTGGATACAAATGGGCAGAATACTCTCAGATATTCGATGGGAAAGAATACACTATCGAAGATATCCAAAAGTATCAACGCCTAACGCCTGAAAAAGACTTATTCGATACCATTGATTCCTTAGCTGTCGAAGACCCTCATCATCCACCCCTTTATTATGTACTAGGACGATTTTGGGGACAATGGTTTGGTGATTCAGTTGCAGCAAGACGCAGCTTACCTGCCTTGATTAGTCTGCTAGCATTCCCATCTACCTATTGGCTGTGCCTGGAATTATTTCAGTCATCGTTAACGGGATGGGTAGCGATCGCACTCATCGCTGTCTCACCTTTTCACCTCCTCTATGCCCAAGAAATGCGAGAGTTTAGTTTGTGGACTGTAACAATTTTGCTCTCAAGTGCTGCTCTCCTGCGAGCCATGCGACAACAAACAAAATTTAGCTGGGGAATTTATTCAGTCACTCTCGCACTAAGTTTTTACACATTTCTATTTTCTGTATTAGTGGCAATTGGACATGGTATTTATGTTCTGGCAGTAGAACGTTTCCAATCGAGTAAAAAAATTTTGAATTATTTGTTGGCATCAGTAGGGGGGCTTATACTGTTTTTTCCGTGGATTTTTATTGTTATTAGTAACTTATCTCAAATTCAAGCCACAAATTCCGACAAGATTGATAGAGTTCCATTACTATATTTGATTAAAACTTGGGCTTTAAATATGACCCATGTCTTTGTTGATTTACAGTTTGGCTATCGTGATCCTTTTGACGTGCAATTTGGCTATAATAACCCTGTGACTTATTTTATTATTCCTACTTTAATTTTGATAGGATATGCTATCTATTTTCTCTGTTGTCAAACCTCAAAACAAGTCTGGTTATTTATACTGACGTTGATTGGCATGACAGCTCTAGCTTTAATGCTACCTGATGTAGTAATCGGAGGAACTCGTTCAATCAATGCTCGATATCTAACTCCTTCTTACTTGGGGATTGAGTTAGCTGTTGCCTATTTACTCGCTCATAAAATTTTTGCTATATCTCTAAAAAAACAGCAGCAAAAACTTTGGCAAATTATAGCAGTTGTACTGATTTCGTGTTCAGTTATATCTTGCGTACTAATTTCCCATGCAGATACTTGGTGGACAAAGTATACAGATTATTATGCAGCTCGATTAGGCTACTTTATTAATCAAGCCGAACGCCCACTTGTGGTTATTGATAATCCTTGGAGAGTATTGCCTCTAAGTTATTCACTCGATCCACAAGTTCGGGTTCAGGTTGCTTTCGATTCGGAAAATTTACCAGAAATTTCTGGAAAGTTTAGTGATATATTTGTTTACAACAGCTATGGAGGACGCTCTCAGAAGTTTCGAGAAAGCTTTGAGAAGGTTCATAGAAGCCAGCTAGATCTGGTTTACAAAGCTGAATTAACTTTCAAAGGACGCGAAATTTCGCTCTGGAAATTAAGAAAAACAACAGGGAATCCAACTCCTTCTCAGATAACCAGCCCTTGATTAGTAAAAGGAGATACTAGCCCTGCACTACCAGTCGAATAGATGCCCACCCCTCCCTATGTAAAGTTTTAATACAGCTTCTCTTCCTCAGAATTTCCTCAGATTTGTATCATACGCTCTAACTATAGCTTCAAAGCTGAGACGCGAACCTGCATCGGATAAAGGTTCCGCCCTACTGAAAAATACTGGAAAGAGTACTTGCAGCTAAGCTTAAAGAGGAGCTGAGATCATGTCAAGCCATACGTGCCTTTGTTGTTCAAATACCTTACTCCGTCACATTCGCTCTAGCAAACGTTACTGGTTTTGCCCTCATTGTTACCAAGAAATGCCTGAATGTAGGGAAGGGATTTCCTTAAATAGGCATTCAGAATTATTAAATCTTTCTCTCTTCGCTAGTTCAACTCGTTTTGTTCCTAAAAGAGAGACATTGATTCAGCCCCAAAAACTGAAAGTCGTAGCTTAACTAAACGATAAAAAATAACAATCAAAATAGAAAACATTGTAAAATAACTAACTATCAAGAGTGAGGTTCTCCAAACAACACCATTGAACAGGTAATTTCCTGAATCACCTGAGTTGTGACATCACTCACCGTCAAGCCCCCAGCCGTGCGACGGCGTACCGAACGCAAAATCACTAAGTCAAAAGATTGAGCGGCTTTAAGGATTACCCGCGCCACATCATCGTGGGCAACCGCTTTAATTTTGGTCTTAACCTGAAGTCCAGCTTGAGAGAGAATGTTTAACAGTTCAGTCTTAAACTGGGCAATCTGCTCCGGTGGAGTGCGGCGATCGCAAACGTGCAATAAAGTTATTTGCCCCTGATTGGTATCGGCAACTAGTTGAGCAAACCGCACCGTCCGCACCGTCTGAGGTGTTAAGTTCTTCACTGGCACTAAAATACGCCGAATTTCAATCGGCTCCTTCAGCAGGCGCATAACGGCTACCGGACAGTGGGACGCCCAAAAGACACTATCAATCACATTGCCAAACAAGCGAGCTCGTAAGCCCATAGTTTCGCTCCACCCCATTACAATTAAACCTGCATTTTCTTCTCGAGCGGTGCGGCTAATTCCCTGAGCAATATCATCGTCAATGCGGATTTTTGGTCTGGCGTCAGCCTTAAACTCTTTACTGACATCTAAAGCCCGATTAAGTAACTGCTGACTCTGCCGGAGCGCTACATTAATCTGAGGTTCATCCATGTGAACGTTAGCCGTTGCGATCGATAACGGCACGATTACACCGGACTCGTGGTGAGCCAACAGCGCTGCAATTTCAATTAAATACCGTTCCGTGAGAGGATTAGAAATGGGGACGACTACTGTAAACTGATGAACACCTTTCTCCAGCGCCAGTTCTTCCTCTTGGGCTTCCCACCAAATCAAACTCCTGTCCGTCTCAATATTCGACTTGGGTAGAGGTAGCTTCGCTGCATAACGAGCTGTCAGAACTGGACCCACCAGAGAAGTCACCAACATCAAAACAATTACACTGTTAAAAACTGCCTCTGTCAGTAGCCCTACCTGGAAACCCACCAGCGTTGCTGCCAATGTTGCTGCCACTTGGGGCATGGAAAGAGACCACATCGTGATAGTTTCGTTCCAGTTGTAGCGGTAGATCACTTTGATGATCAACGCCGCCAAAAACTTACTAACAATCAACCCGACAACAATGGATAGCGTTAGCCCAAAATCCGAACTGAGGGTTTGTATAAAGACTGGAATATCTAGCAACAAACCCATACCCACAAAGAAGCAGGGAATAAACAGCGTACTACCAACGAACACAACTTTTTCCTTAACCGGACCATGCCCTACCACATTATTCACCGCTAACCCCGCTAGGAATGCGCCGACAATTTCTTCGATCTGAATAACCTGCGCTCCCACTGATGCCAGGAAAACAGCTAAAAGCACAAACAAAAACTGATTGCTCTGTTCGTCACCCGTGCGGCGGAAGTATTCTTTTCCCGCCCAACCAAAGCCAAACAGCACCAGGAGCGAATACAGTCCCAAAGCTCCCAACCGCACGATCAAACTGGCTAGCGAGAACTCGCCAGCATGAATCGAGACGCAAATCGCCAGCACCAAAAGCGCCGCGATATCCGTAAAAATAGTTGCCCCAATTGTGACGGTAACGGCTTCATTGGCAACCAACCCCAACCGATTGACGATGGGATAGCCCAAAAGGGTATGGGAAGCAAACAGGGAACCGATTAAAATTGAGGCGTTCCAACCAAAACCGAAGATTCGCCCTACAATAGTGCCAACAATTAGGGGGACTAAGAATGTAGAAAGACCAAAACCCAAAGAGCGATTTCTGTTCTTGCGAAATTGTACTAAGTCAATTTCTAGCCCAGCAACGAACATTAAGTAGATTTTGCCAATGTCCGATAGCAGCTTCATCGAATCGCTTTTGAGATCGAGAAGTCCTAAGGCATCTGGACCGAGTATTACTCCTGCCACTAGCAATCCCACCAGCCCAGGCAGGCGCAGCCGCTCGAAAAGGGGAGGGATGGTAACAATGACAAACAGGAGAATCGTAAACCCAAAAATCGGACTTTCCGATAAACGTTCCAGCACCTGTTCCATGTGACACCCACCCCGCTAATGTTGGCAATAGCAGCGAGTATAGCAGGGGATTTCCCTCTTCACCTCTGCCGAGAGCTACTCCTATGGGTCAGGTCAAGCCACAGTCTGTCCCTCTGTCAAAATATTTCTTAACATTACCAGGCAAAATATTTAAACTTCATTGCAGATTTATTACAGATTCAGAAGATACCCCCAACAGCGTGCTAACTTCTATGAAGTCTTTGTTGAGCAAAAGCACGGAATTAAGATAAGGAGGACACCTTGGATTTGCATTCTGCTCAAACCCCCAATACTTTTTTTCATGAAGATATTAGTGAGTACGTGGCTCAACTACAGCTTCACATGGCGTTGCAAGCCCGCAACTTAGTGCCGACTCTCACCAAGGCAGCGGATAGTCGAGAGCAGTTCTTGCAGCAAACCCAAGCCAATATCGAAAAGCTTGTCTCGCGGCAAGCTGTCTAGCCAGCGAATGGGAACAGCATACCCTAGGGATTTGGATGGGAATACACGGATTAACTCATTTGTCAATCCGTGTATCCGTAAGTTTTATATCGTGCGGAAGTCCTGTTAAAAGTCAACATTACTATTACTGCCCAATGCCGTTGGAGAGCGATCGCTCTGATTCAGGGCTATCCACGATTGGGTATACTGGAGTGCTTCTTGCCAAACGTTATAGCCCTGTTTGGCTAAATGGATGCCATCGGTGGTAAGTTCCCGTCGTAGTTGACCTTCCTCATTGACAAACAAGCTGTGGAGATTGAGAAATCCCGCTTCTTCTTGTTGAGCGATCGCGCCAATTTGTTGGTTGAGGTTACGGATGCGATCGCTCGGAATTGCCTGCAACCGAGTGGGGAGAATCGACTGAACAACCACTTGAGCTTGGGGGTGATTTTGGCGCAAGCGACGCAGAATCTGACGAGTATTATCGAGAATGACGCGATCGCTCACTCCCTGTCGCAAGTCGTTAGTCCCTGCCATCACGTAAATCGTATCAGGGCGAGTTTGGGAAAAAGCAGAGAGTCGTTGCAGAATTTGGCTGGAGTTCTCACCAGAGATGCCTTGATTAAGCCAAAATTGACCACTTGGAAGGCGTTCTGAGGGAAACCAGAGACTGAGAGAATCCCCCACTAAAATAGCGAGGCGATTATCTCCCTGTCCTTTAGCGATCGCTTTCGCTTCTTGCTCTAGCAGGCGTTTCCACTGTTCATGAGTGGGTTTGGGAAGCGTTCCCTTTGTCCAAGCAGATTGGAAGCTATCGGCTGAGAGGCGCGTATAAAGCTTGCCTGCTTTTAAAGCAGCTAGTCTTTGGTAATAGAGTTGAGTGCCAGAGGTTGGTGAGAATGCCGTTGATTGGGGTTTGGGCTGCATTGGTAAATTAGTCGCCAAAGCTGTTACGGCTCTAGGGGCGGTTGCCTGCGGTTTGCTAAATTCAACCACAGAGGTTTCAACAAGGGGAACCATCTTCTGGTGCGTGACAGCAGATTCCCTAGTTCGAGCAGCAGCAGCAGCGAGCAGCCCAGAAAGGTTATCGAGGAGATTGGGTGCTAGGGTTGATGGAGGTGGGGCGGATACAGGTCCTACTGTTAATAAACTTGCTGCTAGCAAGTAAGGATCGCTCATCGTGTGACTCCATTACTCTCTCCTTTTCCTTTGACAGCGATTAGAGGTAGGAGTCAGGAATTTTAGAGGATTTTTGGAGTTGGGTGACAGGTAGATGGCTATCCTACGGGAAAATATCAAAGAATTAAAAGCTTAACCACCAAAATAAAGGCGACTCAATTCTTCCAGAGAAATCTCATTATCGGGCTGGGGATTGCTGAAGTAGGGAGGGATGGGGAGTAACTCCGTCGAACGGTTTGCCCTTGGTGAAGATAAAATCTGCTCAATTACACTCAAATAGCCTTTGGCAGTGCTTTCCCACGTATGCTTACTTAGTACCTGCTGCTGACCAATTCGGGCAAAATGCTCCCACTCTTGAGGATTGTACAGCAACCGCTCCAAACCCTGGGCAATATCAGCCGGGTCTTCTGGATTAACCATAACACCGTATTCTTCATCCTCGTCTCGTAGGCTTTCGGTAATTCCACCGTTCTGAGTCACCACGACTGGCAATCCGGCTGCCGCCGCTTCTAAGGGGGCAAGACCAAAGGGTTCAAACAGTGAAGTGAGCGCAAAGACTGAACGGCGCTGGGCTAAGAAGCGATAGGTAGCGGCTAATGCGGGTTGATCAGGAACGCAAAAGGCGCTAATCTTGCCCCACAAATTGCTGTCATTCACCACTTGCCGGATCGGAGACAGCACCATTCGTTCCGTTGGTTCGTCTTTCGCTTTCTCGTGCAAGGGGTTATCTAATCCGCCAGTAATCAACACTAAATTAGCCCGCTCCTGAAGTCCTTCGCTATGGGCAAAGGCTTGAACGAGTCCCAAAAGATTCTTTTTGGGATCTAATCGGCTGGATGCCAAGATGACGGGGAAATCTCGCCGCGACTCACTGATGTCTCGCGCCAACTTCTCTTGAACCAACTGGTAGGTAGCGTCTTCGTTGTCGGAGCGAACCTCGGCACTGAACATGGATGGATCGACTCCCGGTGGAATGGCGGCAAAATGAGCATCATTGCTGATATCGACTGCCCCTCGATAGGCGGGATGAGCATATTGTTTGAAGCGTTCTTGTCCCGTATTGGTAATGTTGATAGCCGAGCGATTCATGCTCAGGCGTTCGACCAGTAGGCGGCGTCGGAAGTGATAGTACTCGTTGAGTTCAGTCAGGTTTTCTGGTGTGACGTTGAGTTTATCCATCTTCTGAGCACCAAGGGAATGAGCGGTAAAGGTGAAGGGTATGCCGGTTTCCTCTTCAATTAACACGCCGCCCAATCCCCCATCGGCGTAGTGGGCAGTCATGACATCAGGTAGACGCCCCTGCTCTTGATAGAATTTCAGGATATTGGGTATCCAGTCTCGAACCAGATGGGGCCACAGTAACTCTTTGCGGAGAAAGTCTTTCGGTCCTGCTGGCAACCGCACTATCCGGACGTTTTCCACCCCCGGATAGGCGTCAAAGGGTTCCGCAAACTCGGGCCAGTCTGGGTCAATGATCTGACGGGTGAGAATATCAACTTTATGACCCTGTTTAGCGATCGCCAGAGCAACGTGCTTGACATAAACTAGTTGACCACCAAAATCAGAATGTTCTGTGATATAGCTATCACTTGAGTTGAAGTTGCCCTGAGGGTTAAGAAATCCTATATACATTGAGGGATTTGATACTGCTTGGTTTTTTGTCAGTTAGCTTACTGCTTGGAATGTGGGTTTAGATGACCAATTATCACTATGATACGTGACACTCCTCTATTAACTGTTACAGCTTATAAGAGATAATTAAAACGCTGCCAGAATCGAGACAATGCAATCGGGTCAAATCAGGCTAAACAAGGTGACGAAAGAATGGGTGATTTACGCACCGAGTCGGCGTGAACGCCCTCACGATTTTCAACAAAAAAGTCGAGAAAAGCAATCCTCTTTCCTCCCACCACCAGATTGTCCCTTTTGCCCTGCTAATGAACACAAGTTATCGTCAATTTCCTTGGAGATACCTAGCAAACATCATGAGGGTTGGCAGACGAGGGTTGTTCCCAACAAGTTTCCTGCCTTAACATCAAACGAGAATACGGAGCGATCGCAGGACGGCATTTATGTGGCGATGCCGGGATACGGTCAACATGACGTGGTTATTGAAAGTCCCGATCACTATCAAGATATCGCCACGATGTCAACTCCAGAAGTGGAGACTGTTGTTGAAACCTATCACAAGCGTTACGTTGAGTTAATGCAAGTCCATCAAAATATGATGGCAATTATCTTTCGCAATCATGGAGAACGAGCCGGTGCGTCTTTAACCCATCCTCATTCTCAGATTATCGTAACCGGTATGGTTCCCCAAAACGTTCGGTGGCGAGAGCAAGAGGTTCAACGATACTACGATCTTCGGGGGCGGTGTGTGTACTGCGACATCTTGGAGTTTGAAAGGCACCATCGCCGACGAGTGGTTCAGGAACATGAATTGTTTCTAGCATTTGTTCCCTTCGCTGCTGATGTTCCGTTTGAAGTTTGGATTATGCCTAAAAAGCATCAGGCGGACTTTGGCAATATTTCAGATTTAGATAAAGAAGGTTTTGCTTTAATCCTAAAGAGCGTCCTCACCAAGCTGTACGAAAAATTACACGATCCCGATTACAATTACGTCATCAACACGGCTCCTCGCTACAAAGCCGATGAACCCCAAGTTCACTGGTATTGCCAAATTAAACCCAGGCTGACGACTCCAGCCGGATTTGAAATGGGTTCTGGTATCAACGTGAATCCCTCTATCCCAGAAGCGGATGCCGATTTCTTAAATGCTGAATGAGTAGAGATGTTGTCTATAATATTTCTACAACAAGGTCATGGATTTTAGGGAGTAGGGAGTAGAGAGTAGGCAAGAAAACTAGATATATTTCACTTAAATAGGAATTGCTATAGGAACTTCAACCACAAACTCCGTTCCCTGTCCAGGTGTAGAAATACAGTTTAGTTTACCGCCGTGTTTTTCAACGACAATTTTATAGCTAATCGACAAACCTAAGCCAGTCCCTTTATCTGAGGGTTTAGTGGTAAAAAAAGGTTCATACACTCGTTGTCTAACGTCGTCTTTCATTCCCAATCCATTATCGGTAATTCTGATAACTGCCCATGGATGGGAATTATCGTCATTTTTGACTTCGGTACGAATCCAAATCGAGGGCGTTATAGAGTGCTGATCAGAATCTTTACTATTCAATCGTTGAGCCTTTAATTCTTCCAAGGCGTCAATAGCATTACAAAGCAAATTCATGAACACCTGGTTCAACGCACAGGGATAGCAAGTCACGGGTGGCAATTTTCCATAGTCTTTAAAAACGGAAATTCCCCCATCGTCCCCTTTCGCTTTCAAGCGATAGTGGAGAATTAACAGGGTACTATCAATGCCGGCGTGAATATCTACCGACTGCTGCTCGTCAGTTCCTGCCGATACGCTCTTTAGGGAGTGAACGATTTGGTAAATACGGTTAGCTCCCATCTGCATGGAGAATAAAGTTTTAGGAAAATCTTTAATCAGGAAATCTAGCTCGATTGCCTCAGCTTGCTGTTGAATTTCTGGTGCGGGTTCGGGATAGTATTTGGCGTAGAGCCGTAGGAGTTTTATCATTTCCTCCGTGTACTGCTGCGCGTGGGGAAAATTATTGCACAGAAAGTTGACAGGATTGTTAATTTCGTGGGCAACACCAGCGAGTAACTGTCCTAAGGTAGAGAGGTGTTCTTTTTCGAGCAACTGCTTTTGAATTTCTTGCAGTTGAATCAAAGCTCCTTCGAGTTCCTGCCCTTGGGCTTTAGATTTAGCTTCCGATTGCTGTAACGATTCTTCAGCTCGTTTTTCCTGGGTAATATCAGTGACAAAGCCCTCATAGTAGAGTAACTTACCATTGCGATCGCGAACTGCCCTAGCATTCTCAGAAATCCAAATAATACTGCCATCTTGGCGATAAACCTGAGATTCAAAGCCAGATACAGAGTCACAGATGCGCAATTGCTCAATGAACTCACGGCGTCGATTCTCATCGACGTAAAGCTGCTGCTCGATATTCGTCAAATTTTCGAGGAGTTGAGCGGCAGATTCGTAGCCGTAGATTCTTGCCAATGCTGGATTGCAAGCTTGATAGCGTCCGTCGGGAGTTGTTTGAAAAATGCCCTCAACAGCGTTCTCAAAGATACGGCGATACTTCATTTCCGCTTGCTGTAGAACTGCTTCTATCCGTTGACGTTCAGCAACTTCGTTCACTAATTTTTCATTCGCTGCTTGCAACTGCCTTGTCCGCTTTATAAGGTTTTTGTAAATAGTTTTGTAGCACTCCACCCATACGGGAAAATTAGCTGGCAAACTATCACGGCTTAGAATCATGGATGGTTGCTGAATTTATATAGCCACTATTGTCCAATTTTTAATCTTTTTGCCATCCGATCAGTGATGCAGTGCTGAGGCAAGTTGTGATATTTAACACATCCAGAATGTGATTTGTATCAACTTAACCCGTGACTAAAATCCTCAATTCGTTCATCGGCTTGTCCGAAAGGCTTTTCCCAGCAGTTATTCCGTCACCCCAGCTCCCCCTACTCCTCTCTCTCCAACTTCATCATGCGCACCGTTGACAAAAATTGTCCCAAAAAGGGCAAACCACCAATAGCCGGTAACAAGTAACGAGACGTACAGAGCAATCCTAAAGCTGCCGCTGTTGCTGCGTCAAAATAAGGTTGATAAAATATCACTAAAGCGGCATCACGAGTACCAACTCCAGCAAAAGTTAGGGGCAACAATCCTGCCAAGATTGCTAGGGGCGAAAGCGCCAAATTTGCAACAAACGGCGTCCAAGCGTTGAGTGCTAGGATAAAAAACCAAATTTGCAACAAGTGCAAAAACCAAATAAAAATTGACGTAGAAGTAATTTTTAATAGCTGATTTTTATCGCGCCAAAAGTAGTCATGCATTTCTCCCCAAGACTCTTGCATTTTGACCAACTTTGAGCGTATCTTTTTCGGTGCAAATCGCTTGCCAACCAAAAAGAAAAAATAAGCAAATTTCCGAGACGCCAGGAGAAATATCCCCATAACCAGACCAATTCCTACCGCAGTAGTCATGATCCAAAACAACCAATCCTTCTGTTCATAGAGCAGCAACCCAAAGGCACACCACAGCAGCAGTGACAGCATATCGCACGCCTTCTCAAAAATCACCAGCGACAACGATAGTGACCCTGCCAAATGACCCCGCTGCTTCATAAAATATGCTTTAGCAATATCACCCATCTTAGACGGCAGCACCATATTCAAGACACTAGCTGCCAAAATCAAACGATTTGCCTCAAAAAATCCTAGACGAGAACCACTAGGCATCAGTTGTTGCAATCGCCACGAGGTAATTAACGTCAAGGGGATTACCATTCCCAAACTAATAACCATCCAAAGGCGATCGCAATCTTTAAAAACCTCGATAAGTTTTGGAAAATCAATCTTGGAGTAGATTATCGCTAGAATAATAAGACTGACACCAATAGAAATAAGTCGTTTCATAGATTAGTTATTAGTTATTAGTTATTAGTCTAATGACACATTTAAAAATTACGTTCTAATTTCAGCCACTCATAGCCATCCAGTTTTTTAACTTCATCCGTCAAGTCAAGCCAAGGTTGCAACTGACCCTTTTGAAACGTGCGACTCATCACCACGTAGATCGACGTTTGGTCGCCACCCATTCCAGCCGCAATGACTTCCTGCCAAGATTTAGCTTGTAACTCATCGCTGACATACCAGTGTCCGTCTTGCCACTCCAAACGGCGACGGAAGTGAAAGGGAGCCTTATTTTTTCCCGTAATTAGCATTTTTTGCAAGAGTTTGCGGATTAAATTAGGAAAGAACCGCCCCACTGTCAGCATTACTAGTCGTAAAATCATCAAATTAAGGGGAGTCATTTGCTTCTGTTTTGCCCATCCCAATTCCCCCTCAATCATAATTTCATCGTCATCGACCTTAACGGCATAAGAGTCCACTAGATGACCAACCGCGTTTTTTACCTTACTTCCCGCTTTTACCTGTAGGGAAAATTGAGTGTCGGATGCTACTAATTGGTTGCCCCGAAATACCTTGAATACCCCTCCTTTGTTTAATGCCAGATAAAGTTCCGTATCCTGACGGCGATCGATTAGGACTTGTGCCTCTTTAAACCAAACCCGACCTGTTAGACGGGGGGTTGGTGCGGGTCTATCTGGGACAAAATCTCGCCAAGTTAGTAGATAATTCCAAGTATGATGTCCGATAATGTGGTCGTCGGCATAGCAAGGAGCCAAACCGTTCGCCAGTCCTACCAAAAAGCGATCATTAATTTGGAGAGCATCTGAAAACCACTCTCCTACTAATTCAAATCCGTGGGGAAAGAAATTGTAAGTATTGCGACTGGTATATTCCCCCCCATAAGACCCATCGGGATGGACGAATTCTGCTGCTAGCTCAACTGCCTTAATTAGCGCTTCTTTTAGTCTGGGATCAGGTCTGAGCTTATAAATCCGCGCCAGACAAGAAATAGTCAGAGTGTGATAACCGGGGTCGCAGCCTTCATATTCAACAAACCAGCCTTCAGGATTTTGCCAAGACAACACTTGTTCTAGACGATGTACCCTTGCTCTATCCCACTTGGTAGTCTGCAACAGGTTAGAGAGCAAATCCAAACACAGCACAATTAAGGCTTGATGGTTGGTGAGGCGTCCGCTTTCTTGGTGATGTGCTAACCAGTCGGCTCGTTTCTCGAAAAATTTCAAGGCAACGGGATTATTCAGCCCAAGTTCGCTGTAACTTTCGATACAGGCGAGCAGAGAAAATGCTGCCGCTCCTCCCGCTCGCTCGAAAGGAAAATAATCATCGCAAGACCCATCTGGGTGAGCGCTAGCAGCAGCGTAGAGAATGCCAGCCTCTACCCAGTTCCGAATTGCTGGCTCTTGGTAGAAGGAATTGTCCGGTAAGGGAGTATTGTACGCCAATGCTAGGGGCAAGACAAACTCCTGCGCCATACCGCTAGGAAAGTCGATAATTTTGTACTGCCAGAAGTTGCGGTCAAAGCAACCATAGGTGGGACTGTGGGGGTTGCGGTCTAGCAGGGTGAGGAGTTTAGGGATTTGGGCTAAAGCTTCGTGGGCAAATAAGTCTCTAGTCATTAGTTGTTAGTCATTGGTCATTAGTTATTGGTCAATCCGTTACCTAATCCGCTGCCACAAAGGATAATTCATAATAGCTGCTTGTTTTTGTTATGTGCATCAATTTCAGAGCGCCGCTGTCGCAGTTGAATATCCTCTAAGAGCTTGCGATTCACTGCCATGAGGTCGGCAACCAAGCCAAACATCCACAGTTGAAAGCCAATCAGAATCAGAACTGCCGCCACAATTAAGCTGGGAGAACGGCTTCGATCAGGATCGTATAGCACTAACCAGCGCACGCACAGGATAAAGCCTAAGCTGAAAGGAACCGTCCCCAGAACTGTAAAAAACCGGAGCGGCTGATAGGTCATGAAGATGCGCACAATGGTCAGAATTGATCGCTGGATGTAGGCAGAAATGCTCTTGACAAGACGGGAGGGACGTAGGTACCCGTTGGTTCTAATCGGTACAGAAGCGATCGCTATTCCCTTCTGTCCGGCTTGAATGATAGTTTCTAAAGTGTAGGTGTATTCATTAAAGACATTGAATTGTATGGCGGCATGGCGGCTCATGGCGCGGAAACCACTTGGCGCGTCGGGCACATTGGTTTTACTAGCAATCCGTACCACCCAACTCCCTAATCGTTGCAGAAACTTTTTGGCAGGAGAGAAATGTTGGATTTGTTGGATCGGTCTGGCACCAATCACAATTTCCGCCTCACCTCTTAAGATGGGTTCAATCAGTTTGGGAATATCTTCAGCACAATACTGATTGTCGGCATCAGTATTAACAATAATATCCGCTCCTGCCTTTAAGGAAGCCTCTATACCAGCCATGAAAGCCTTAGCCAAACCTTGATTGTGGTCAAAGCTGACGATATGATCCACACCACAAGCTTTTGCCACGTCCACCGTGCGATCAAGGCTGCCATCATTGATAATCAGCCACTCTACTGTATCGACCCCAGGCACTTCACGGGGCAGCTCCGAGAGGGTTAGCCCTAGAGTTGCCTCTTCGTTATAACAAGGGAGTTGAATAATCAGTTTCATTGTCGTTAGTGTTGACCTACAAGGATAAGCAACGATGAAACGGTGCTTTTCAGTGATGCCCTCAGGTCTGCTTAGAGGTTAACGGATTCCTGGATATTACCATTGGGTTTTGGTATTTGATCAGCTTGCCCCCACCCCCAGCGCAACACCCACACTCCAACTCCCACCATTAACGCTGCAAACAGTCCCCCCACCCATATGGGAATACCAGCAGCAGGCAAAACCCACCACCACACCGCCACAATCCTTAGTAACTCGGCACTCGCCATCTGACCGGGTTCTGGTGGTACACCGGATTCACGGAGTACATCCCGAACATCTGTCGTCAAAGCCGTACTCATTTGTCGGAAAGCAGCTCCCCAAGCGTTAAACAGAGGAGCATCGGCAGGTGAACCCCACAGTGCCCTAGCTTGCTTGATATAGCCGCCATCCAAGGCTTCGGCATAGTAGCCCTGGAAGTACGATACCAGGGTGGGGGCATTTGCCAGGAATCCCAGTACTGTCAGGGCAATCAACCACTTCCACCATTTCTTCTCAATCAGTGCTGTCAAAGCCATCAGTCCTGGCAATGCAGGCACTAGAAATCGAGGTCCCCAACTCCACCCGCCAAATTCCCAAAAGGAATGAAGTACCAGATAGCCTAAAAATATTCCCGCCACTGCCAATGCTTCTAGGGGCTTGGACTTTAGCACTTTGCGAAAACCGATAATTGCCAGAATAGTTGGCGGACAGTACCAAATCAAGCCTCCTCCTGCTCCCGGACTGAACAGCAAGCCCAAGAAGCGTGGCAGCACCCCGTCCAAGCCAAATTTTGAGGCATTTTGTCCAGTAGAGAGCAGACTGCCAAACCTCAGGTAGTTATAAGCCATGTACAGCATAAAGCCCATGACTGTACCAAGCATCGGACCGAGAGCATTGCGCAGGGGATACCGCTTAAGCAGCAAATAGGCAGATAGCACAGGTCCAATTACGATGCCTGCGGGTTTGGCAGTGAGTGCCAGACCCGCCAATATACTAGCCCCTGCATGGGCGCGATTGGTTTTGCCAAACGCTAAGTACAGGCTAGACACTGTGATGAAAGAGAGCAGGGGTTCGGCAAAGAACTCTCTGGAATAGACTAAGGCTGTTGTGCCAAAAGCAAAGCACAATGCGGCTAAATAAGCTCCAGTTGTGCTGCTGCCTAGACGCAGGGCTACAAGGGCAACTAATGACGCAGTCAAGGCAGTCAGCAGCACGCATAAAACCAAGGCACAAACTGCTGCCACGTAGTCAGCAGGTAAGTTTAACCCCTCACCGAGTGCCAGTCCAATGGCTACGAAAGGCGTTGCTAGAATCGGCAGTAAAGGATAGCGGATTGAGTAATACTGACCGTCACGACCCAATGCACCCGAACCAGGCGGAACGGTAAAATTTAGCTGGGTGACTAATGACTTAGAGACACTAAGCATATCATTGCCATCGAATCCCCAGATGCCAGGTTTTAAGAATGCTAGGTAAATCAGCGCGATGCCCACTGATAGCGCGAACGTCATCTTCAAAATATGCCGATGGCTGCGTTGGCTATCCGAAATTGCTGGCTGTTGCACCTTGCTCTGACCTGCCATAAACTTTTTGTATTTCTATTGTATTTTTTATAGGGAGATTTTTAGTTCGCTTTCCGTTTTTAAGTGTTCGTCTGCTTTCCTAACGAAAAACCTGAATCTTTAACTCCTAGGCGGTGCGATCGCAAAGTAGGGAACCCTGCTACTGTATTACTCCTACAGCAGAATTCTTCTTGCCCTATAGACACAAGTAGAGTCGGTTTTCCGGCGATCGCTTCTTCAACTTTTTATAGAAATTCTTTATAAAGATTGCCAAGTTTATATCAAAGAACCCTACCATCTTATTTCAAGAAGTTGTGCTGTGGCAAGGTGATGATTATTCTGGCTGCAATCAGAAAACTTGGAACACCAATGAAGGCAGGGGAGGCAGGGGAGTGGGGAG
>NZ_JADEWY010000034.1 GCF_015207375.1 Coleofasciculus sp. LEGE 07092 | reverse complement strand
AGTGGGGAGTGGGGAGTGGGGAAGATAAGGGAGAATTAGAAAATTATCGACGCCCCATTATAAGGATGTATGGATAATCCATTTGGAATGACATTGACTTATGCACTTAGAAGTAAATCAACTTTACAAGCAGTTTCCCACAGCCAAGAGTTCTTTTGTTGTCCTCAAAAATATAAATATGTATGTTGAGGAGGGAGAATTTGTTTGCGTGGTGGGTGCTTCGGGTTCGGGTAAATCAACTCTCTTGCGTTTGATTGCTGGGTTAGATAGTCCGACAGCCGGAGAGGTGAGAGTGGATGGGGTACAGGTAACAGGACCGAGTTGCGATCGCGGTATGGTTTTCCAAAGCTATACCCTTTATCCCTGGATGACGGTAGCGAATAATGTCGGATTTGGTTTGAAGTTGCAGGGAATTCCAGCAGCACAGCGGCAGCAGCAGGTTTCTTTCTATTTAGATGTCGTGGGGTTATCTGGGTTTGCAAAGGCGCTACCAAAGGAACTGTCGGGGGGAATGAAGCAGCGAGTCGCGATCGCTCGCGCCCTTGCCTGCCAACCGAAAATTCTCTTAATGGATGAACCGTTTGGGGCATTAGACGTTCAAACGAAGGAAGCCATGCAACAATTTTTGCTCCAAGTTTGGCGGCGTACTGGCACGACTATCTTCATGATTACCCACGATGTTGGAGAAGCCGTATTTCTTTCCCAGCGAATTTATGTTCTAACAGCCCAACCCGGTACTGTTAAGCGGGAGTTGAAGATTGATTTATCAGGCGATCGCACCTACACAACCAAGCGTCAACCCCAATTTCAACATTACATCGATGAAATTATTGAGTTGCTTAGAGGTAAGCAAGAAGAGGTGGTGTTGGCAATCTAGGAGATTTTGAAGAAGAATCTAGGAGTTCAGGAGTTCAGAAGCAGAAAGAATCAACTCCCGCTTAAAATTTCATCGTCGAGGGAAGTCCGCAAAAAAAACAGACATCCACCTTCAGTATGAGGGTTATGAGTTGAACCAGGAGCCGAGCGAATGTAATCCCCTTTCTCATACTTCTTCTGCCCAACCACTAAGTCTCCTTCTAGAAGAAAAACCTCCTCGACTCCTGCATGACGGTGAAGAGGGTAGTGTACGCCAGCCTCAAGTTGAGCTAGGGCGCTCAACTGGCGTTGTTCCATGTCTACATACAGTTTAGCAACCTTAACTCCTGGAATTGGGTGAGGTTCCCAATGAACATCAGCCGCGCATACTGCAAAGGAAGCTACATTCATTAATTGACTGTCGTCAAGTTTATCCATGTTGTTAATCTAACCAATCATCAAGATTGCTGGTTTTAAAACTAACGGAGGACTTGGTGTCCTTAACCGTTCGCCTAGTTTCTTCTTCCCTTGTCCGATTGACTTGGGGTTTGTATAAATCCACGGCTGGAGAGGAAGAGCGAGGGGGTGAGGATAGGGGGGATTTGGATGTCGGGCGTGAAACCCTGTGACGAGGAGTGGGTTGGCAAGAACGCAGTTGCTCATGGGCTTCATTGAGTTCTTGAAGCTTGTAGTGCGCTTTCCTTTGTAATCGAGGATGATTAACAAATCGGTCGGGGTGCCACACCCAAGTCATATCAAGGTAGCCTTGGTGGACTTCTTCGGCTGAAGCGCCCGGTTGTAGATCGAGGACTCTGTAGTACTGTGCCACGTTTAACATCGACAGCATCCTAATTAGTGACAGCAACATATTTGATCTTTGATGAAAATGGTAGTTCAACTTTTAAGGAACTGAAGGGGGTAGAAGCAAAAAAAACACATCAGTTTAGGAAAGATATATTTTGTAGTCTTTCGTTTACTTAAGTTAATGATTTGACATTCTAGCGTTCACTGTGCAGTTTACATTTAGGGCATGATGGTATTTGATACTTTTCTCAGTAAACTATCCTACTGAAAATAAATCTTAACTATAAAATTAATCCTTAGCCGCTTTCAGTGCTTTGTATTCTTTGTGGGAAAGACGTTGCTCTAGTGCTTCCCTTGGGAATAAATTGACTAGGAGTACACTAAAATCACTGAGTTCATTTTAGTTGTTCGGATTTAGTAAGCATGAAGCTGGCAGCACGAGTTGGTCAAGTCTCTCCGTCCCTAACCCTGGTAATTGCCGCCAAAGCCAAAGCGATGAAAGCAGAAGGCTTGGATGTTTGCAGTTTCAGCGCCGGGGAGCCTGATTTTGATACCCCCACCCATATCAAGGCAGCGGCAAAGAAAGCCTTGGATGAAGGAAAAACCAAGTATGGTCCTGCGGCTGGGGAACCCAAGTTGCGAGAAGCGATCGCTCGCAAACTGCGCCAAGATAACAATTTAGATTACCAAGCTGAGAATGTGATTGTCACCAACGGCGGCAAACATTCTCTGTTTGGATTAATGTTGGCATTAATTGAGCCAGGGGATGAGGTTCTTATTCCTGCCCCCTACTGGCTTTCCTATCCCGAAATGGTGAAGTTGGCAGGCGGTACCCCCGTCATTATGCCAACAGATGCTTCAACGGGTTACAAAATTACCCCTGAGCAGTTACGGGAATCTATAACCCCTAATACTAAGCTGTTTGTTCTCAATTCTCCCTCCAACCCCACCGGTATGGTTTACACTCCAGAAGAGGTGAAAGCGTTGGCAGAGGTTATCGTCGAGGCAGATATTTTTGTCGTCTCTGATGAAATTTACGAAAAGATTCTTTACAACGGTACGCAACACTTAAGCATTGGTGCAGTTGGCTCTGAAATCTTCCAGCGCACCTTTATCAGTAATGGCTTTGCAAAAGCCTACTCAATGACGGGTTGGCGTATCGGCTATCTCTCCGGTCCAGTGGAACTGATTAAAGCCGTGACGACGATTCAAGGTCACAGCACCTCCAATGTCTGTACCTTTGCTCAGTATGGCGCGATCGCAGCCTTAGAAGGGTCACAAGACTGTGTTGAAGAGATGCGCCTTGCCTTTGCTGGACGACGGCAGGTGATGTACGACCGTCTCAATACCATACCCGGATTACGCTGTCCTAAACCAAACGGTGCTTTTTATCTGTTTGCCAACATCAGCAAAACAGGCATGAAATCTCTAGAGTTTTGCAATGCGTTGTTGGAATCTCAGAAAGTTGCAGCAGTTCCTGGTATCGCCTTTGGTGCTGACGATTGCATCCGCTTCTCCTACGCTACTGATATGGCGTCGATTGAGAAGGGGATGGACAGGTTAGAGCAATTTGTACACGACTTGAAGGTAGCAGCGACCTAATATTGGTGATGGGGTGAAGGCATTTAAGTCGCGGTCAATTATCCAGTCCGCAGCAGTCACACTTGAACACTCTTTCAGATAGAGAGAGTGTTTTTTTGTTTCGCAATTGGAGCAGAGCTGACCTACCTCAGGTATGAAAGTGGTTCCGTTTCTATATCCCACAGTTGCAGGAGGGCGATCGCCTTTGGGATGATGTAAAAGGGCGATCGCCTCAAGTTTCAATTCAACTCTCCCCCTACAAAGTTACTGCCATTTGTTTCTCCGGCAGTTGCGTGTATTGGGCAACGATTTTGCGGAATTGATCGCCTTCAATCGTTTCTTGATCCAACAAATTATCAACTAAGCGGTCTATCAAGGCTCGGTTCTCGCGAATTAGGCGACAAGCTTCCCCATAGCAACGCAGAGCGATCTTTTGCACTTGTTGATCAATTTTTGCCGCCACCTCTTCTGAATATTCTGATCGCTGCGACCAACCGCCGCCCAGAAAAACTTCACTATTTGGACTTTCGAGGGCAACTGGACCCAAGTCAGACATTCCATAACGAGTCACCATCTCGCGGGCAAGTTCAGCGACTTTTTTGATATCACTAGCGGCACCAATCGTCACCTCACCATGACCAAAAACTTCTTCCTCTGCTGCCCTTCCCCCTAAAGCGATGGTAATCTGATCGATCAGCCAAGTCCGAGGCAGATAAAGGTCGCCTAAATCTCGAAAGCGACTGGCATCCATGAACTCTTCATTCGGAAGCGGTTGGGCAAACCCGCCAACGCCGCCAGAACGAGGCAGAATCGTGACTTTATTGAGCGGGTCAGAGTTTTTCAGTATAGTCATTAACAAGGCGTGTCCCGTTTCGTGGTAAGCAATCAACCGCTTTTTCTTGCTATCCAGTAGGGGTGCCAGTTGCAGACCAATGCTAACCCGATCAATGGCATCGGCAATTTCGAGAGGAGTAACCGCCTCTTTTCGCCGTCGTGCTGTTAAGATGGCGGCTTCATTCAGCAAGTTAGCCAGATCCGCTCCAGAAAAACCGGGCGTGCGTCGGGCGACGCCTTCGAGAGACACCTCCGATGCTAACTTCTTATTGCGAGCGTGTACCTCTAAAATTCCCAGCCGTCCCTTATAAGTCGGTAAATCCACGATGACATGGCGGTCAAATCGACCCGGTCTAAGGAGGGCGGTATCCAAAACATCGGGACGGTTCGTTGCTGCAATAACGATAATACCCGTGTTCCCTTCAAACCCATCCATCTCAGTCAGCAACTGGTTAAGGGTTTGCTCTCGCTCATCGTTACCCCCACCGATGCCTGCCCCCCTCTGTCTACCAACGGCATCAATTTCATCGATAAAAATCAAGCAAGGGGCGTTTTCTTTGGCTTTTTTGAACAAATCGCGGACGCGGGAAGCACCGACACCGACGAACATTTCTACAAACTCACTGCCGGAGATACTGAAGAATGGAACTCCTGCCTCTCCTGCAATCGCTTTTGCCAAGAGAGTTTTCCCTGTACCAGGAGGTCCCACCAACAGGACGCCTTTGGGAATGCGTGCGCCTACAGCCGTGAAGCGTTCCGGTTCTTTGAGGAAGGTAACGACTTCCTGCAATTCTTCTTTGGCTTCTTCAATGCCTGCTACATCATTGAAGATGACTCCGGTTTTTGCTTCCATCTGGAAACGAGCGCGAGACTTACCGAAGTTTAGGGCTTGACCAGAGCCACTGCTAGAGCGGCGCAGGATCATCATTAATCCTGCCAGTAATAATAAAAGTAAAAATAAGTTCATGACTAGCCCCAAAGCCGCAGAGTTATCGGTAGTGGGTTCTACATCAAATTCAATGTTCGTCCTGCGGAGTTTCTCAATGAGTTCCAAATTTTGATCGAGGAGTACCAACTCTTGGGGGTCTTCATTGGCATCTTGTCCTTTGAGGTAGACTTCGGCAACTCTCCTAGCCGGATCGATCTGGACTTTGGTAATATCGCAATTCACTTTCGAGACTGGTTGAGCGTCTCTAGCTTCAGATGCTGAGGAGGGTGAGGGGATGCAGGCATCAATTTTTTGTAATATCTGTCCGTAGCTGAGAGACGGATCACTTTCTTGGGCTCGGACGGGAGTACCCAGCATCATTCCTTGAAATAGTAATAAACTGGCAGCAAAACGCCAGAGGTTTCTCGGCGTAGTTTGTGGCTTGTTTGGCTGGGAAACCGAACCGCTAGTCCGTTCGTGTTTTTTCGATTCTTTCATTGTGCGTCCTGTCTTGACTCAACCCCTATGTACTGCGCGTTACGGTCTAAGTACGTGACGCGACGGTTAAACATTGTTAACCATCTCTAGTTTAGCTTTCTCAATTCCAGTCGTGGTTGTCTACCTTGGTTGACGAGGTTGAGCAACAATCGGTATATTATTTGTAGTCATAACGACTTTAGCTTAATGCGTGTGATGTTGTACCGATAAGTGGCTTAATCTTGGTATAGAGGAAGCTTGGCAGACTCGCTGACTCAGTTAGGCTAAGTAGTTTTGAGCAGAGGGTGTTAGGGAAATGGTGAAAATTGTCGGGATTAACGGGAGTTTGCGCTCTAAATCGTATAGCTATCAAGCATTAACGCTAGCCGTTCAGCGAGTGGAAGCGTTGGGAGCAGCAACGGAAATTCTCGACCTGCGACAAATGCAGTTACCATTTTGTATCGGCAGCGATGACTATCCGGGGTATCCAGATGTTACTCGGTTGCGGGAAACAGTTCAGACAGCCGATGGATTGATTTTGGTAACTCCGGAGTATCACGGTGGAGTCAGTGGAGTTTTAAAAAATGCCCTCGATTTGATGACATTTGACCATTTATCGGGGAAAGTGACGGGGTTGATTAGTGTATTGGGAGGTCAGTCCAACAGTAACGCCCTCAACGATTTGCGGTTGATTATGCGTTGGGTACACGCTTGGGTGATTCCCGAGCAAATTGCGATCGGTCAGGCTTGGAAAGCGTTTGGTGAGGATGGCAAGCTTTTAGATGAGAAACTCTCGAAGCGTTTGGATCAGTTTGCTGAAAGTTTGGTACTGAGTAGTCAGACTCTGACGGGGTGAGAAAAAGGTCTAAAATATGTCTTCTTTGAGTTCGTCCATATTCTTTAACACATCCCACATAATTCTGTACTCCCATACGTTTAATTTTTGCCTCGATAGAGTTGCCCCGTCAGAGGCTTCCTCTAGCTGGGATCTTTACAATAAACTCTGTTCCTTTTCCTAGAGCAGAACTACAACTGAGTTGCCCCTTATGTTTCTCTACTACAATTTGATAACTAATTGATAACCCCAATCCCGTGCCACTGCCGACGGGCTTCGTGGTAAAAAATGGGTCAAATATTTTCTGTTTTACCGCTTCACTCATGCCAGCACCATTGTCAGCAATACGAACGACAACAAAATGAGAATTGAGGAGACAGGAGCCAGAATTCGGACTGGTATTCTGATGAGTAACATCTGTGTGAATCGTAATCGTCGGTATCACTTCTGACTCGTGACTCGGTGCTTCTGAATCCTCTTGTAGAGCATCAATTGCATTCGAGAGCAAATTCATAAACACTTGATTTAACTGACTGGCATAACAGCTAACCCGTGGAAGTTGACCATAGTTTTTAATCACTTTTATTTCCGGATAATTTCCCTGTGCTTTCAGTCTGTGCTGTAAAATCAGGAGGGTATTATCAATACCTTCGTGGATATCGACTGCTTTTAGCTCTTTTTCATCCAGCCTAGAGAAGTTTCTGAGTGATAAGACAATTTGGCGAATCCGTTCAGCGCCAATCTGGATTGAATCTATCAGCTTTTGCCAATCTTCCACCAGAAAATTAACTTCGATCTCAGACTCTAGCTGCTCAATTTCGGGTGTAGGCTCAGGGTAGCTTTGTTGATAAAGTTCAATCAGGGAGAGCAGGTCCTGGAAATAGTCTCTGGCAGGAGTAAGATTACCATAGATAAAGCTAACTGGATTGTTGATTTCATGAGCAATACCTGCTACCATTTGACCAAGAGACGACATTTTTTCAGTTTGAATTAGTTGGGATTGAGTGCGTTTTAATTCGTCTAAAGCAAGTTCTAGCGCTACTGCTTGTTGTTGAGTATGTTGGAGTAACTGAGCTTGCTGCAAGGCGATGCCCAACTGAACACCAATCTGCACCACGGCACTAATTTGGGATTCACTCCAACAGCGGGGAGCCGAATTTTGATAAGTCGCCAGTAATCCCCAAAGTTGATTGCCATAAAAAATGGGGACAATGATGTAAGCTCGGACTTGAAATCGTTCTAAGAGGTTAAGATAACAAGGGGTAAATCCAGCGTTGTAAATGTCTTGGGTAACTCGGTAATTTACGCCTTGAGAGTATGCCCCACCTCTAGTCTCTTGTAGATAAGTGTCCTGTACTGAGTCATTTTCAATATCCAGGATTTTGATAATGCAATTTTCATCTTCTACTGCATCCTCTTTCAGAGAAAAATCATTTTTCTGCTCGACGATTAGAGGTATCCAGCCATCCGCTACCGACTCGGATACAAACTCCCCACTCCAGTCCGGATTGAAACGATAAATAGCGACGCGATCGCAATTTATGACGTGCCGCAATTCTTCGGTTGTAGCACTAAATATCGTCTCAATATCAAGTGTCTTACGCATCCGTTGCAGAACATGGGCGATCGCTTTTTCCCGCAAAGCACTCTGTCGTAGGGCTTCTTCTATTCGTTTGCGTAAGCGAAGCTCGTCGTAGACATCGCTAATATCAGTAGAGGTTCCAATCACTTGCTTAACTGTGCCATCAACAGTCCTCTCAAACACCGTTTCCCGAGTCAGCAAAGTCCGCCATTCTCCTTGAGCATTTCTGATCCGGTACTCGATTTCTAGAATGTCATCATCTGTCGCTGTCTTCCATTTATTTAAATGCTCTGGAAATCTTGCCAAGTCATCAGGGTGAACAATGGTTGGCAGAAGTGCTGCACCCATCCCTTGCATCTGTTGGGGAGTATAGCCTAAAACAGCGGCAATTTCGCGATTGGCATAGACATTGCGTTTTTCAATATGATCGTAAATATACCAAAGATTAGGAGACGCATTAGCAATGCGTTCAATAAAACGCTTGCTTTCTCGTAGCTCTTCTTCGGTTTGTTTGCGCTCAGTAATATCTTTACCAATACCAACAATAGAGCCATTCGGTAAACGAACATTTGCCCAAGAGGTAAATAGACTATTACCATTGCGAGTTTTAAGCTGAATATCTCGCCATGTGCTATCAGCTCTCATCATGAACTCCATAACCGAGGCGCGGTAGTCTGGATCTGGATAGCATTGCGCCATAATATCAAATTCTCGAATTTCTGCGAGGGACCAACCCAAGGTTTTCTCAAAGGCTGAGTTGATAAGCTGCACTTCCATGTTGGCATTATAGAAGCACAACATACCCGGAATATTTTCAAAAGTAGTTTGCAGAATTTCTTTTTGTTCTTTGAGAGCAAGTTCGGTGATTTTACGCTCGGCAATTTCAAGTTCCAACTGCTCATTAATATGAATTAATTCCGCAGTTCGTTCTATAACTTGGTTTTCTAAAGTACGGTTATATACGTCAGTATTCAAGGGAAGACTTTGCTTGGTATTCCGACGAACGAGAATAATACCAATTCCTGTCGCTAGGATTAAAGCAGCTATACCCAGTAAAATAGTCATGGGAGTACTTAGTATTTCAGTATATTTATTCTGAGATGGGCATCTTACCCGTCCCAATAATGCCAATTAGATGCACAGCAGCTTACTTTCAGAGAACAAAGCTAATATTTACTCTAAACTAAGGTGAGTGAACTTTCCAGGAGTGGTTAGAGCAAACAGGCTCTCCAACTTTGCCTACCTAGCTATGACATCTGTCCTCTTTTTGCTTCTCCTGGTTTCCCTTCTCGATTAAGCTGAGGTAGGGCAAAATAAAGTTATGAAAATTTGCAAAATTACTAAACTGTGTGGCTGGTCATTGGGTATTGTGTTTTTCTGCACTACTCCGGCTTGCGCTCAAAATCACCAACTTCAAACTGAACCCGTAGAGACACCTTCTATTGAGTCTCGTGAAACCATAGTGCAGGAACTGCTAAAAGCAGATATTGTTTACCTAGGTGAAACCCACGATAGTCCTGAAGATCACAACGCTCAGTTAGAAATTCTGCAAGCACTCTACCAGCAGAATCCCAAAATTGCGATCGCTATGGAAATGTTCCAGCGACCCTATCAGGATATCCTTGATCGCTACTTGGCAGGACAAATTACAGAAGCCCAACTCATTCAACAAACCGAATACGAGCAACGCTGGGGCTTTCCGTGGGAGTACTACGCCCCCCTATTGCGTTTTGCCAAAACCCATCAACTGCCTGTTTTAGCACTCAATACCCCCACAGAAGTAACGCGCAAAGTTGCCCGCACTGGCTTAGAAAGCCTGACTCCCACTGAACAACAGCACATTCCCCCCCGTTCAGAAATTCGGACTGATAACGCCGAATACCGTCAAATGATTCGAGAAATCTACGAACAGCACCATCCAAAGGGGCAGGGCAACAGTACCAACTTTGAACGATTTTTCACCGCCCAAGTTCTATGGGATGAAACGATGGCAGCCGGAATTGCTGACTTTGTCAAGGCTAACCCAGACTATCAGGTGATGGTAATCGTTGGGAAAGGTCATATTGTTTACGGTTACGGGATACCCAGCCGAGTGGCTCGTCGCCTCAATACCCCTGAGTTGGTGCAGCGTTCGGTTTTATTCGGTGTGCCAGAAGCGGTGCAACCTGACGGGGAAAAAGCGATCGCAGATTTCTTCTGGTAATCTCGATAATATTCTATAGAAAAAGCTCGCCCAAGGGTCAATGCACTGACATAACATAAGGGACAGGAGATTGCTTTGAGTATGTACAGTTTACAAAACTCATTCGACCGTTTTGGCTATCATGGGGTTTACCCCTGTCCGATTTGTCGTTTGGGTCAAATCCAAGCTATGCCTTTGATGGAGGCTTTAGCTTGTGAGTCGTGTCGTCACATTTTCACCGCTGACTTGGAGCGACAGCTACTCAAAATGACAGACAGACAGCCCCCCTTAACCTGGCACTGGAATGGCAAAACTTGGGTAGGAGCGCACCTCGAAGGAGTGAAGTGGGGATGGGTTGCCGGAATTTTTGCAGTCGCATTCGTAATCCTGCCACCGACTTTAATTGGTCTTTCTGCCTACACCTTTCCTCCAGATCCAAATAGCCACTTATCCTGGTTGCCGACAGTTTGGACTGGATTAACCTTTGTGTCGCACTTAACCATTATCCTGTGGCTGGTGATGGAGTTTTATCAATTTCCCCTGGGGGTGTACTTGAGAGTCAGGCGGCAGCAGTTGTTCAATCGCTGACTTATAGCGGTTCTCAGGCTGAGAAGAGTACGCTCATCTCTAGTCCTGACTTGATTTTTAAGAAAGATATAGTTATTGTATCTGTTTCTGTTTCTGTTCAGAAAGAAAGAATTGCGATATTTTTTCTTTCTTAGAGGTTATTATGTATTATCTACCTCACTGAGAGCTGGGGAGAGGAGAATTCCCAAAGTCCCTATACTCTCTCTAAAACTGCATAAGCTCAATTGAAATCGCTAGTGGGTGCATCTAAACTATCGCGACTATCGCGAAAGATTCCGGTGAGCATCCGGAATGGTAGAGCTTCAGTGGGTAGCTCAGTGTATTCCAGAAACAAGTTGAGATGCACCAACGATGAAAAGCGAAGAAAAATCCCTAACCATCAAAGAAATCTTAATTGAATGCCCCAAGTGCGGTAAAAAATCGGTAGTTCAGCGCAACCCGGATGTTTACCAGTGCCTTGCCTGCGACTTCAGTCGCGATTTTGCCAAAAAGCCCAAGGAGGAACCGAAAACGGATCTGCTGTTGCCCATTATTATTGCTTTTTTCCTGGGGGCGTTCCTGTTAACGCTTTACGAGCAAAACCGTTCAAATACCAACCCCGATACTAGTGATCAATCCTTGTCAATACCTGCCACAGCCGTGTTTTGTTAATGCTATCAATTAGCATTAGGGATGGACTCAGGATAAACCCATCTAAATTATTAGACAAAAAGACAAAGATATATAGCGTTTCTCTGTCTAGTGAGGTACACACTGATGAAGGCAGGGAGTGGGGAGTAGGGAGTGGATCTGTAGCTCATGTAAGTGAGAAGCGGAATCGGCGGTATCAAAATAATAAATCCGCTCCCAACCTTACTGTAACTTGGCGATCGCTCCCTTCTCCACCAACAGCCGCTCTGTCAGCAAATCCCTCACCGTCGCCAATAACATCCGCCGTTCATCCACCTCAAACTGCACGGCAACCCGATCAACCCCCACCTGTCCGGGCGGATCAAGATGGGCGATACACACTTGCTCGTGATGACTTTCCAGCGAACGGTAATCGGCGTGTTTATACAACTGACTACTCGTCATTCGTCCCTGGGCATCATAAACAACTTCAGCTTGCGCCATTTCCGCCACTTCCCCAATATCTAGGCGAATTTCCCCCTGTGCTTCCGTTGCTACTTGCAGAATTAAAGGTTCGGCTCGCTGACAAGGATACTGAATTCCCTTCTCAAATAAAGGAAAATAAGAATACCTCCGCCCATGGGGTTCCCACAACCGAATGGCATAACCATGGCGCAGATAGTCATCTACACCCGCAAACTGACTCAACGCCAACGCCCCATGAGCCACCGCTTCAAACGGCTTATCTAACTTTACCTTTGTCCTGCCAAAATAGGACGTCATCAACTGCTGTACCGCAGGAATCAGACAACTTCCCCCAACCAGTAACACTTGCTCAATATCACGTTTATCGATACCTTTGCCGTGAGCAACCCCTAGCACCTCATCTACGGTATTACGCAATTGTTCAAGGAACTGGCGATTTTCTAAAATCTCTTCTAACCCATCTCGACTCAGTTCCAAGTCATAGGAGGTAAAGGTTTCTTCCTCTAACCAACTTTCTTTTGCCTCCTCTGCCCTGGAGAGACGAATTTTCAGACGCTCGGCAATTTCCAACAAATTCTGCCAGCCAATTTCCCCAATCTCAGCTCTTGACAAACCTTGCTTGTGCAGGTATTCTTCAACAATCCAGATATCAACATCTTCCCCACCCACATAAGCATCAGACTTAGCCAACACTTCTGCTTTCAATACCGTCTGGCGATCGCTCTTACCCCGATATTGTTGAGGAGCCGTTCGCACAAGACTTAAATCCAACGTCCCGCCGCCAAAATCTACCACCAAAACCAAGGAACTAGGACGCTGCACCGCATAACCTAATGCCGCCGCCGTAGATTCATCGATCAGTTGCACGCTCGATACATCTAGACGACTCGCTATATCCCGAAACCAATCCAAATAGCGCTCAAACGCTCCCACTGGTACGGTGAAAATAAGCTGAGACGGCTGAATTCTTTGTACCTGTAACTGCTGCCAAATCGAGTTGATAAACTCTTCTGAAATCGATTCGGCACTGTAACGATGACCATCTAAAAGACGCGGTGGGGGTTGAAAATCTGCCGCTAAATCCCGTTTAAATGCTTTGAAAAAACGAGTGGGTTGAGATTGCCCCAACCGTTGCGAGCGCACCTGTTCTCCCAACAAAATTTTGCCGGGTTCCTTGACAAACACTAACGTCGGAATTACCGGAATATCTTGTGCCTCTCCCTCAGCACCCGATACTTTAAACAAGCGAGAGAGGGAACCCAATCTGAGGGTTTTTGGAGCGTTGGTATCGGGTTCAAGAATACTGACAACAGTATTACTGGTGCCGAAGTCAATCGCAACAGTAGTCATGGTGTTAAAGAGTCAGGAGACAGGGGACAAGAGTTGAGAATTAAATTGGCTTTAGGAAGTCAAAACTGTGCTTCGTTTTAAACCTTAACTCCCCCTTCATAATTCATTCCCCCAGGCAAAGTACGGCTGACTTTAGCTGGACAGAGAATTCGCTCCCCATCTCGATAGCCCACAAACCGAATATAAACTAACTCTCCCTCAACAATATCATCACTATCGGGTTGGTGGAGTTGAGGATCATAAGGAACAGGCTCCCAAGGCAAACCAATGGATTCGTACTCCCAACTATCGAGCAGATTTTCTAGGGGCGTAAACAGAGACACCAAATTTTTAGCGAGTAAATCCGGTCGAGCTTTGACCATCTGACGAGCCGTTGGAAAATTAGTCAGTAAAGGTTGCAGTTGCTCAAAGATTGTATCCTGAAAATCCGCTTTATGCTGATTCGATTGCTCCTGCAATTCCGTGCGTAGGCGCTGACATTGCTCCTGCAATTGTTCGATTTGCATCGCACTATCAGCAATTTGAGAGGCGTTAACCCGTGTTTTTTCCTTGTACTTAGAACCCAAGAGACTTAACACCAGCGAAGAACCTCCCAACCAGAGTACGCTACCTAACCAAAAAAGGTTGGGGTTATCAAGCATTGCGCCTCCATTCTTAGATCTGATTCAGAGTTGTGGTTTGAGAAGAGGTTATTGTTTCTTCCCCCTCATAATAGTCGGGTAGCAATTCTCGATCATCGACCTCACCCAAAGCTTTTTCAAGTCCTTTAGTCGTTTCCGTGCAACTTGAGCCCGTAGCACCTATTACGGTTTCGGTAATCTTGCCATCTTTACCGATACGATATTCAATCTTTTGATATTCAGCCATGGTTTCTCCTAATCATTAGTACGACAGCTTGCTTATTTAGAACATCCCGAAGGACTCAGGACTGAAGATAGTCCTCATCTTAGCGTAGGAATCTCTACCCAACCCACACCCTTCACCCATGCTGGCGATACCAGGTATCCAGCGCTAGTTGATGCACTTCCCGCCAAGACAGGTTGTGATGCCGTGCGATCGCGGCACAATCGTCATACTCTGGCTGTACATTAGCGATCGCTTTTTTGCCACTACGAGTCCGGCTAGCTACCTTCACCCGTACTGTGCCATAGTCTGTCTGAACCTCTTGGATTTCTCGATCCAAAACAGTGCGCTGCTGGATAAAGTGACGAATACCCAACGTAGTCGTTTCTCGAAAAAGAATATCTTCACAAACCGTTGCCTTTTCTGGCGGACAGATAACCGTAAGCAAAATCCCCAGGCGAGACTTTTTCATGCCGACTGCTTGGGTAAAAACATCAAGCGCCCCCGCATTAAACAACACTTCAAACACGTAGCCGATGGCTTGAGGACTTAAGTCATCTATTTGAGTTTCCAGCACACAGATGGTTTCTTGGCAAGGGTCATTGTTCAGTTGTCCGCTATCGGGTAGTTGAACCTCTGATGCTTCACCAATCCAGAGTCGCAGGATATTAGGAATCGGTAACTGGGCAGTACCCGCACCCTGACCAACTTTCTGGATGCTCATGGGGGGTGGAGAACCAAAGCTAACCGCGAGAGTAACGGCAAGAGCCGCACCGGTTGGCGTCACGAGCTCCCGCTCAATCCCATTACTGTAAATAGGAACCTGACGGGATTCCCACAATTTTAAGACTGCCGGTACCGGTACGGGAAGCTGACCGTGAGCAGCTCGGACAATACCGCCCCCTGTCGGTAAGGCAGAACAGTAGAGTTGGTCAATCCCCAGCCAATCTAAACCCAAACAGGTGCCGACAATATCGATGAGGGCATCGGTGGCTCCCACTTCATGGAAATGCACCTGAGTTGGAGCAATACCATGAACTGCCCCTTCTGCTTCTGCTAGGTTGCGAAAAACCGCTAAACTCCAATCCAAAACCCGTGGCGGCAACCCCGCCATTTTGAGCATTCCCTCAATTTCTGGCAGGTGTCGGGTTGGTGCGTGACCTGAAAGGTTGTGGTCGTGGGAGTTCTGTCCTTGGGAGTGATGATGATCATGTTCTACCTCACCCAGCAGATCAACATGAACTTTCGTGGCTAACTGACCGTTGCGATGGACACTTTCGGCTCGTAACCGATACTCCTCATCAATACCCAGTCCTTTGAGCTTTTCAATTAAATACTCTAAAGGGACACCTGCCCCTACGAGCGCCCCCAAGCACATATCACCCGCAATTCCTGTCTGACAATCCAGGTAAGCTAACTTTGGCATATCAAGTCCTTCAACTCAAAAAAGCAGGAAAATTCCCCCATTCCCCACTCCTCACTCCCCACTCCCCATTCCAACATTAACGATATTTTAAGTATTGTTACTTCAACATGGTATGATTGCCTATGGCTAGATGCGATCGAGCCAACTTTAATAGACTAGCTTTGGCTGCTGCCCGTGAACCCGTCAGACGACTCTCTTCAACCCACACCGACCGAAGAGGAACTCTCTCAACCTAGTTCCTCAATGCGGGAGTATTACCAACTACAACGAACGTTGTTGCTGGTGACATTTACAATGGCAGGGGTGATCTTTGTCTCTGTCTGGAGCTTTTACTCCCTAAATATTGCCTTGAACTATTTGATCGGGGCGTGCACCGGTGTGGTTTACTTGAGAATGTTGGCTAAAGATGTTGAACGGATAGGTTCCCAAAAAAGGCGTCCGAGTTCTACTCGGTTTGCTCTTTTGATTGGGCTAATTGTCCTTGCCAGTCAATGGCAAAAATTGCATATTTTGCCCATCTTTTTAGGATTTCTGACTTATAAGGCTGCAGTCATCGTCTATATACTGCAAAGCACGCTGTCTCCTACATCTAAGTAGGCTCAGTTGTTAAGTCAGCCGCTTTTACGCTTGAAGATATCTGGGGAAATCTCCGGGATGGACATGATAGATGGTTTAACGCTTGTAAATGCTTTCCCCCTTGCTGAATTAGAAGTTGGTCAGCATCTGTACTGGCATATTGGCAATTTAAAAGTCCACGGACAGGTTTTCCTTACCTCCTGGGTAGCCATTGCCATTCTGCTGGTGGCTTCGATTGCTGCCTCTCGCAACGTTCAGCGAATTCCTAGCGGTATCCAAAATTTTATGGAATATGCCCTAGAATTTCTGCGGGATTTAGCGAAAAATCAGATTGGGGAGAAAGACTACCGTCCATGGGTGCCTTTCGTTGGCACTCTGTTTCTATTCATTTTTGTGGCAAATTGGTCTGGAGCGCTCGTACCTTGGAAGCTCATTGAGCTACCAGAAGGTGAATTAGCGGCTCCAACCAGTGATATCAACACCACAGTAGCGTTTGCCCTGCTGACTTCCCTGGCGTATTTCTACGCAGGTCTCAGCAAGAAAGGTTTAGGGTACTTCGCGGGTTACGCTCAACCGACACCCATTCTGCTGCCGTTCAAGGTTCTGGAAGATTTTACCAAACCCCTATCACTCAGTTTCCGTCTGTTTGGCAACATTCTGGCAGATGAACTGGTGGTGGCAGTGTTGGTGCTGTTGGTGCCGCTGTTTGTACCGATACCTGTGATGGCACTGGGTTTGTTCACAAGTGCCATTCAAGCGCTGATTTTTGCAACCCTAGCTGCCGCCTATATCGGTGAAGCCATGGAAGATCATGGCGAAGAGCATCATGAATGATGCGGCAGGCGCTAGTGGTAAAGATTAAATTTCTCATCCGAACTAAAAATTCCGCTGTTCTAAGTGGATTTTTCCAGGTGGGAGTTTCATGTTGTCGTTTAGTTAGTTAGTTAGAAGGAAGGTTACCATGGATCCATTAATTGCTGCTGCTTCTGTTATTGCTGCCGCTCTAGCTGTTGGTTTAGCTGCAATCGGTCCTGGCATTGGTCAGGGAAATGCTGCGGGTCAAGCTGTAGAGGGAATTGCTCGTCAGCCAGAAGCCGAAGGTAAAATTCGTGGAACATTACTGTTGAGCTTGGCTTTCATGGAAGCGCTCACTATTTACGGTCTGGTGGTTGCCCTCGTTCTGTTGTTTGCTAACCCCTTCTCGTAACACTTGATTGACTCAGCATTCGGGCGCTGAATTTCAGTAGCCTGAATGCTGAAAAATAACCTCAACCCAGGAGACAAACCGAGTAAAAAGGCATCCCCATATCAAGTGAAAAGCTGACCTTTTCTTGCGCTGTGGAGCCACAGGAGAATCATGATACACTCGACGATTTTACTAGCTGTAGAAACAGTAGAAAAAGCAGCCAAAGAAGGGGGCTTGTTTGATTTTGATGCCACCCTACCCTTGATGGCACTGCAATTTGTCATCTTAGTAGTGGTGTTGAATGTAGTATTCTACAAGCCGCTCGGAAAGGCAATAGATGAACGGGGTGATTATATCCGCAAAAACCAGACAGAAGCACGGGAACGCTTGGATAAAGCCAAGAACTTGGCACGGCAATACGAGCAAGAACTAGCAGAAACTCGCCGTAAGTCTCAATCGACAATTGCAGCCGCCCAAGAGGATGCCCGGAAAATTGCTGCTCAGAAGATGGCTGATGCGCAAGCTGAAGCGATCGCTCAACGAGAGCAAGCCCAAAAGGAGATCGAACAGCAAAAAGCTGAGGCGATGGCATCTCTTGAACAAGAAGTGGATGCTCTCTCTCGCCAAATTTTGGAAAAACTTTTGGGTCCGGAGTTGGTTAAGTAGGACAAGCAAAAGCTGGCGTTTCTTTGGAACATCGGGTTTGCCTATTTAAACCCTGGGATTTTGTCGGTTATTTATTATTAGTCGTTCAGGACTTAGTGACCGATAACCGAAAGGCTAATGGCAGAATTCCAGCATTGTAGATTTATGCGGATTTAAGACGTACAGCAGCTCGGCAGTTCTCAATTTTGGCAGTTGTATATGGCTATTATGAGTACTTTCTCAATCCTAGCTACAGCAGCAGAGGCTGTGGCAGAAGGCAGTTCAGAAGGTGGTTTTGGTCTGAACTTTGACATTTTAGAAACCAACCTGATCAACTTGGCGATCGTTATCGGGGTGCTATTCTATTTTGGGCGAAAATTTTTAGGGAATACCCTATCACAACGACGCTCAGATATTGAAGAAGCAATTCGCGAAGCGGAAAAACGCCAGAAGGAAGCGGCGGCATCTTTAGCAGATGCCCAGCAGAAGTTGGCGCAAGCCCAAGCCGAAGCCGAACGAATTCGGGCAAAGGGGGAAGAAAACGCCAAGGCAGCTAGAGAATCCGTTTTGGCAGCAGCCGCAAAAGATGTTGAACGGATGAAAGAATCAGCCGTTCAAGATTTAAACTCGGAACGAGAACGAGCGATCGCCCAACTCCGGCAACGAGTTGTAGCAATGTCAATGGAGCGAGTCGATTCGCAACTGAGAGGGCGCTTAGATCAAGACCAATCGGCGCAGCAGCAATTAATTAACCGCAGCATCGCTCTAATGGGAGGTGGATCGTGAAAGGGAGTTTAGTAAGTGCAGAGGTGATCGAGCCCTATGCAGAAGCACTGATGTCTGTGGGTCAAGAACACAACCTCGTTGATCGCTTTGGTGAAGATGTGGCTGCCCTGCTCGATCTTTTTAGGGAATCACCAGAATTTCAGGAGTTTATCGGCAATCCCATCGTCAAAGCCGACGACAAAAAAGCCGTGTTGCAACAGATTGCTGGCGACCAACTACACCCTTACATGGTGAACTTCTTAAAGATTCTGGTCGAGCGGCGACGCATTCTCTTTTTAGAAGGGGTTTGTAAGCAGTACCAAGCTCTCTTGCGAAAGTTAAAACAAACTGTTCTAGCAGAAGTAACCTCCGCCGTCGAACTCAACGATGACCAAAAACAGGCAGTCCGCCAGAAAGTCATAGCGATGACTAATGCCCAGCAAGTTGAGCTCGACACAACAATTGAACCCGATTTAATTGGTGGTGTGATTGTGAAAGTGGGTTCTCAAGTCATTGATGCCAGCCTGCGTGGGCAACTCCGTCGCATTGGCATACGCCTGAACAGTGCAACGTAAAGAAAGAAGTACAGAAGTCAGAAGTCAGGAAGATAAAACTTTCTTGCTAAATTCTGAATTCTAAATAAATGCTTGTTCTGAAGCTAATAATCCAACAACTGACAACGAATCATGATCAGCATTAGACCCGACGAAATTAGCAACATTATTCGGCAGCAAATCGAGGAGTATGACCAAGAGGTCAAGGTTTCCAATGTTGGCACTGTACTGCAAGTGGGTGACGGCATTGCCCGGATCTATGGCTTGGAACAGTGCATGGCTGGGGAACTGGTAGAGTTTGAAGATGGCACCGTTGGTATTGCCCTGAACTTAGAAGAAGATAACGTGGGTGCTGTACTCATGGGTGCAGGGCGCGATATCCAAGAAGGCAGTTCCGTTACCGCTACGGGTAAGATTGCCCAGGTGCCTGTGGGAGAAGCCCTGATTGGTCGTGTGGTGGATGCCCTCGCCCGTCCGATTGATGGGAAGGGAGATATCCAGTCCGGTGAATCTCGCCTGATCGAATCTTCAGCTCCTGGTATTATTGCGCGGCGTTCTGTCCATGAACCGATGCAAACGGGTATTACCGCGATTGACGCGATGATTCCCATCGGACGGGGACAACGGGAGTTGATTATTGGCGATCGCCAAACCGGTAAAACCTCGATCGCCATTGACACCATCCTCAACCAGAAAGAAGAAGACGTAATCTGTGTTTACGTTGCCATCGGTCAAAAGGCGTCTACCGTCGCTCAGGTCGTCGGTGTGTTGCAAGATCGGGGTGCATTAGACTACACCGTTGTTGTAGCTGCTAATGCCAGCGATCCAGCAACTCTTCAGTACCTGGCTCCTTACACAGGTGCCACTATTGCCGAATACTTCATGTATAAAGGCAAAGCGACCCTAGTCATTTACGACGACCTCTCTAAGCAAGCTCAAGCCTATCGCCAGATGTCCCTGCTGCTACGCCGTCCCCCCGGTCGGGAAGCCTATCCTGGAGACGTTTTCTACCTCCACTCTCGCCTATTGGAACGGGCAGCGAAGCTGAATGACGAATTGGGTGGCGGTAGTATGACGGCACTGCCAATTATTGAAACCCAAGCGGGTGACGTGTCGGCATACATTCCCACTAACGTAATTTCCATTACCGACGGTCAGATCTTCCTATCTTCTGACTTATTTAACTCCGGTCTACGACCTGCTATTAACCCTGGTATTTCAGTATCGCGGGTGGGTTCTGCTGCACAAACAAAAGCCATTAAAAAGGTGGCAGGTAAGTTAAAGCTGGAATTGGCACAATATGATGACTTGCAAGCCTTTGCTCAGTTTGCCTCCGATTTGGATAAAGCCACTCAAGACCAACTGGCACGGGGTCAGCGTTTGCGGGAACTACTCAAGCAATCCCAGTACTCACCCCTAGCAGTGTACGAACAAGTAGCACTCGTTTACGCAGGTCTGAATGGCTATCTGGATGATATTGCTGTTGATAAAATCACCACATTTGCCAAGGGTCTGCGGGAGTACTTAAAGACCAGCAAGCCGAAATTTGGTGAGATTATTAAGCAACAGAAGGTTCTCACCGATGAAGCAGAAAGCCTGCTGAAGGAAGCCCTCACCGAATACAAGCAGACCTTCCTAGTATCTGTGTAATTGGTTCTTAGTTCATAGCTCATGGTTCATTGCTGATGGCGATGAACCATGAACAATCAGCAATCAACAATGAACAGGTTATGCCCAATCTAAAAGCGATTCGCGATCGCATTCAATCGGTCAAAAATACAAGGAAAATCACGGAGGCGATGCGCCTCGTAGCTGCGGCGAAAGTACGTCGCGCCCAAGAACAGGTAACGGCTACCCGCCCCTTCGCTGATCGTTTGGCTCAAGTCCTCTACGGTTTGCAGAACCGCCTACAATTTGAAGACGTTGACCTGCCTCTGCTCAAGCAGCGGGACGTCAAGTCTGTAGGCTTGTTGGTTATTTCAGGCGATCGCGGTTTGTGTGGCGGTTACAATAGCAACGTTATTCGCCGCGCCGAAAACCGCGCCAAGGAACTCCAAAAGGAAGGACTTGACTACAAGTATGTCTTAATTGGACGCAAAGCTAGCCAGTACTTTGAGCGCCGTGACCAGCCAATTAGTGCCAAATACACGGGTTTAGAGCAAATTCCCACAGCCACAGAAGCATCGATGGTTGCTGACGAATTGCTCTCCCTATTTTTATCGGAAACGGTAGATCGGATTGAGTTAGTTTACACCAAATTTGTCTCGCTTATCAGTTCTCGTCCGGTGGTACAAACCCTGCTACCTCTGACGGCGCAAGGACTAGAAGCCCAGGATGATGAAATCTTCCGGCTGACAACTCGTGGCGGTGAATTCGAGGTGACACGGGAGAAAGTCACACCCACAAATCGCCCCCTACCTCGTGACATGATCTTTGAACAAGATCCAGTGCAAATTCTTGATGCTCTTTTGCCGTTGTATCTGAACAACCAGTTGCTGCGGGCATTGCAAGAATCAGCGGCAAGCGAACTAGCAGCGCGGATGACGGCAATGAACAACGCCAGTGACAACGCCACAGAACTGATTGGCAACCTAACGTTGTCTTACAATAAGGCGCGGCAGGCGTCTATTACTCAGGAAATCCTGGAAGTTGTCGGCGGTGCCGAGGCACTCAGTGGTTAGATTTAGTTTGTAAATTGATATTGATAAAATGCGTCTGGGGCGACTCAGGCGCGTTTTTAATTCATAATTCCTATGGATATTTTTAGTCATCGTTGGGTAGACGACCAGATTCTATCCCCAGAAAGAGGAGATAAACCCGATATCTTGCTACATTTATGATTATGAGGGAGCAGAATTTCAGTTTTTTTTAGGGAAACCTTCAATAACCATTCCATTTAAACAATCTATCTTGGTTGGTAGAAAGAAATGCAAAAAAGGCACAGTGAAGACAATAAAAAAATATCAAAATTGTCTCGCTCTATTTTTAATTTTGTTTTAATTGCTTTTGCGGCTGCAATAACAATAGGTTCTTTAAGCTACCTGATCATCCAATCTTTTTCTTTGGGTATTGGTATGGGACTTAGAAGCTTACTTGCCGCTCTGCTACCCGTAATTATTACCGCATCTCTAAGTTCTTTTGTCAAGACTGGCAATGCCCGCCAAGGTGAATTTCCCCTCGTGAGTACTTATATTATTTTCACCTTTCTAACGGCAATTGCATTCTTAATGCTTAAATTCTTTGAAAACCCGCTAATTCCTTTATCAGAGATTCTTTTCTCTTCTATTATCGTTTCGGTTTGGTTAGTTTACGAGCGTGTGCGTTTCAAAGCCTTCTTATCACGGATATACGGAATAGTTTCTGGGTTTTTAGTGTACGTCATCTTCTTTGAGTTACCCATCTAAAAGTTTGCTTGGCGGTGGTAAAGTCACTCGCTATATCGGTCGCCACGGCACCAGTCGTGTTGCGAAAGCTGCGCTGGTAGGTGCAGTGCCACCGCTGATGTTGAAGACAGAAGCAAATCCTGGTGGGTTGCCGATCGAAGTCTTTGACAATATCCGTGCAGGTGTGAGCAGCGATCGCTCTCAGTTCTAAAAAGACCTCAGTGAAGCATTTTTCGGTGCCAATAGACTGACTGACAAAACTTGTGAGCAGATGCCTAGAAAGCCCAACCCCTCTCCCTTGGGGAGAGGGGTTGGGGGTGAGGTTAACCGAGTAGTATGGCTTCTGCACCTTTATCGTCAAGATTAACGACTCGATACTGCTACTTGCCGAGGTTGGTAATTAGACCCCTGCTTGTCAGCACAAAATCCCAATTCGCGGCTTTGTCCGGGTGCAATAACCCGCCCCCAATCTAGAGGTGTGACTGTATACTGAGAACCTTGGGGTTTAAACTTACCGTTCCAACTTTGACGAATTGCCGCCTGATCCATCTGGAACTGCAATTCCCAATCCCGAACATTTTTATTGCCCTGATTGGTGACTTGCAGGCTCAGGCAAAATCCGTCCTGCCAATCTGAATGGATGTTAGACGCCACCTTTAACTGAGGTGGGCTTGTTATCGGAACCGTTACACTGGGTTGATTGTTAGAGGTTGAGTTAATGGCAACAGCAGAAAGTTGCTGGGGTTGGTAGTCAGACCCCTGCTTATTGGCACAGAATCCTAACTCTCGGCTTTGTCCGGGTTCGATCACCCGTCCCCAATCTAAGGGAGTCCCGGTATATTGTGACCCTTGGCGCTTAAAGTTACCGTTCCAACTCTCATTAATCGTTGCTTGATTCATCTGGAATTGCAACTGCCAATCACGAACACTACTACTGCTTGGATTGATGACCTGTAGACTCATGCAAAATCCGTCCTGCCAATCGGAGCGTATATTTGAGACTACTTTCAATTGGGGTTGCGCTGTAGGGGATATAGTCGAAGGGGGTTGGGGTTTTGGCGTGGGAGCGATCGCAATGGGGGAAGAACGCGGTTTGGGGTTGACAATCGCCGCCGTTGGGGTATGGGAAAAGCGAGTTGCAACCAGCAGTCCTTGGAGCAGTTCTTGCTTGGGAGCATCGACGGTTAGCCAGTCATCTAATAAAATACCACCCGTATCGTCACTGTTAGGATTCCAACTCCAGTAGGCGAAACCTAGCTCTTCTTGACGGACGAACTCCACTAATTTCCGTTGCCAAATTCCTTCTTTGGAGTTTTTGCCGACTTGCCGACCCCCGAATTCGCCAATAAAGACGGGAGCAATTCCTTTCGTGGCGATATAGTTCCATCCAATTTCCCAGCGCTTAGAAAGATTATTGGGAAAACTGGGTTCGGAAAACCAAGGTTGATCAAAAACTCCAGCACCGTATTCGTGAGGGGAATAAACGACCTTGTTAGGACGCGACAGCCGGACTGGAAAGCGTCCGACTCCCTCTAAATTGGCACCCATCCAATGAATTTCCAGCTTTTGACCAGGGACATTATTTTCGACACCTTCAACGACAATTAACCAATTGGGGTTGATGTCGAGAATTGCATTACCTGCTCGTTCGGCTGCCAGTCGCCAGTCGGTCGCTAGGTTGTTGGTTCCCCAACTCGCTCGACCGTGGGGTTCGTTTTTGAGGTCTGCGCCAATAATATTGAGCTGATTTTTGTAGCGCTTTGCCAGCATCGTCCAAGTATCAATCCAGTCTTTCTCGGTGAAGCCGTCACCGTACCATAATTCTGGAATGCGTTGGTCGTTGAGTCGGTGAGAGTCCAGCAGGATCATTAATCCTTGGCGATCGGCTTCTTGGATGATCGCATCCATAACTTCCAACGGCGATTTCCCCTCCAGTTCAGAGTTAACGCCAATGCTGTAGTCGATGCCTGTTACTTCTGAAGCTCTCAGAGATTGTACGGAGTAGGGAAGCCGAATTGTGTTGTAGCCCAAGTTTTTCATCTGGGCTAGCATCTCTTTGTAATCCCGTTCCCACAAACCGTGAGGGGCGTGCATTTCTGTTTCAATGCCAAACCAGTTCACGCCTCGGAGCAACACTTGCTGACCTTTAGCATCAACAATTTTCGCCCTTCGGGTAGATAAGGGAACTTGAATGGTAATAGCTGAACTAGTTGCTGTTACAGGGCTTTGATTTGGTAAAACCAATCCCATCAGTAAGGACAACAGTAAGGCTAATCCAAACCAAAGTAGTCTGGAATACAGTTTCAAAGGGAATCGTCTTTCTCTAGAGGCATATTGCCATGCTTCCCGATTCTGCTGGCGGTTCGCGTTGTGCGATCGGGTGAGCTGAAAGCGAATCAAAAGGGGGTGCAGGAGGAATCTAAACATAGCTTTGTGAAACACTAAAGCAGTTGATGTGGTTAGAACGAGACAACTTGATTGAAGTTAACCCGTGATTGGCGTTATTTAAGGTTGTTAGCATTGGCTGTTGTTTACCCTGATGAACTACAGAACTTGATTAAATCCCGCCTAGTAAGCATTTTAGATAGACTCTAAGGACTTCAGCCAACCTCGTTATTTTTTGACGCTCAGAGGGAATTCTTTCAAGTTAAGAGGCTCCTCAATTAGTTTTTTTGTTAAGTCGGTTCATCACCCTGACCCACTTGACACCATCTCTCCGCCTGATGTTTCCGATTGGGGTTGCTATTTACAATCAAACGTGCATGATTCGAGAAGCTAGACTCATCAGAGTCAATTTTTCATTGATTTTACGGAGTCCCTATAAATTCTTCATCTCTACTTCATGAAAATATATGGACATTTTTAAACATAAAGATTAACTTTAAAAAAGTAAGCATTAAGTCGGTTCTTTTAACTACCATTTCTCCTGCCAAATATTAGTTCAAAGGAATGGGATTGAGGCATCCTAATTCTCTTGAATTTTGTGACGGACACTGGAAATTGCCACTAGGAATTACTATTATGACTGGTTCTCCACTCAGAAAATTCGTCGTTGCACCAGCAATCATTTCGGCAGCAGTCTTTGGTGTACTGACTTTGCCATTAGTCATACTGGGTCAGAAGCCAATCACCATTCAACTCCAAGAGGAATCGCTGTTTCATGGACAGCTAAGGGATGTAGCACCTCCTTACCTCGGTTTAACGACTGTCCTTAGTTTGGCAGCAGGCACCGCTAGTCTAGCGATAACGGGGTGGCGACACTCTTCCCAGAAATCAGCTCAAGCTGAGGCAAAACTCTCTAGCTTGACGCAAAACCTAAAGGAAAAGGAAGAGTTGCTAGAGTCACTCAAAGTTTCAGAACCCCGGTTGACAGCTTCTGGACTAACTTCATTTTTGGATGAAGACGTTAAAGCCGAACTAGCGTCACCTTGGGATCAGGATGTCAAACTCGAACCATTACAGTCTTTAGACAGGGAAGTCAAATTAGAACCAGCAACACAGGCACCCTACACCAATTCTGCGGAGCCTCCCACCGTTCAACCGATGGTGATGACGGCATCAGTTGTTGAAACTCAACCCGCGACACCGACTCAACAGAAAGGGCAGACAGCAGCAACAAAGTTTGCTTCAGCCCAAACTTACATGGGTTATGCGTCCCGGAAAACTGTGGTTGAGCCTCCTACAAGTGTAACTTCGCTGCCTTCCTCAGAGGTCGAAAAAGTCCAAAATCAACTTGAACAAATCAAGGCACAGATGGAGGCTTTGCACCAAGCATTGGCAGCACAGGATCAACAGGCAGATGCTTCCGAACATTCAACGCAGTTGAAAGTCATTAAAAACTGGTCTGTGGAGGCGGAAAAGATATTTTCTTAGTACAGCACGACGGAAATAGAGCTACCCTTCTAAGAATCGCTATATAGCGGTTCCCAACCTAGTGCATCTCGGCAGCAGTTTTTGACTACTTCAAGAGAGACAAGGGGGATTTTAGCTGGTCACTTATTTCCGTCACGCTGCACTAGTGAGATACATTGAGTTTTTTTACCCACTCCCTACTCCCTAAACTCCAGGGTGTTGTATCTCACCAGATAGAGAAACGCTATATAGGGAGAGTTAGTAGTGGATTCAAGGAGACGGGGAAAAGGGAAAAGGGAAATTATACAAACCTTTCACCCTTTACCTTTCCCCTTGTCCGTTTTTGTTGCCTCACTCAAGCATTCTCCTGAATCTGGCTGAATAGCATTGAAATAATCCTGTCTACTTTCTGCCGATTTTGCTCTCCAATCCACAGGGGCAGTACTTCAGCCTCAGCTAATTCAACAATTAAGGAAGCAATTTGGCTGTCAGAGGCTTCTCCGTGGAGTAGCAAGACTAACATTGCTTTGAGATTATTTGCCATTTGTTTGGCTTGAGGCAGAACTTCTAGGGATTTCGCCCAGTGAACGGGGAACATTAAGTGTAGCGGTTTTCCTTCTCCCATATTGACTAAAGTGGGTTGGAGAATAGTGCAAGTTCCATTGGGGCTTTCATACCAAGGACTGTTATTTTCCAAGGTTGCTTCCTGTGAGTGCATCGGATTGCCTCTTGCCTGCTTCCATAGTTTTGTCTATTTTAATCAAAAAGCTTTGAGAATTGTCCAGTATGCCAAGGACGCTTTCCGTGAAATTACCGATGGTAAAAACTTACTTTAATAAAATTAATGCTAACCACCTTAATGCCATAATTTTCTCTTGCTAATTATTAATCGAGGCGTGACAATTAATAATTGATTGGAATTTTCTCAATAATTTCTAAAAATTATCCCAGTACAAGTCCAAGAATGGTATTGCTCGATACTTAAAGCCGTTGGTGAGGATGGTGATTCGTGAGAAAAATAGGGCTGTGTCTAAGCTACCCTGTGAAACAGGTAGAACCTTGCAGTGGTGCTGCCCTATCGCTGAATCAAACCTTACCTAGTAATGCCGGATATTCCCCTATGAAACTCCTCTGGAATTCACTGCTAATCTCCTTAGGCATTTTGCTGCCTACTTCAACATCAATGGTTTTAGCCAAGTCCGTTGCTGTTGAGGAGCGGGAGCCAGCCAAAAACCCCACAACAATCGTCATTCCAGATATTACCCAGGAGTCTCTGAGAGAAGTGATAATCTCTGACGACTCCTCCGAAACTCCAGAAACCATCGTCATTCCCGATACAGCACCCGTCTCATCACCCTCAACTTTCACAACCGAGGAAACCGATGTACCGACTGCCGAAGAATCCACTGAGGAAATAGAGGCATCGGAAAATGCAGAAACTGCTCCTGAAGCTGGTACTGAAGAATCGGTCGATGCCCAAACACCAGAACTCACTCCAGAAGAACTTGAACGACAGCAGACCTTAATTGAGGCAGACCGACTCTACATGAGTGGACAGTTTGCCGCCGCTCAACAGCTCTATCGTCAAGCCAAAGCACCCTTTGAAGTCGAGGAGCAAGTTCAAGAACAATCTGTAGCCATTTACGACCCAGCCGAACTATCGCCAGCCGGGGCAGTGTACTGGCGTCAGGCACAGGCGGGTTTAGAGCAGCAACTTGAAACGAAAATCCTCGTACCGCTTCAGTTTTTAGTTGAGCAGCAGCCAGAATTTATCCCTGCTCATTTAAGCTATGCCCAAGCTCTTAAGGATTATGGTCGGGAAGAAGAGGCTCTGGAAATCTTGGAGCGAGGGAGTACTCTCTATCCAAATGAACCGGAATTACTCAAAGCTAGAATAACGGCGCTAGGGGAAGCAAAACGGTGGTTAGAAGCATCCTTGGCAGCACGTCAATTTGCCTTGCTCAACTTCAACCATCCCCAGGCTGAAGAATTTGAGGTGCTGGCAGAGGAGAATTTGGAACGCCACAAGTCTCACCTACGCAGTGAACTGCGGGGGAATGCGATCGCAAACGTGATTACTGGGGCATTAGGCTATATCTTCACGGGCAATCTCTTCGGACCTATCTCTGCCGTTGAAACAACGGTGCTGATGCTGCGGGGCGAATCAGCCGTTGGAGAGGGAATTGCCAAACAGGTGCAGCGGCAGTTGCCCATGGTAGAGGATGAAGAGGTGCTTGAGTATGTCCGGGAGATCGGCAACAAATTAGCGATCGTGACAGGTCGTGATGAGTTTGAGTATGAGTTTTATGTCATCATGGATGACCGCATCAATGCTTTTGCCCTACCAGGTGGAAAGGTATTTGTCAATGCTGGAGCGATTTTGAAAACAAACTCTGAAGCAGAGTTAGCGGGTTTACTCGCCCACGAATTAGCCCACGCTGTTTTGTCTCACGGTTTTCAGCTAGTCACGGAGGGTAACTTAATTGCCAACATTACTCAATACATTCCCTTTGGAGGGACGGCTACGAATTTAATTGTTCTTAACTACAGTCGGAACATGGAACGCCAAGCTGATGATCTAGGTACTCGGATTTTAGTTGCTGGCGGTTATGCCGCTGATGGCTTGCACAACTTGATGATGACTCTGGCGAAGGAAGAACAGGAACGTCCCTTATTCGCGTGGCTTTCCACCCACCCTGATACAGAGGAACGGATTAGCAATTTGGAAACTCTGATTGAGCGTAATGGCTACAACCGCTATACCTATGAGGGTGTAGCGCGGCACCTTGTCATTCAGGAACGAGTTGCCAAACTTCTCAAAGAATACGAAGAGCGCCAAGAGTGTGAGGAAGAGGAAAGGGAAGATTGCGAGGAAACTCCGGAGCAGAACGAGAGTGAACTGAGTAACTAAGCAGGTAGGGCTCAATGTTGAGATTTGACGCGCTTGCTCTAGAACGTGTTTGCAAGCTTCGAGCCTTCCTTTCAAGGAATATATGCTAATACAGAGAAAAGACTAAATCTGTTACTGTCACCTCTGCGTTCCAGTCAGGGAGCGCCAGAATAATTTCACTGAAGTGCAATGCAGCCTGATTTACAGGGTCTAGAAATTACGAAAGGAGAACTCAAACGCTGTAGCGGCGTAAGTATAGAAACGGTCTTTCGACCGCCGACTCTCCCTAACTTTCTAGCAGAGATTGCTAAAACTTTCCTGATTGTTCTGTTAATCACGGGTAGTTGCTTTATTTTCAGCCAGCTCTTTCCTGAACAGTTGCTAGTGTTAATAACTAGCCATGCCTGTGTTGCTGTTGGTTTAGTGTTGGACGATATCCGAAAAATTTACCTCAGTTACAAAAACCGGAACGCCATTAAGATTTTTGAAGATGTTGAGCGATATAATGCGGTCATTACAGCTATCGACATCAATGACCAAATAGCAGCCGTGGGAAATCCAGACGTGCGGTTGAAAAATCGAGGGCAGGTCATTCACGCCCTGAGGCTGACTCGAGAAGATATCGTTCGAGCTTTAAAAACTGAGCGAATTCTTCGAGAAAACGAGAACTTTATCAAATTTAATTCTGATTTATTTGATAATAATCTCATGGCGTTAACGGCGTTGCAAGTAAGCGACCAGGCAAGTGAACAGGGTCGCCTGCTCAATGAAGCGTTGCAGATTGTTGTGGATGTTCAACAGGAAATGAGAAAGCTGCAAAATCAACGTTGATGAATTATGAATTATTGGGTGGGGTTCTGTGCAATCAGATTTGCAGGGTTTGGAAATTTCATCGGGAGAACTCAAGCATTTAAGTGGTGTTGACCCTACTGAGATCTTCAGACCATCGATTTTTCAAAATTCACGAACTCAAGGGAGTTTTTGGTTTCAAGAATTCATTGTGAGTCTGGCACTCACACCAATCGGGGTTGGCTTGCTGTATGTTTTTATTATTCTTCCCTTGATGGGAGTTTCCTTGATTGCTATTCTGGTGACGCTGATTGTGGTGCCAATTGCGGTTGTAGGGGGTCGCTGGTTTTGGCGACAACGCCACAATAACAGGAATCTGGGCAGCTTGTTGGATGAAGTGGATCGATACAATGGTGTCATTAAAGCCATCGATCTCAAGGATCAATTAGAGGTAGCGGGAACTACTTCAATGAGTTTAAGCGATCGCCAAAATGTGATTGAAGCCCTAACTCTTATTAAAGAGGATTTGCTAAAAGCCATTAGGGTTGAGCGAATTTTGCGGGAGAATAAAACCTTACTGGTTAGCAATCCGGAGCTATTGGCAAGTAATTTGAGAATCTTAAATGCGCTGCAAGTTAACGACCAAGCTAGCGAGTACGGACATCTGTTGAATGAAGCGTTACAGATTGCGGCTGATGTCTCTGAAGAGATGAAAAAATTGCAGGATAAACACTGAAAATCCCCATTTTCCCCTATCCCCCACACCCTTTTGAATACACCCTGCTGAAAAGCATCACAAATAATAATGGATGTGATAGATGCGACGCCTAGCACCAGGGTTGGCTCACCCTATCCATAAGACCCCAAAAGGAAAACTAACGGCGGCGATAAGTAGAAATTCTCAGGATCAGACTGGGCGGATAACCATCCAACGATATACTAGGCAATGAGGTTGGAAAAAAATCTTCACATAAAGAACCGCGTAGAAATCGATACTCGTTGTATCGACTCTGCCTGGTGTAACTACTTGTAGCCGCCAAAATGAAAGCAGGAATTGACCTTCAAGGAAGTTTTATTCAATCGCTTAAGGATTTCGGCATCCCAGCCGGTGTTGCCAAAGCCATCTGGATGCCGCTGCCGATGTTCCTGATGATTATCGGTGCCATCGTCGGTGTCTTAGTCGTTATCTGGCTAGAACGCAAAATTTCTGCCGCTGCCCAACAGCGCATAGGTCCAGAATATGCCGGACCGCTGGGTGTTCTCCAACCCGTCGCTGATGGTCTGAAACTGGTCTTTAAGGAAGACATTATCCCAACTAAAGCAGATCCGTTGCTGTTCACCCTCGGACCGATTCTGGTCGTTATCCCCGTCTTTCTGTCTTACCTGATTGTGCCGTTTGGACAGAATTTGGTGATCTCGAATGTGGGTCTGGGCATCTTTTTGTGGATTGCCCTGTCTAGCGTTGCACCGATTGGTCTGCTGATGTCCGGCTATGCATCCAACAATAAGTATTCCCTACTGGGCGGATTGAGGGCAGCAGCACAGTCTATCAGTTACGAAATACCCTTGTCCTTAGCGATACTGGCTGTTGTGATGATGTCAAACAGCCTGAGTACTATCGACATCGTTGAACAGCAATCTGGCTACGGTATCTTGGGATGGAATATCTGGCGTCAGCCAGTTGGCTTCCTAATCTTTTGGATTGCCGCTTTAGCAGAATGTGAGCGACTTCCCTTTGATCTACCGGAGGCAGAAGAAGAACTGGTTGCTGGATACCAGACGGAATATGCTGGGATGAAATTCGGTCTATTTTACATTGGTTCCTACGTCAACCTAGTTCTTTCGGCTTTGCTATTTGCCATTCTCTATCTGGGTGGCTGGGAATTGCCAATTCCCATTGAACAGTTAGCGAGTTGGTTGGGCATCAGTGAAAGCACGCCTTGGTTGCAGGTAATCGCAGCGTCTTTGGGGATTATCATGACTCTTCTGAAGGCTTACCTATTGATTTTCATCGCCGTTCTGCTGCGCTGGACGGTTCCTCGCGTGCGCATCGACCAACTGCTCAATTTGGGGTGGAAGTTTCTACTGCCAGTTGGACTGGCAAATCTACTCCTGACTGCTGCTCTTAAACTAACCTTTCCGTTTGCTTTTGGGGGTTAGTTATTGGTCATTGCTCATTAGTCATTGGTTAGTTGTTGTTTACAAAGAATGAATGACAAATAACCAATGACTTGGAAGAAGAAAGAGAGAATACCTGAACTATGCTGAAGTTTCTCAAACAAGTTGGCGATTATGCCAAAGAAACGGTTCAAGCTGCCCGTTACATTGGTCAAGGTTTGTCTGTTACCTTCGATCATATGCAGCGCCGTCCCGTTACTGTGCAGTATCCCTATGAAAAGCTGATTCCGTCTGAGCGGTATCGGGGTAGAATTCACTTTGAGTTTGATAAGTGCATTTCTTGCGAGGTCTGCGTGCGGGTTTGCCCGATTAACCTGCCTGTAGTAGACTACGAGTTTGACAAAGCGAGTAAGAAGAAAAATCTCAAGCACTACAGCATTGATTTCGGAGTTTGCATTTTCTGCGCTAACTGCATTGAATACTGCCCCACTAACTGCTTATCTGCGACAGAAGATTACGAACTATCTACCTACGATCGCCACGAACTCAATTACGATAGTGTGGCAATGGGACGCTTGCCCTATAAAGTGACTCAAGACCCAATCGTTACTCCTTTACGGGAGTTTGGCTACCTACCGAAGGGTGTTATAGACCCACACGATTTACCACCAGGTTCTCAACGTGCTGGTCTGCGTCCAGAAGAAATTGTGGAGCGAATGGAACCCAAGACTGAAGAAACGGCTAAGACTTAGTCATTCTATCAAACTTCGGTTGAATACCGATTAATAGCGATCGCTCCCAGTCATTGGTCATTACCAAGAACAAATGACCAATGACAAAAAAACACTTTGTAAGGAGATTAGATAACGGTGGATTTAGCCCAAGGGGTTCAGTTAGTTTCGTTTGCTCTACTGTCTGTGATGGCACTCGGTTCAGCGTTAGGAGTTGTTTTGCTCGCCAATATCGTCTACTCCGCTTTTTTACTCGGTGGTGTATTAGTCAGCATGGCGGGTTTGTACCTTTTGCTCAATGCCGACTTTGTAGCAGCCGCGCAAGTATTAGTTTACGTGGGAGCGGTTAACGTCCTAATTTTGTTTGCCATCATGCTGGTGAACAAGCGAGAGGATTTTACCCCGATTGCCAATCGCTGGGTTCGTCAGGCTGCCACTGCACTAGTGTGTGCTGGTTTGTTCGTGCTTTTGGGGACAATGATATTAGCAACACCGTGGTCGGTTTACACGGGTTCTGCTGTCCCTGGTGACAGTTCAATTGTGGAGATTGGTAAACATTTCTTCACTGACTTTTTGTTACCATTTGAGCTAGCTTCCGTGTTGTTATTGATGGCAATGGTGGGAGCAATTATCCTAGCACGTCGAGATTTTATTCCAGAAAATCTAGTTCCTCGGGATACAGAAGAAACCGAATTTTCGACGTTGCCAGAACGCCGTCGTGAATTGGCATCTATTGCGGGTGAGTCCCAAGTCAAGTCCCGTTAAACCCGATTAGATTTGTGAAATTTTGTTCTTAACTCAAGACGATTCATGCAACTGCAACTTCAGTATTTCTTACTTATAGCTGCTGCTTTGTTCTGTATAGGCATCTATGGCTTAATTACCAGTCGCAATGCCGTTCGAGTGTTAATGTCGATTGAATTACTGCTGAATGCAGTTAACCTGAATTTAATGGGGTTTTCTAACTATATCGATCCCGTGGAGATTAAAGGTCAGGTTTTTACAGTCTTTGTAATCACTGTGGCAGCCGCCGAAGCAGCGGTGGGGTTGGCGATTGTGCTTTCGATTTACCGCAACCGCGATACGGTGGATATGGAGCAGTTTAACCTGCTCAAGTGGTGAGTTATCGACAATTTGAGAAACTTGATAACCTGTCAACGCCTGCCGATATCGGTGGGCGTTTTTGATAATAAAGCCTGTATAAGACATGATAAGTACATGAGCCCAATCCCCAAGAAAAGCTTTCCTTGAAGCTGCAATCTGCCCATTGAGTATAACTTTCATATTAGAACCAAGGGGCTACACCAATCCCCAAACTCTAATTGTCCCATCCGCACTACCGCTGATCACGGTTTGGCGATCGCAACTGAAAATAACTGATAAAACATCCCCCGAATGCCCAGATAGAGTATGCAGCAGTTCCCCCTCATCTAAATCCCACAGATAGATCCTTCGATAACTGCCACTCGCCAAGGTATGTCCATCAGGGCTAAAGGCAAGGGATAAAACATCCCCAGCCTGTTCAGATAAGGTACAGATCAATTCCCCCATCTCTAAATCCCATAGCTTAATTGTTTTATCAGTCATCCCACCGCCGCTAGCGAGTAACCGCCCATTGGGGCTAATCGCCATTGTCACCACCAAGTCAGAATGCCCAACCAAGGTTTGGAGTAATTCCCCAGTGTGCAGATGCCACATCTTAATTGTCTTATCGCCACAACTTACCAAGGTTTGCCCATCGGGACTAAATGCGATCGCACTCACTCCACCAGGATGACCAGAAAATTGGCGGGGTAACGCTTTCTGATAGATCTGCTGTAGCAGAATAGTTCCCTCCCAACCCCCACTGGCGAGAGTTCTGCCATCCGGACTGAATGCCACAGCAAAAACGGGTGCAGTATGTCCCGTGACAGTGCGTAGCCATTCTCCAGAACGCAAGTGCCACAATTTAACGGTATTGTCCTGACTACTACTGGCAAGGATTTTGCCATCGGGACTCATCGCTAAGTTAGAAACCGCGTGATTATGACCTGTGATCCAGCGCTCTAATTTGCCCGTGCTAAGTTGCCAAAGTCGAATCGTTGCGTCCTGACTGCCACTCGCCAAGGTTTGCCCATCCGGGCTAATCGCCAAGGATGTCACCCCGCTAGTATGCCCCGTGAGCTGATAACGACAATCTAATAAACACCAATTCACTTTGGGCTGCACCACCGGCGATTCAGCCTCACTGCTAGTTGAAGCTGACGCCTCGGATGGCGGAGCGATAGGTTGCTCGGCTACCGCCACTTCCAACCGCCGTCTTGCTCCAGCTAGCCCTCCTAGAACAGCACCATCTACTGGCTCTAATCGGTTACTCCCTGACTCTTGAAGTCTGGGTTGGTTCGCATTCCCTCGGAGTTCTATCTGATTCAGCAGAACTCGTTGCGTCAGCAAATCTTTTACTGTCAAAACTAAAACCCGGTGTTCATTTACCATCAAGGATAGTTGAAGTCGGTCTACTCCAGTTTTACCGGGGGGAGTGAAGGGAAGAGCATAAACGTGTTGAGCTTGATCTGCCAATACTCGGAATTCAGTGGGTTGAGGGATTTGCTTACTGGTGAGCTGACCTTGGTCATTGTATGCCACTTCAACAGATACTGCCTCTGTTAATTCCCCGATATCCAAGCGCATTTGGTGCTGCTCATTCGTTGCCGCTTGCAATGTTATCAATCGGGGGCGTTGAGTAGGATAGCGAGTACCTTTATCAAACACCGAGAAATAAGAATAGGTTTTAGCCTTGAGATCCCAAAGGCGGATGGCATAGCTATGTTGTAGGTAATCCTCGACACCTACGATCTTGCCCACAGTCAACGCACCATGAGCGACAGCTTCCAAGGGCTTATCTAAAGACAAGCGCTCTTGCCCAAAATAAGAGATCATTAACTGCTGCACAGCCGGAATTTGACAAGAACCGCCGACTAATACGACCTTATCAATTTCTTCTTGGCTAATGCCTTTGGTTAGAGCGATCGCTAGTACTTCATCTAATGCCTCTTGCACTTGTGTGAGTAACTGTCGAGATGTAAAAATATCCTCTAACTCGGAACGAGTTAAATGCCAGTCATGAGACGTAGTTGAGTTTGGATCAAAGTAGGTTTCCGTTACCTCGGTGGCGGTGGAGAGTTGGATTTTCAGTCGTTCTGCTACATCCAATAAATTCTGCCAGATATTTTGAGTCAAGTTTGTGCGTGAGATACCGATTTTTTGCAGATAATGCTCAACCATCCACGTATCAATATCGACGCCTCCGAGATAAGCCTCAGACTTGGCTACGACTTCCGAACACAAAACCTTTTGTCCTCGATTGGCAGCTACAGTGCGCACTAGACTCAAATCGAGAGTACCCCCCCCAAAATCCACAACCAATACAACCGATTGGGGTTGGTTTACGGCATAGCCAAAAGCAGCGGCTGTGGACTCATCTACAATCTGAATTGTGGGGAGATTAAGCCGTTGTGCCAATGCCTGAACCCAATTGCGGTAACAGTCAAAGGCTCCGACAGGTACGGTAAAGATTACACGGGTTGGTTGAATCTCTTGGGAAAGGATATGCTGCCAGAGTTGCCCTATAAAAATTTCTGAAATAGATTCAGAGCTATAAATATTACCATCAATTTGCCGAGTCGGTGGTCGATAGTCTGCGGCTATATCTCGCTTAAAGCCTTGAAACAGCAGTGATGATTCGTCAATATTATGGCGCAGACTACGAACGGGTTCACCGACTATCAGATGATTCGCTGCTTGCACCAACACCAGACTGGGCACGACATCTACTTTACCCCTTGCGGTTTCAAAGCTGCGTGAGATACCCTCAAACTTCAAGGTTCGTGGAGTTTGAGTCACAGCATCTTGGATACAGACGACTGTGTTGCTAGTTCCAAAATCGATCGCTACCGTAGTCACTGCTATTTTCCTTTAAATCTTGCTACTTTAGTTCCATTTTTAAACCTAAATCCCACATCCTATCGATTTCGCGGTGATGTTGTGTTCAAAATACAAGCTGCCTCTAGCACCAAAAACCCTTCAACTTGGAAAACAGAACACTCCACCACCACCCCTGCCAAAGCTGGAGTAAATGCCTGTTCTAATTTTGCCCTTGCCTCTTCGGTAACGAACTGATAATCTTGAAGCCAGTCATGGTTTGCCAAATACTCTGGTGTAAAAACATCCTGCTCTAGTAGCCAGAAATCTATTCCATAATGCTGGATAAACTGCTTGACCTGTGCTAAATCTGGACTGTACTGAGCCTGAATCAACTCAATCGCCCGTTGCCGAAATTGACGATAGTAACCCCAATGATAAGGAATCGCATATTCTCGACCTACTAAAATAGAACGCCGGGAAAATGTTGGTAGATTATTCGCTTCTTCTGCGGTTGATGCTATCAAACTGTCTTTCGGTTGCTCCTCAAAGAACTGATACAAAGATGGAAAATGACCAACTTTATACTTAGTTAAGGGAAAATCCTCTACAAAGACGGGATACAGAATGAGTGTTGTTACGATTAGACCTGTGGAAGATAATGCCAAAAACTGTCGCCTGTGTAGAGGAGTACAAGAAGAATTGGCACGCTCGTTGTTTCCTGTTTCCCTATTCCCCACTCCCCATTCCCCACTCCCTCTTTTCAGAATTGCATCCAGAATAATCGTCAGCACCATTGCTGCGGTTAGCGCTAACAAAATCCGAATGCTATGTTCTGTGTAACGACTGGGAAGATGAAGTTTGAATAGCAAGGCATGGGCAGCCAAAAATAGCCCAACAGAGACTAATAAAAGTTGCGGCAAGAGTCTGATAGCTGGATAAATTTGCCTAATTAACGGAAATTGAGCAGGAAATCTTATGAGTATCGGTAATAATACTCCTAGAGCTAAGGTTCCCGGTCTGACAAAACCTACATTTAACAAACCACTGCGTGAACCGAGGAAGAAAAAATACCAGGGATTATCATGGAAAAAATAACTGCGTCCTGTTTCTCCAAATTCTGGTAAGGTTTTTGCTTGAGTTGCTGTGATGACTGGAGCGAATTCTGATGGCGTGAGCCCGTAGAATGCGATCGCTAGTAGGGCTACCCCCAAATTCAGCAGGTAGAATCGGTAATCATGCCACCTTTGGGAATGACGAGGATGCCTATCTTGGCGATTGAGAAGTCGCAGGATTAATAGACCAGCCGCAATGAGGATATACTGGGGATAGAAAAGTGCCAAAAGTGCGATCGCTACAATACAAGGCAAGATTGCTTGGTGCAACAAATAATACAAAAAAGCCAGGAATAGGGGATAGAGGAAAGCTCTAGGCGTTGCTGATATCAAGTCATCTTTCATCCACAGACTTTGATTCAGCAGCAATGATGCCATAAAAGCTGTGGCGGGTACGGGCAGAAGTTGCATACAGATGCCAAAACAGTAACCTGTTGCGATCGCTCCTAGAAGAGGGGGTAAGAATTTGTTGAAAACGAAGGGATTGATGCCGAAGGTGGCTGCTATTCGGTAAACCGTTTTATATCCAACTGGTGCTACCGATTGAAAATAATCGGCAATTAAATCGTCGGGAAATAACTCTGAATCGATAAATCGCTGCATCCAAAATACGTGCTGTCGGGCATCGTCTTGGACAATATACTCGTGGCTAAATGCTTCCTGTAATCCGAACAAACTATAAATTGCGGCAAATGTCAAGCTTAAAGCGAACCAAACAACAACTTGAGCGCTAAATCGTTGAGGGATGGGTGTGGCTAAAAGTCGTTGCAGGTGTTTCGTAAGCATGGAGTTTGTGGGAGGGGGTTAGGCTATTCTGATGTACTGCACGCCACTGAAAACTGCTATATTTTCTGAAATTGTCCTAGTCATCACTCTGCCAATCTCCTAACTGAGTCACCAAAAAATAGCGAACGTGGTCAACGAAGGAGGAACCGAATTGACTTGTCCCGTGACCCATACCAGGCACGATGTAACAGGCACCATCCGGGAATCGAGTCGCACAGGATTGAGCGTCTGTAATACGAACTAAAGGATCATTCTTACCTACAAGGAAACGGACGCGACGCGGGGGCTTCACTCGGTCAATATAAGTCATCGGGTTGCAGGCATAACCGTAGCTATCCGGTTCTTTGAGAGACTTGGCAACTCGCAGCACTGAGACTACACATTTGAGCTCCGGTTGAAATCGTCCCAATAGAACCTCTGCCAGTTTACCGAGAGGCGATACGGCTAAGTCTGGCAAAATGACCTTACCCCAGCTTTTGGCGAAGGTTTGTAAGTCAGCATGACCAAGGGTGCCAAGCAATCGTTTGCCAATACCATCGGCATTAAAGGCAAAGGCAGCTAGCAGAACCCCCATGCTGATACCAAACAAGGCAAGGCGACTGTCCGTTAGATTATAGCGATCGCGGCAGAAGTCCTGCACTAGTCTAATGTCCCGTGCCGTACAGCTAAAAATTTGTAGGAGTAACGGAGTATCGAAGGGGATGCAACGATTGAGGAGTGGCGTAATTTCCTGTTGCACTAAGCCTGAGAAAGTACGCGCTAGACTCCGTTCTCCAGCCAGGGGGGTATCAAACAAGGCGACTGCAATACCCATCTGTGTTAGGGTCGGTACGATAAAAGCATTCCAACCGTAAGGGGCGCACATTCCCTGAAGACCGATAACCAGAGGCGTTTGGTGTGTAGGTCGGTTAGGAGGAAGGAAAACGGCAATAGGAAAACCACTCAACCGTTCGTCAATATCGGGGACTCCGGTAAAGGTGAAGGGTTCGTTTATCCAGTGGCGATAACCGATAATACCTTCAAAGGCGATCGGGTCAGAACTATAGATGGGCATGGATTCTAGATGAATGGCACAGTCAGTGTCTTGAGCTGCTGGCGTGGTGCAGTTAGCCCAATCGCGCAAAATTTGCTATGATAGCTCGACACGAAAAGCTCCAGAGAAATTCTCTGAAGCCGTTTTGAACTCGTGAATTAAGCAAGGTCGAAACCGTAAATTGTAATACAGGTTAGACAGATTGGCTACATTACCTGTAGCCAATTTTTAGATTTTAGAGGATTTGGCTGCCAGCAGCGCCCTGTAATATGGGGCATAGGACTCGGCTAAATCCACTTCTAGGAGCGATCGCATTGATTTTAGATTTACCTATCGAACCCAATCTCTATCTGCTGTTCGGAGCGCACTGTATCATTGGTGCGATCGCTGCTATCGTTGCTCGAAGAAAGGGATTGAACTTCCGCAACTGGGTAGTTTTCGGGTTAATTGGCGGCACAGCCGCGTTGGTTGCAGCACTGATGGCTAAACCAAATACCCGATATCCTGCACCTTAAACGAAACTGGCATTATGAATAGGAGCTGCGATCGCACTTTGGCGGTAGGGTGCTTTGCTAACGCACTGTGCAAGGCTGTCCGCTACCGTATTGCTTGTTCTCCTTCAACAGGATAGTAAGCCGCACACGCGGCAAAAATCTTGCTCAGAACAGGTGTAAACTCTTCAGGCATTTCTTTCTCTGCATCCATTTCTAAGGCGATGACTAAAAATTCCTCTAGCGTATATTCGTTTTGAATCTGCTCGATTGCACAGGCACAAAGGGGTTCAAATTCAGAGCCCCGCTCTCCAACGCAGCCATTCATGAACACCTGTACTATCTGTGGGGGATAAGCGTTAACTGCCTGTTCGCTAAGTTCGGCTGTCTGCGCAGAAGCAGAAGTGCCAAGCCCTCCAAAAAAATTGCGATCGCTACTCCCAAAGATTTTTGCCACTTTTTCATGGTTTGATTACCCAATGGTTAACTCACTGGCTAGGTACATCTGAGCCAAGCTACCTTATGCAAGATTAGGTTGCAAACCACTGTATAGCGATCGCAATTGACTGTTGGCGACATCAGAATGAAGGAGTTAGGAGAGGAGCGATCGCGCTTTGGCAGTAGGATGGGTTGTTAAGATATCTCACCATTGAGTGTTTGATACTCGTCGTTGAGTGTTTGACACTCGTCGTTGAGTGTTTGACACTCGTCGTTGAGTCTTTGACACTCGTCGTTGAGTGTTTGACACTCGTCGTTGAGTCTTTGACACTCGTGAATGAGTCTTTGATACTCGTCGTTGAGTCTTTGACACTCGTGAATGAGTCTTTAATACTCGTCGTTGAGTCTTTGATACTCGTGAATGAGTCTCAGAACTTCGCTAACGAGTCTTGGATACTCACCAACGAGTCTTTGCACTGTATGGTTTAGGGAAGTATGAGGAAGCAATCGCGAAACCTTCGGTAAGCATTCACGTCTCCATCGCTCTACTAATTCCCGAATGTAATACGCAAAAATGATTTGCCCAAATGAATCAGCTACAATCAATCCAGACCAACCTCTCTTCTCTATGCACACCCGTACTATTGGGCTGGTCTTACAGTTACGGGTAAAGTCTAAGCCATGACATTCCAGACGCTAGACCTCGATCCGATTCAAGCCCTTATCCTAGAAGCCTTCTCAGCAGCACTGGCTAAATTAGATTCTGCTTCAACTTTACCTGCGGAACTACGAGAAGAGATTAACCAAGTTGGTGAGGCTTTAGCTAATCGTCAATTTGACGCCGTGGTTCGCCTGGAAAATATAGCCAGGAAATATCAACCCCTGTATGACCGTTTTGAAGCTGCTTACGATGCTTTAGATGACCAGTATCACACGCAGGAACGCAATAAACGCAATCCCCTATCAGCAGAATCTCTGTCAGAAGTTGATAGCATTCTACACATTCTAAGAGCCAGCAATCCTGTTGAAGAAGCGAAAAGGCAGGTATCTGAGTATCAGCAAATACCCAGCCAGATAACCTACACTGAAGCTTGCAGCAATTTTGACAAAATTTACGAAGAGGCAATCTCAACGCGCCAAGCTATAGTTGTTACTCGTGAAGATTCTGAGAGCGTATCCGTAATTCCTACTGCGGAACTTGACAGCCTCATGGAGACAGTTTATTTGTTTCAGTCACCGGAGAATGCAACACGTCTTTTAGCAGCGATAGAACGAGCAAAGGTACGGACTTTTAAGCCTCAAACTATAGATGATTTGCGTCAGGAGTTTGGGCTTGGCGAAGAAGCGTAAAAAGTCTAATTCGGAGAATTCAGAACCCGAACAAGTCTCTCAGTCTGCATCTTCTCAACAGGAGAAAACAGAACGTGACATTGTATTCGACTCCCAATTTTTAGAAGACTTAACTTTCTGGGTAGATACAAATAGAAAAATTGCACTCCGTCTCTTATCTCTAGTTGAGGAGATAAGGCGCAATCCTTTCACGGGAACAGGAAAGCCAGAACCATTGAAGTATCAGGGCGCAAATATTTGGTCACGGCGTTTAACTGATGCAGACCGCATTGTTTATATGGTTAGTGATGACCGAATTGATTTTCTCCAGGCTCGATACCACTATAGCGATCGCTGAATTAAGTGCAACAGAGGGTGATTCAAAGTCAGCTCTGAAAACTGATAAACCAATTTTCACGATGGTATCTGTAGCATCAGGGCAAATTTGGAAATCATTATCCGTTGAGTTGTTTGCACTAGGTGCATTTTTAAGGTATATTACCTACATACCAATACCCATTAAAATACTCATTCATTTAAGTACATCCTTAACTGAATCCCTGACCGCTGCTTAACAATAGGTGTTAGTCAGCGGCTACCGTGCAGGGCGCTTCAGTGTCGGACTTTTAACTGACCCTCCTAACAACTCATTAAAAGGTGTTAGGGGGGTCAATTATGTAGCGTCTTAGCGATAATAATTGACAAGTTCTACAGAAATATCATCAGATGCTACAAGACGCTAACGCCTGGATTCACCTCGGACGCGAGAAGCTTCGAGCTCGAAACTATAGCGCAGCTCTAGTCTTCTTTGACCAAGCCCTCACCCTTGACCCTGAAAATGCTGATGCTTGGAAAGAACGTGCTACAGCCCTTCAGAAGTTAGGCAGCATTCAAGAAATTCTCTCTGCATCTAACCACACCATAGCCATTGCTTTGTGCGAACGAGGTCAGCAGCTAGAAGAAGAGGGAGATTACACCGAGGCAATCAAAAAGTACGATCAAGCCTTGGCAGTCAAACCCGAATTTGAACAAGCAAGGCAAAGCCGCAGCAAAGCCCTGAAAAATTTACAATCTGCCGATTTTTCATCCTTTGTCCTCCTGCGTCCCTCCTCCTCTAGTACTCTCACTAACAACTCTCACCAGCAGTCTGTCTATGCTGAAGCTGAGGATTTTAGCAGGTTAGGACGATATCAAGAAGCGATACCTTATTTAAACGAAGCGATTAAGCAGCAACCAGACAATCACCTTGCCTACGATGGGCGGGGCAATGCTCTGAGAAAGTTAGGACGCGATGAAGAGGCAATACTCGATTTAAACAAAGCTATCACGTTGCAACCAGACTACCATCTTGCATACTATCATCGGGGTGATATTCAGAGAAAGCTAGGACGCTATCGAGAGGCGCTCTCTGATTTCGACAAAGCCATAGAGCTGCAACCGAGATATCACCTAGCTTACAACGGACGGGGTAATACCTACAGAGATTTGGGATACTATCGAGAGGCGCTCTCTGATTTCGACAAAGCTATAGAGCTGCAACCGAATGACCACCTTGCCTACAACAATCGAGGGGCTGCCAAAAGAAAATTAAGGCTTTACAAAGAGGCAGTAGATGATTTCAAACAAGCTCTGCGACTTTCTCACAACCAAAACTGGCGAGCTTGGGTTAACTTGGGTTGGACATACTTTCAAGATAAAAAGTATCCTGAACACTACCGAGATGCTTGGCGAACTTGGAAGGAAGCCTTGTTCGAGCTGAAAAACTTAAAGAAAATACACCCCCAAAACCCTGAATATCAACGAGGGTGTGGTGAATTATTTTGGTGTAGAGGGAAAGCGCAGTACCGATATGAACTACAGCATCTTAAACCGAATGAATCTTGGGACAAAACCGATAAAAGCTATGAATTAGCCCTCAAGATACTGACATTTGAGCAATTTCCTGTGCGGCATTTAGAAGTGTGGCAAGACTTGATCCAAGACAGTCAATACCTGAAGCGCCTAGACCCAGACAGAGTTAAACAACTTTTGAGTGAGGCGACTGACTTGTTGAGGAGGCTCCTGGAAGAAACCCAGAGCGAAAGCGCGAAAATCTCGCTATCACGGAAGTTTGCCAGTTTTAACCAAATGGGTGTGGATGTTCTAGTCCAGAAAGGGGAAACAGAGGAAGCTTTAAAGTTAGCGGAAAAGCGCAAGAATACTTGCCTCGCTTGGTTCCAAGACGGTTGGAGCGATGAACCTACCCCCAGCCCTAAGTTCCCAGATATTAAAAAACTTCTAAATTTACATACGGCTGCGATTTACTGGCACATCAGCCCTGTTGCTATTACCACATTTATCCTCAAACAGAACCAACCTCTGCAAGTTTACTCTGTCTTGGTAACAGCAGATGATGCTACTTATCCCACTGCTGCCCGTCAACTCCGCGACTTTGAAAATTGGGTGAAAGACTGGAAATGGAATTATCAAGATTACCGCGCAGGCAAAGAGAAAGGCAATGAAGAAAAACTATCGACCCCAGAAGATAAAAAGCCAGCCCTAAAAGACCATCCTTGGCGAAAGGAAATGATGGCGAAACTGGAGGAACTCAAAAACATCCTCAACATTCCCGGAATTGTGCCCCATCTATCCGACATTCCCCACCTGATTCTGATTCCCCACCGCGACTTACACCTGCTGCCGCTCCATGACCTGTTCCCCGAAGATTTCACCATTACTTATCTACCCAGTGTTCAAATCGGTCTTGACTTGCAAAAATCTAGAGTCAATCCTGGACAACGGTTGCTGAACGTAGAAAATCCCCAACAAGACCTGCGCTACGCTACCGTTGAGTCTGCCGCTATCTCCCTGCTGTACCCAGACTCTACCCTTCCCCTTAAGGGACAAAAAGCTACCAGAATTGAAGTGATGACTACTATGCAAACTGATGAGCAGCTAGACGTATTCCACTTTACCGGACATGGAGAGCATGACATCAATCAGCCCTTAGAGTCATCACTGCTCTTGACAGGTGAAGATAAGCTAACCCTGCGCGATATCTTCCAGTTAGACTTCAGCCGCTATCACCTCATCTGCCTCTCCGCTTGCGAAACAGCCCTCACCAGCAAGCAAGGCTTGATTGATGAATTTGTCGGTTTGGTTAGTGGCTTCCTAGCGAAGGGGGCTGCTTATGTTATCAGCGCTCTCTGGGCAGTGGATGAATATTCAACTGCTCTACTGATGGTGCGCTTTTATCAGTATCTTCAAGAAAATATGACCCCGCCTTCTGCCCTGAAAGCAGCGCAAAAGTGGCTCCGCACCGTCACTCATACCCAACTCATTCAGTGGTATCAAGACCTTGCAGCCGAATTTGAGGGCAAGAACTCTACAATTGAGTCTTATCTAAACCGACAAATCAAGAGACTGCAAAAGGACTCTGCTACGATCAATCCAGACCACCCTCTCTATGTACATCCCTACTATTGGGCTGGTTTTACAGTTACGGGTAAAGTCTAAGCCATGACATCCGACAAGTTAGACCTCGATCCAATCCAAGCCTTGACGCTAGAAGCTTTCTCACAAGCTCTGGCTCAATTAGATTCCATTTCAGCTCTACCTGCGAAACTACGAGAAGAGATTAATCAAGTTGGCGAGGCTTTAACCAATCAGCAAACTGATGTGGTGGATTGCCTGGAAGATATCGCAAGGAAACATAAACCACTGTATGACCTTTTTGAAGCTGCTTACGATGCATTAGGTGAGCAGTATGATACACAGGAGCGCAACAAACTGGCAGGAAGTCCACCTAATAGTAATATCTCAGCGTCAATCGATTCAGTAGATAAAATCTTACAAATTCTGAAAGCCAAGAAGTTCGTTGAAGAAGCTAAAAATTTGTCACAAACACAGCAAGCCCAAACTCTAAAAAATGAGAGTAGACAGATTCAGTTTGGAGCGTCGAATTCACCAGCAATATCCCGTACTTTTACTGCCGTTTTATATCAAGAAGAAGATGTCTATGTAGCTGAATGCCCAGAGGTAGGTACAGCCAGCCAAGGTGAGACAATCGAAGAAGCACTTTCCAACCTCAAAGAAGCGACAGAACTCTATTTAGAAGAATTCCCCATCCCTGAAACATCTCCTCGACTAATAACTACATTTGAGGTAAAATATCAACCTCAGCAAGAATCTACACTTAAAACTTCATCACTTAATGTGATCGCTCGACAACTTGATACCCTATCCTCAGAGGAACTGCTAAAAGTCAGGGCGATAGTCAATGCCCTGATTGAATTAAAATCCCTGTTGCCTGTTCGTGAGAAACAACCCTCAGCCACTAGTGGCACTACAGGTGCGAAGAACAGGAAGAGTCTTGTTACAGCACAATCTATTTTGGAGCGTGCAAAGATACTAAGCGTAGAACAAAACAAAACCGATGAGTCTGTAGAAGACTTAATCGAGCTTGTTGATGAATGGATGAATGAAGACTCTCCCTATGATGAAGAGGTATACCCTCAAATTGATGCAGCCTTAAAACAAAATCGGGTGTCTATATAACCATTGAATGACTACAGTTGTATTAATTGATAGCGGTCCCTTAGGAAAAATTACACACCCCAAAATAGATCCAGCCGTTAAAGAGTGGTTGCAATTTATCCAAAATAATAAAATAGCTCTGCGAGTAGCAGAAATCTCTGATTACGAACTTCGACGAAACTTACTACTGGAAGGCTTGGGAAAGAGCATTAACCGTCTGGAAAAGTTTCGCAAAACTAAGCGTTTTATCCCAATCACCTCTGAAATGATGGTAGAAGCAGCAGAATTATGGGCTTGGGTGCGAAGCCAAGGGCAACCAACAGCGAGTAACGAGAGCTTAGATGGTGATGTAATTCTCGTTGCTCAAGCCATTTTTCAGAAAGACTATTTTGATGAGGTAATTATTGTAACAGAAAACCCAAAGCATATATGCAGATTCGATAGCTTTGGAATTTGTACTTGGGAATGGAAACAAGCTCTGGCTGATTGTAAAAGTAACTCAATCACCTTATACAACTAACAGCCGTAATGGGAGTGCGATCGCATCGATTACAATTAATACCACTACCAGAATTGGAATTCCAGCAATGGTTCACCAACTCCAATCTTCCACCCAGCCAGACATCATCTACCCCGACAGCGATAGACAACCCATGGCAGACAACACCCAGCAATTTGAATTAATTGTATGGATAAAAGAAAATTTAGAACTGTTGTTTGCCAACGACCCCAATGTATTTGTCGCTGGCGACCTGCTGTGGTATGCAGTTGAAGGCAATAACACCCTATGCCAAGCCCCAGACGTGATGGTAGCATTAGGCAGACCCAAAGGATACCGGGGTTCCTATCAACAGTGGCGAGAAGATAACATTCCCCCCCAAGTTGTCTTTGAAATTTGGTCGCCAGGAAACCGTCCCTCCAATATGGCGAAGAAATTTGAATTTTACGATCGCTACGGCGTAGAAGAATACTATCTGTACAAACCCGATCTAGTAGACTTAACCGGTTGGCAACGTCGTGAGTCAAGATTAACAGTAATAGAGCAGATAGCAGGTTGGGTCAGCCCTAGGCTGGGAGTGCGGTTTGAGTTATCGGAGGAAAGACTTCAGATTTATCGCCCTGATGCTCAACCGTTTCTCACCTATTTAGAACTCGCGCAACGGACACAAGAGGCAGAAAACCTTCTGGCACAGGAGAGACAGCGCTCACAAGCCCTAGAAGCTAAATTAAGAGAACTGGGAATTAATCCAGACCAACTGTGACCAACATTAACTTACAAGTCCAAGAAACCACCGATCGCCTCGATCGCTACCTTGCCCAACATCTCCCCGAACTCTCCCGTTCCCGCATCCAGAAACTTATCGAAGAAGGCAACGTGCAGATTAACGATACCCTCTGCACCTCCAAAAAAGCTACCGTTCACCCCGGAGACTCCATCTCCCTCACCATCCCCGCAGCCAAACCCCTAGACTTACAACCCGAAACTATCCCCCTAGATATCCTCTACGAAGATGACCAACTCCTGATTATCAACAAACCCGCAGGCTTAGTCGTCCACCCTGCACCCGGACACGAAAGCGGCACTCTTGTCAACGCTCTCCTCGCCCATTGTCCCAACCTAGCGGGAATCGGCGGTGTACAGCGTCCCGGTATCGTCCACCGTCTGGATAAAGATACCACAGGTGCGATCGCAATCGCCAAAACCGACCACGCCCACCACCATCTCCAAGCCCAATTAAAAGCCAAAACCGCCCGTCGAGACTACCTGGGCGTCGTCTACGGTGCGCCCTCAACTGAAAGCGGCACCATTAACCTCCCCATCGGACGCCATCGGGTTGACCGCAAAAAAATGGCAGTCGTCCCCGTAGAACAAGGTGGACGCCCCGCCGTCACTCACTGGCAGGTCAAAGAACGCCTAGGTAACTACACCCTCATGCACTTCCAACTTGAAACTGGTCGCACTCACCAGATTCGCGTTCATACCGCCCATATGGGACACCCCATCGTCGGCGACCCTGTTTACAGCAAAGGGCGCGATATCGGCGTCAACCTCCCCGGTCAGGCACTCCACGCTTGGCGACTCCGGTTGCAACACCCCAATACAATTGCCCGTCCCCTCCCTCCTAACACAGGAGATGAGAAGACGGGCATTGAAACTGAGGAATGGATCGAGGCAGTTGCCCCTCTCCCCCCAGCCTTTACCACACTCCTAGCCGTATTGCGGCGGCGAACTGCGGCTCTTAACGACGGCGAGGCACCATCGCTTCGTAATTGATATTCATCGCAGACACACGGGGGGTAGGGTTGGGTTTAGCCGCAACCGACCGTGCCATATCCAGATAGTTGGATGGATCGCCTGCTTTGGCTTGCTTCTCTTGGGGCTTGAACCGACGCACTTCGTTCTGCCAAACGATTTGCGGGAAGCCGAGTTGAGCGCGATAGTAGCCCTCGTAGCGCGGAGATTTGATGTTGAAGGGGGTTTCACCCTGAGTCCGACCGGGTAGGGTGCGACGCCGTTGGTAGGGAACGGTGTCGTAGCCAAAGGCAGTCAGATACTCTTCGCTGTTGAGCAACTGATCAACGAAGCCTTTAATCCCCTTGGTAGCAACGACGATTGACCAAGCAATTTTTTCCCGTTCGTTATAGACATCGCGTCCCAGCACCCGCTGTACGCACTGCTCAACGAAACGGTAGTTGCTGTTCTTCTCGTAGAAGCTGTTGTAGAAGGTCTTAGACAGCAGCAATCCACGAATGAAGTCCCGCACCGTAAGCTGACCGTTGCGCAGTTGAGACTCCAGGAAACGTTCCCTATCCCAAGCGAAGGCATAGAAGAAAATCTGACGATAGGCTGCATTAATCAGCTCGTCCATGTTACCGGCTGAAAGAATGTTTTCAGTGGTGTAAATTCTGGGTTGTTCGTCACCAGGTACTTCATAACCAGCGACCCGCTGATTTTGACTTGCTGGAGCATAATTTAATAATGGAAGAGCCACGTTTTAATCTCCGTAATCTTAGAAACTCTTACAAACCTTAACTTTAAACTATATAACAGATTGCGTCCCATCTCTAAGAATTGATACCAATTTAAAAAATAGTGGCGACACAGGGATTGCCCCTTGTCATCCCCAGATTTCAGGGAGTAGGGAGTAGGCAGTGGGGAGTGGGCAAGAAAACTAAATGTACTTCACGACGCTAGGAAATGCTATATAACCCCTGCCGTCCTACTATTAAAAAATGTTTCAAAAATACCCCATCCAGAAAGCGAGGGGATTTGCCAGAGAAGGGCAATGGGGCCAGTTTCGCAAATACATTTCCAAATCCGCTTGCCAAATTGGAGGTTCCAATCCCAGTCCCAAGCACAGATGAGAAAGAACCTCAAAAAACCGCCGATCGTGACCTGGTGAGTCTAAATGAGCATGGGCGTATTCATGGACAACAATACCCAGCCAATCCCGTGGTGCAATCCGCCCTACATCGATCAGAATAACCGTCGGATCAACCAGAATATTGCACAAACCATCAATACCAAAGTTTTGTGCTATGGGAACTGCCCAAATTTGAACCGGACGTCGCAGCTCGGGATGAAAGCAGCCGTGACACGCTTCTAGACAAGCATTCAGTTCAGCATTAATCACACCAATATTATTGCCAATCCAGGTACAAATGCGATCGCGCACTTTCAGATTATCGCTCACGTCAACCATACCAGGCTCTAAGGTTAACTGGCTCACAGCCTCCAAATATTGATAGCCGCGTACTACAGGCTCGGCAATAACTGGGGATTCACCCAACAAATACGGACTCAATCTAATTGTTTAGCTTCCAAAATCTTTCTGTAGATTCTAGCCTGAAAATGAGGAATGGGGAATAGGGAGTGGGGAGCTAGGGGGCT
>NZ_JADEWY010000262.1 GCF_015207375.1 Coleofasciculus sp. LEGE 07092 | reverse complement strand
GGTTGTGTATAAGAGACAGCCCCCATACTCTGCCGCTAACAACAACGCATCACTTTCAGTCAGTTCAACTAACCGGGACGCCAAGCTCGATAATCCTGGCACGTATTCCGGAGTTTTGAGGAGTACCCAAGAAACGGTGTACCCTAAGCGGATTTGAGAGTGCAACTGATCGAGGGCTATGGTTAGAAGTTGTTGTAACTGGGGAGACAGTCCTGGATCGGTGTATTCGGCAATTTGCCGGATATTTGCCCCCTGTGCCATTAACCAAGCTAAGGCGGCGGCGTCCCTTGGGGTGGTTTGGTCAAAGGTGAGCGAGCCGGTATCGACGTGAATTCCGAGTGCCATGACTGTCGCTTCTGCTGTGGTTAACGCCATGGGAGTTTGCTGCAACTGCTCGACAATCAGAGTCGTTGTTGCTCCCACTGGCTCGATTTGGCGGTGAGTGGCTGGAATATCGCTCTCAATTCCTAGGTGATGGTCGTAGACTTCAATAGAGTTTAACTGCGGTAGGTCTAACCATTCTGCTGCTTTGCCCAAGCGATCGCGTTTTTGAGTATCGACGACAATCAGTGAATGAATCTGCTCTGTCTTAACGGAGCGACGTTCGAGCAAGGGATATTCGTCCCGGTGCAGTGCTAAAAAATCCCGCACGGCTGGGTGAGCGCCCCCCGTTAGCACCACTTTCGATCCAGGTTTCAGGCGCGTCAATCCCACTGCTGCACCGAGGGCGTCGAAATCCGTGATGGTATGGCACAATATCAAATCCATGGCTAGAGCAGGAGGGTAATCAGCGATCGCAGGTTTCGACTACCTCTATTTTCGGTTTTTTCGGAAAAAGCGGGTCAACTTTTGGTAGCTTACCTAAAAGTTGCTCAACATCAAGGTACAATCTCAATAGAATTGGGTTTGCTCTCAACCTAAGAGGCTGTTCAACTTGGTCTGACTAGTCTCCAACTGAGAGAAGAGTATTGAAATTTGTACAGAGTGTAGACCTTGAGGCTGCTCGGTACATTGGGAAAGACTCGCCACAAAAATACCGTGGGACACACGGAAATTTAAGCTTGAGGATTGTTCTGCAAGGCTTCGCTGTGAGCGATTCAGACTTCGGACTTCGGCGTAAGCTCAGTCGAACGCTTGAGCGCTCAGTCGAAAGCCGAACGGGACAAGAATGCTCGGTAAGACGGAAAGAGACTAACCGCACGATCAGCCCAAGAATCACCTGTCTTTGATTGCAGGTGAATGTCAATAATCAGGAAGTTTTATTAACATCAGTCAAGTCTGGACTGAACAATTTCTATCCAGTCCATTGCTGTTTTGGGAGAACAATCGGAAATGTCCATCCTTTTTCAGATATCACTCGCTGCTTTGGTTATTTTGTCATTCGTCATGATTGTCGGCGTGCCAGTAGCCTATGCCACCCCTCAAAACTGGGAACAATCAAAACGATTCATCTGGCTGGGGTCTGGTCTTTGGTCTGCTCTTGTCATTCTAGTCGGTGTTTTAAATTATTTCGTTGTTGCTTAAGGTTATCCCCGCCTGGATCGATGATCCAGACGGGGATTTGCTATCATTACAGGCTTAGGCTTCTACGAGGTAGGGCGTCGGCTGCCAAAACAGCTATTGCTCTCCTCGATTAGTCAAGGGGACTTCGCGCCCAGGCACTCAGGGTGTGGACTCGGCAGTGGTTTTAGGGGCAGTCTCGGTGTTAAATCTTAAAAAGTTCTATAGATAATTATGGCAGTTTTCGAGGGGAATTTTACGTCAACCAAACCCCTACGGTTGGCAATTGTCATCGGTCGCTTTAATGATTTAGTAACCGATAAGCTTTTAACAGGGTGCCAAGACTGCCTGAAACGCCATGGTGTCGATCCTAGTCCCAATGGTTCTCAAGTCGATTATATTTGGGTGCCTGGTAGTTTTGAAGTCCCGATGATGGCTCGTCAAGCCGCTCTTTCACATCGCTATGATGCGGTAATTTGTTTGGGTGCCGTTATTCGGGGGCAAACGCCTCATTTTGATTATGTCGCGGCTGAAGTCTCTAAGGGCATTGCGGCAGCGAGTTTTCAAACCGGTGTTCCGGTAATTTTTGGGGTTTTGACAGCAGATACGATGCAGCAAGCCTTGGAACGAGCCGGAATTAAGAGCAACAAGGGTTGGGAATTTGCCATGAGTGCTTTAGAAATGGCAAGTTTAATGCAGCAGTTTAAGGGAAATAATGGCTCGGCATCCGCTTACGGTGTCTATGAGTCGGGTGCGGTGACAACTCAGGCTCTACCTGTGTCTCCGAGTCGAACAATTCCTACAGAATCAACTCCAGAACATCAAGAGTCAGCTAATTTGTAAGCTTTTTAAGGGAGTAGGGGAGCAGGGGAGCAGGGGAATTCCCCTACACCATCTTCCCCTACACCATCAATAAGCGGTAGCGTGGTAGCTCCCGTTTTGTAAACGGGGGCGGAAAGGCGGCACGGCAAATTTATTTGCCGACTACTTGTTGCTGTGATGTGGGTCATTAATGTAAGCCAGAATCAC
>NZ_JADEWY010000033.1 GCF_015207375.1 Coleofasciculus sp. LEGE 07092 | reverse complement strand
CCTCTGCTCCTCTGCCCCCCTGCCCCCCCAGAAGTTAGGGGAGGTTCAGAAGCCGTATGGCTTCCTCGCGGGTTAGGGCATCTCCAGGTCCGATCCTGCGCATCGACTCTTGCATGGCTGCAAGCATATAGAGGTCATAGTAAAGGGGTTCGAGAATTTTCCAAGCGTCTGTAAGGCTTTCATCAGGGAGTTGATCGATTAAGCTAGGAAGCTGTTGGGTTAAACGCTGCAATCGACCTCTAAGCAAATTCATAGGGACTCACTCTTGAACGAGTAACGTTACGAACCAAGTTTTTTAGAAAATAGGGTGAATACTAGAGAGTTAGAGTCTCGGAAAGAACTATGACTGATACCTTCTTTTTGTACAGTCAAGGTACAATCCGATTGCCACTGATCGTCATCATCTAGCATAGGGAATGGTTAATTATTTAGTTTTTCTAGCGATTTCGGCAGCAACATATGCATTATTTAGTCTGGGATTAAATTTACAGTGGGGGTTTACGGGTTTGATCAACTTTGGGCATATTGCTTTTATGACCGTTGGAGCCTATACCACCGTGTTATTGAGCGCCCAAGGCGTACCTTTAGCGATCGCAGTCCTGATTGGAGCCTGTTTAGCCGCAATGCTGGGACTGTTAATCGGCATCTCTACCTTGCGCCTACGAGAGGATTACCTAGCAATCGTCACAATCGGTGTTTCCGAAGTGGTGCGGCTGGTAGCACTCAATGAGGAGTGGCTCACTCGTGGCTCGTTTGGGGTGCAAATTGAGCAAAGTGATCTGCCCTTAGCAAATTTTAACCCCAGTCTGCTGAGTAAGTTGGTGATGATCGGAGTGTTAACGCTAATTGCAGGGTTAGTGTTGTGGCAGTTATGGCAATCGATTCGCAAACGGTGGCGGCAAAATCGAGGGGGGGATAAAGATACTAAGGGGCGTAAACCGATTGGTGTTGCGATATCTGGGTTAATCGCGGGAGCGTTGATTTTAACCTTTTACGGAGTTGGGGCTGTGGCTCTGTACGACTATGACTACAGAGCCGGGTTGATGCTGTTATCCTTGATGGTGCTGAGTGTCGTTTATTGGCTGTTGGAACGGTTAGTGCGATCGCCTTGGGGTCGGATTCTCAAAGCTATTCGTGAAGATGAACAAGTGCCTAAAGCCTTGGGAAAGAATGTTTTTTGGTACAAGATGCAGGCGTTTATGCTAGGGGGAGCGATCGCAGGAATTGCGGGTGCTTTCTATGCGTGGCAGCTTACAACGGTTTACCCCAGTAATTTCGAGCCAATTGTCACCTTCAATGCCTGGACTATTGTCGTACTGGGTGGTGCAGGTAACAATGTAGGTACAATTTTGGGTGCTGTGATTTTTTGGGCTTACGATTCCATCACTCGCTTCGTTCTGCCTCAACTCGGCTTTATCGACGGTTCCCGTTTGGGTGCGTTTCGGATTATGATAATCGGTCTGATCTTAATGGTGCTGATGATTTGGCGACCTCAAGGGATTTTGGGTAAAAAGGAAGAACTCACTCTTGGTCGATAATTTCAGTTGGGAGTTGGGAGTTGGGAGTTGGGAGTTGGGAAAACAGAAGCTTTGCCAGAGTCTATTCATCACTAATGGAAAAACCGCAAACAATAAACACGAAGGAACAAATAACGAATAACCCACCCGTTCCCTTACTCGCAGCGAGTGCATTGTGTAAGGGCTTTGGTGGTATTAGAGCCGTTGATAATGCCGAAATTTTAGTAAAACCGAGTAGTATCACGGGGTTAATTGGTCCGAATGGAGCCGGAAAAACTACCTTATTCAACTTATTATCAAACTTCATTCAGCCAGATTCAGGTCGGGTTATTTTTGATGGCAAACCCATTCAGGATTTGCCGCCTCATGAAATTGCCCAGCAGGGGATGGTGCGTACCTTTCAAGTCGCACGGGTACTCTCCCGGCTGTCGGTGATGGAAAATATGCTCCTAGCTGCCCAACACCAAACGGGGGAAAACTTTTGGCAGGTTTGGTTTCAACCTCGGCGGGTGGTACGGGAAGAACGCCTGCTGCACCGTAGGGCGATGGAAATTTTAGAATCGGTGGGCTTGGCTGCCAAAGCACAAGACTATGCGGGTTCGCTATCGGGAGGACAGCGCAAGCTGTTAGAAATTGCTAGGGCGCTGATGAGTCAACCGAAGCTGATTTTATTGGATGAACCAGCAGCCGGGGTGAATCCGGCGTTGATTGATAAAATTTGCGAGCATATTCTCGAATGGCGGCGAGAGGGGATGACTTTTCTGATTATCGAACACAATATGGATGTGATCATGTCATTGTGCGATCGCGTTTGGGTGTTGGCAGAAGGACGCAATCTTGCTGATGGAACGCCGGCGGAAATTCAGAGCAATCCGGAGGTGCTGGAGGCGTATTTGGGTCAGTAGTTGAGGTTAGGACGATTCTGTGAAATCCAGTTTGTAGTTTTGGCACATCGTGATTAGTTTTTCGATCACGCGCGCTCGCACAGTTTCTGGTGACACTATTTCGCAATCGGAACCGTATGGTAAAACCTCTCGTATAAACCAGAAGGTACTTGAGATTCGCCGAACTACTTGTCGAACTGGTGGTTTTTCTGATAACCAGTCATTACTGATATCTGTAGGTTTAGCTTTGTAAGCAAAGGCTAAGCCACCAAAAAGATGCATTTCAACTTCTATCTGACTTAGATCAGAACACCACTGTCCCTCCACAGGCACAATTGCAGTCCCTATCGGAATGCGATCTAGGCGCAGACACCAGTTGTGATGCAGTTCTGGTAAGTCTTGATTTCCTTCTGTTTCGTCGCACCAACAGTCCAGATATTCCCGTTTTTCGTGCAAGGTAATCTGTGCGTGGCGAATGGTGAAACTCCAAGGGCGGTCGGCGGCATCGCGGTAGGCAATTTGAAAAGGTTGCTGGCGGCGGATGTAGCGTTCGATTTCTAATCGCCAAGGTGGGGGAGGGGTCTTGAGGGAGTCTTCTATTTGTTCTCGTAGAGGCATAGATAGTTCACTACGTTCGAGTAGCAGACTCGCAATTTCTGTAGCTTCTTCAATCTGCCCAGCATCCGTCAAGGTATGGACAGCCTGCACAAGTGATTGAATACGAGTTTCTGACCAGTCGTTGTTTGGCGCAACTAAGAATTGCTGGCGAGCGATCGCTTCTACTAATCCTGAGATATTCGGGCGATCGCCCCGCATCATGCCCAATTCACGAGCGATCGCTTCAAGCTGGGCTTTATCTTCGTCGGAGATGGACAAAGTAATTGACTGACCTTTTCGGCTCACTAGCGCTCCTGTTTTAAGTTGATACGGACAAATTTCTATTTTGTCCTTGCTAATTTCTATTTTGTCTGGCATAGTGGAAAAGTCCACAAATACGGACAAATAAATTTTAGATACGGACAAAAATATGACATCCGTATATTCCATAACTCTCAAGCCTGTTTACTCTTGCCCTGCATCCGAGATACCAAAGGATGTGAAATTACCCGAGGGTTGGTCACTTTCTTGGCATCAAGCGGCAACGTTGGAGGCAATACGCGACCCAAATATTGACGTTATTTTTAACACTGCAATGACGGGTGATGGCAAAAGTTTGGCGGCTTATTTAGAGACATTACTGACCTATTTTTGTGCGATCGGACTGTATCCAACGAATGAGCTTGCCCGTGACCAAGAAATGCAAATTCAGGAGTATGTTGAAAAATTTAAGCCTGATATTAAGCCGCGTGTGGTGCGACTCAGTGGGCAAGAGTTAGAGATTTATGCTGAAAATCAGGGATTAAAGAAAGCCGCAGCGATTGAGTCTCGTGCTGGTAATTCAGAAATTCTCCTAAGCAATCCTGATATTTTTCACTATTTACATCAAGGTAAATATTTAACTCGTGATGATAGTCCTGACAAGCTGTGGAACCGGATTGACAAAGATTTTAATCTATTCATTTTTGATGAATTCCATGTTTTCCAGGCTCCGCAAATCGCCAGCGTGATTAACACAATGCTGTTAATCAAAAACACTAATCGTCACAAGCAATTTCTCTTTTTGTCAGCCACTCCGAATAAACAACTATTAGAGCGATTGAAAATAGCTGGATTTCGGTGTAAGGAGATTAACCCAATTGATGAGAATAAGTATCAGTTTCCAGATACACACTCTCAGTGTCAGCAACTGCAAGCACAAGGATGGCGGCAGGTATCACGCGAAATTTCTCTTCAGTTTATCTCTCTTGAATCCAGTAATAAGGCTTCTGAAACTTGGTTGAAAGACAATAGCGACTTAATCCTTGCTCACTTTCAGCAGTATCCAGGGAGTAAAGGGGCAATCATTCTCAACTCAATTGCAGCAGTGAAGCGTCTGACATCGTTTTTTCGGGAACTGTTGCAGCCTCATGGGTTGGTGGTTGGGGAGAATACGGGGTTATCTGGGAAGGAGGAAAAAGAGCGATCGCTTTTAGCCGATTTGGTTCTCGGTACTAGCACAATTGATGTTGGGGTTGACTTCAAGATTAACTTTCTAATCTTTGAATCAGCAGATGCAGGTAGCTTTGTTCAGCGTTTGGGGCGCTTGGGACGACATGATGGCTATGAACGCAAGGGAGAAAAGATTAAGTTTGAAACGTTTACTGCTTATGCATTGATACCTAATTTTTTAGTAGAACGGCTGTTTCAAGGTGACTCTCCACCTTTAGAAGAAACTGGTATCTATGATCGTTGTTTCTTCCACAACCAAATTCGGGAAAATTACCGCAGAATCAATGATTTTGAAGGTTATTACTCTCGCTGGGGTACTGTACAATCGCTGAGGATTTGCCGACAACTAGGACATAAGACTATCAAGCAGCAGTATGAAGGTAGTCAGAAGGCATTTCAGGCAGCTTGCGAAGAAGTCTTTAATACTAGCCTGAAAAAGGTTTTTGGTCGTACTAAGGCATGGGAAAAAGAGTGGCAGGAACTTTCAGGTAGGGATAAGGGAAATCCGATTGCTGAAGATGCTGCTAGTTTTCGAGGGTTTAGTTCTCTCCAGTGTGGCATCTATGATTTAACTGAATCGAGTGAGGTAGATAGATTTAAAACTTATGATTTACCAGGGATTTTGAGTAATCTAGAAATTGAGGTGATGACGAAAGAGGAGTTTATGCGATCGCTTCTCGAAACCTCTCAACGCCTCGGACAACCTATTGCCAAAGGACGATTTGCACACTGTCTCGCATTCCTGAAGTTACGCGCTTATCGGGAGGAACGGCTGAACTGGCGATTTACCTATTCCGGCAAGTTGGATGCGATCGCAGATGCTTGGAAGGTTCAGGTTTTGACGGGTATCGAGGTTTGGCAACCTGAGAACTATTGGATTGGTGAAATCAATAAGCGGTTGAGGAAGGAAGCGTTAGTTTGTTATGTGCTACGGCGTCCGGTTGCGGAAGTGCGATCGCGTTTGCGGCTTCCCATGCACTTTGCGATTTACCCAATTAGCGATCGGTACAGTTTTCACGATGCAGTTGCACCTTATTCTATTGCGTTCAGTCAGTCGGCTTTGTTGCTGGATACGCTTGCTTACTCGTTTAAAAGTCAAGGAGGTGAAATATGGATTGCTGGATAGTTTCAATCCCTGATAGGGATTTGGGTCACTGTCATTCAGTGGGAGGGCGTAAGCCTACAAGTTCAGTGGGCGAAATTTCAATCCCTGATAGGGATTACAGGTCGATCAATAGTTTGAAAACGACATTTTTACCCTCCAACTTTAATTATACAGAGCAAGTGCCTCAAATATTCCCCTTGTCTTCACACACTGAACTATTAAAAACTGTGCTAACTTCTAGATGGTGGCGTCAGCCTTCAAGTACAGAGACCGAGCTTCGTTGTTCCGATGCCTACACTTGTCCAATGTTCCTAGGATTGAGGGCAGGATTTATTTCCTACCTCCACCCTACTGTTGCGACTAACACAAGCATCCGTCTAACGTTAACACGCCTCTTTGAGGATAAAAGTCACCATTCACAAAATCTGAATGGAGGTTCAGCTATATGGGAAACCATAAGCAGCTAGAACTCTTCGATCTGCGTACTTACACATCTAAGCAGTCTGCTGCAATTGATCGTGAGGAAAAGCAGTTCGAGGAAGTTCGGCAATGCGTCCAGTACAAACAACTGGAACTCGATCTGTTTCCACAGCAATCTTACAAAACTCTTAAAGAGCAGGTGAGGTTGGCAGCATAACTATTAATGGGGGCTTAGAATCAATCAGTTCACAAGCCCCCTTCTTCTCAAAATTCAAATAATAAGAGCATAAACAGCTATGAAAACACCAACCCTGGAAGAACTCAAGGTAGTTTCTCTACAACTTCCAGAGAAAATACCTTATCTCAAAATGCTAGTTCTATTTGGTTCTCGTGCCCGAGGCGATACCCATGCAAATAGTGATTGGGATTTTGCCGCTCTCTACGATGAAGAACTCAGAGAAGAATTTTGTAAAGATAGAGGTTTTGCGTGGTTTGAAGTTCCTGGAGTTATTGGTCAAGTTTTTAGCCTCAACAGCGACGAAATTGATGTTGTAGAGTTACATCGAGCTTCGCCTCTTATTGCACATTTTGTTGCGCGTGATGGCAAGCTCCTCTACGAAAAAGAACCAGGGGAGTTTGATGAATTTAAACAGAAAGCTCTCATGAGTGATGTAAAAATGCAAGAGCTAAGTCATAACCTTTGCCAAGGTATTGATGAATTCCTCAAAGAGAGGGGTTTGGTATGAGTATTGAGCGGATTGTAGTTTTGGCAAGGCTTAAGTTTATTGCAGACAATTTTCGGGAACTTAGGCGGTTTGAATCAATGAGTTTGGAAGATTATTTGAATAGTTTTGACCACCGAATAATTTCTGAAAGAATTATAGAAGTGATAGTCCAAGCCGCCGTTGATATAAATGAGCATATTCTCACTCGAATCCAAGAGATTGAATCAGTAACTAATCGAAGCTCTTTTCTGCAAGCTGAACAATATGGAATTATTACCCATGAAGTGGCAGAAGAGCTATCAAAGTCAGCAGGATTGCGTAACATATTGGCTCATCGGTATCTTGAGATAGATTATGTCAAGTTATTTGATGCTATTAAATCTGCTTTAATTTACTATCCAATCTATATCCGGCAAATTTCTGAATATATTAATCGATTAGGAGAGTAAGAATGGCTAAGAAACGTAAAGGTTCTGAACAAGAAGAGAAACAGTTATCGCTATTTGATCATCAAGATGAATCAGACCTAACCCCCCTTCCCTACAAGGGAATGGGGGAGCCGGACTCCCCTCTCCTTGCAGGAGAGGGGTTGGGGAAGAGGTTAACCGAACAGAATGAGGATTGGTTGCAAGATGATGATGCAGACTCGGAATTTGAACCTAGCGATCGCACTATTGAACCCCAGTCTCGTGAGTTACTAACTCTCAAGTTACTACGAGAGGCAATGCAATCTCAAAATCCTGGCGACAAGGTAATGAGTGACTTCGCCGAATATGTATTACCGAATCTGCTGCGGGTTGCAATTGGTGTTACTGCAAAAGGCGGTAAGTTTTTTGATGAACTCGATCGCAAAAATGAAGCAGAAGGAAAAGATAGGGTTCGGCGGGATAATGCAGGCGATCAATCGCTCAATACCCATTTACTGAATGGGCTATTTCCAGCTAATTTAATTGAGCAACGGTTGGAAAAACTGAATACCACTGTGCAACGGGTGGTGAGAGAACGAGAACGGAGAATTGTAATAGCTGGGTTTATTCTTCATGACTTTGAAAAGTTTAACTACAGTAGCTTTGGCGCATTACCACAAAAATACAAAGACCTACGAAAAGACGAAGATAGCAAAATTCGGAGCTTATCTTTGCTAGAACACAGAGAAATTATTGATATTATGGCTGTTGAGCTAGGAATTGATCGCTTTCTCAACCCTGATAATCCAGAAGGTTATCGAGAGTATCTGGATGATTTACTCTGTGTCGCTTATAACGCTCAACGACGTTGGGATACTAACTGGAATTTCTCGGAGTTTGGACTAAACCCAGTATTGCGCGATCGCACTCTCCGCACCCTCTCAGACTTAACCTGTTTAGCCGACTCCCTAGCTTCCATAATCAAACATCCCCAAGATGCTGAAAATACCAGGCTCAACGAGTTAATTCATAGCCTAAGTAATGGACAACTGAAATTTACTTACCACAGCATTGCTGAAAACCGAGGCGTACTAACTAATGTAGTGAATAACGCCTTGATGGAAGCTCACGTCAGCCTTAATAATGAGGATTGCACTTACTATGAACCACTCCTCTACCTGCCAACTGGCGTAATTTATTTAGCACGACGAGACGCGCCTTCTGTTCAAGTAGAAGATTTACCAGAACGGGTGGTTAACAAGATTAAATACTTCTGTGCCAGTCAGTTACGCTTGCGACAAACAGGCTTTGGCAGAGATGGCAAGGGGATGAAATATGCAGACTATTACAACTTGTTTTTTGATGATACAGGTTTAATGCAAGTCGCCCTTAGTGCCACACTAAAGATTCTCAATCCCAGCAAAAACTCTGTTGCCAAAAGCCGTAGTGAAAATCTGATTAAGTTTCAGCAGCAGGATGTTTTGTCGGCTGATTATAACTTGAAGTTTACTGACGATATTCGGATTGATCAGATTGCTGAATTTGGAGACTTAATCAGTCGTAAAATTTGGGGCGAACGAGTTAATCAAATCGAAGCAGAACGGAAGAAAGATAAGAAACTTACTAAAATACCCCATCTAGATATTGTTGAAGAAATTGCCAAGTTTTGGAATCTCTCGCAGTACCTACCTCCGATTCGAGAAATCCAGAGAATTAATGAAAGTCTGAAGGAACACAAACTCAAAGGAAATACTGGCGGTGTCCCCTATGAATGGTACTACTTAGCCGCTAAATATCTAGAGTGTCATCCTGGAATTGAGACTAGAGACATTCAGCAAATTTGTGAAGATGCGATCGCGCATATTTCTCAACTCATTAAACCCATTGTGTCACAGTACCAGTTACCGGATGGTTGGGAGGATTTGCGGCTTTGGGTGACGCGAGTTGTCATGCTACCAGGAAAAGTGATTTCTACAACAGCGTCGGCTGAAGTATTTCTCCAGGAGTTGTCAGGCTATCAGTTAGCGAAAAAACAGGGGAGAGGACGACAACTGATTTGCTCTATTTCTCATTCTCCTTACACTGTAACGGAGCAGATGGAGTCAGCGGTTTTATTCACCCCTCAGGTTTATACCAATAAGCAAATGTTAGGAGGTTCTAACGCTAAACGAAATATTTCTAGCATTGCTGGAATTGAAATGATGCTCAGGCAAATCTTGATGAATCAAACTCAAGCTGTGGGTAAGAAGTTTGAGGATGGGAAGTATCGTTATCTCTATTTCTATCCAACTTATTACTTCACGCCAGAGACAAATAAGTTTCTGCAGAAGGCATATAGTGGTATTGCTCAAACTCGTTTTGATACCAGCATCCGTAACCACTTTATTAGTAAGGATTTGCAAGCGAACTTAGAACGCGATCGCTACCAAAGCGTAGATGCTTTCCTTATTGATGAAAACATCGAGCCAGGAAAAGACAGAACTTTTAAACTATCTTACCCAGAAGACCAGCCCTTAACATTCTACTTCATGGCATTACCTCCTGGACGGGATGGCACTGATACGGAATCTTGGGTAATGCCTAGCTGGTTAGCCTTTGCTTTCCCAATGATTTTGGATGTCAAAACTGTAGTCTCAGAGTCCCCTATCCCGCCATTTAATGATGGTGCGGAGTTTGAGGAAAGCGTATTTCTCGATAGTGCGCCACAAGCGTTTAGGGTACTGACAAAACGCGATCGCTTCCGTCTTGACTACATCCTTGAAGGTTGGACAGAAGACGGTAAGGAATATCCAGCGCCTCTTAATGTATTAACTGCTGCTTATGCCATTCATTTAGATGTAAATGCACGACAGGGAAAATCTGGTTATGACTCTAATTGGGGAAGATTTACTGAACTGGCAAAAGATTTTGAAACCAGTCCACTCTATGTGTTTAGCTACCTCAATAAGTGGGTTCGGAACCAAAAAATTGACGCGCCAAGCATTAGCAAAATTAAGCTTTATGCTTACCATTTTTACCCATGCTTTGACCCTTATGCAAAATTTAACTCTGAATTGGAGGAACTGATTGTGGGAGAAGAATCACAGTTGAATCATCCCAAGAACTTGACTGAACTTTATCGTAAATTTTACCGAGCCAATAAGCGATACAATCCCAAAGCGAATGCAGTATTAAAACCCATTGACATTGCCTCAAAAACTATTCTTGAAGCTGATTTAAGTTTTCAAGGTGAAGTAATGGTTTATATGGTAGCTGCTGAAGTGTTCAAGCTCATGGATCGGGTTCATGCGTCCACAGCCGAAGGGCGTTGGATGTTCAAAAATCGAGAAGAGGAACGACAGGCAATTTTAGAGTTTGCTCAGTACTTTGTTGTAGAGGTATTTGAGAAATCTTTTGCAGGCGATCGCGCCCGTTTAGCAGGGCGTCAAATCAACCTGATTCGAGATACTTGTGAGTTCTTGTATCGCTTAGAAGATGACAAAGAAAATCGTGCAAGGAAAGAACAAGAGCAAGAAAATTCTGAAGACGATAGCTTAACAAGTGAGGAGGATAAGTCGTGATTTATCTACGCTTCCCAGTTTTGCAATTAAGGAAACAAACGGAACAACTGCAAGGTTACTTATATTACCTTTTGAGAAGTGAAACAGAGTTACTAGTCATTGAAGCAAAGCGCGAAGATTTAGACTACGGTTTTACACAACTTGTTGCAGAAATGCTCGCCCTCGATCAGTGGGATAGAACTCCTGAACAATCTACTCTAATCGGTGCTGTCACAACTGGCAAGATATGGCAATTTGGGCGTCTCAATCGCGCCACAAAACACATTGAACAAGGCTTGGATAGCTATCGAGTTCCAGACGATTTAGAGCCACTCATGCGAATTATTGTTCAAGTTCTTGTTGCCTAGTTTTTTTTCAAATATTTATCTTTAGGAGAATCAATCATGTCTTTACTCAAAACCCTTGACTCTAAATTATTCCACGCCGAAATTCCCTACAAACCAATGGGAAAATATGTTCATTTTTTAACGGTTCGTATCACCGAATCTTACCCCTTATTTCAAACAGATGGAGAGTTAAATAAAGCACGGGTGAGAGCCGGAATAAAAGCCGAAAATCAAGCCCCTATCAGCCGTATAACGATGTTTAAGCGCAAGCAATCTACTCCAGAACGTCTAGTAGGACGGGAGTTACTGCGAAACTATGGATTGATGACGGCTGAAGATTGTGAATATAACGTCAAGTTTGCGATGAATAATCCTGATTGTATTATCTATGGATTTGCGATCGGTGACTCTGGTTCAGAGAAGTCAAAAGTAGTAGTTGATACAGCATTTTCTATCACTGCTTTTGATGAATCTCACGAAACGTTTACCCTAAATGCTCCTTTTGAAAATGGCACAATGGCTTCTAAAGGTGAGGCAGGTTCTAAACCCGGTGAAGTGACTAGCCGAATTAATCAGCAAGATCATATTAAGCCTCAGGTTTTCTTCCCTAGCATTGTAACGCTAAAAGACCCGACAGAAGCTGGTTTTTTATATGTTCTCAATAACATTTTACGGACACGTCATTATGGTGCTCAAACAACTCGTACAGGTCGAGTTCGTAATCAATTAATTGGTGTGGTATTTGCCGATGGTGAGATTACGAGTAACCTACTGTGGACACAAGCTATCTACGACAAACTACAAGCTTACAACAAGATAAATTCCCGCGATCCACTCAATGAAGATGATGTAATTGCTGCTGCTACAAGTGCGATTGAAACATTAATGTCTGAGGAGTTTATTGTGCATACCGATTTTATTGGTACTCAGTTCACTGCTCTGTTAAATGAAGTAAAGACTTTAACAGGAAGTGAAGAAGGTATTAAGCAGGTTTTGCAAAAAGCTGATGAAGAAGCCAAAGCTTACAATCAAAAGCATATCAAGCAAAAACCTGAAGGGGAAAAAGCTAAAGCAGGAAAGTCTGGTAAGGCAGGATAAAAAAAATGACAATTATTTACCGTTGTCAGCTAGAACTTCATGACAGCCTTTACTTTGCGACTCGTGAGATAGGGCGATTGTACGAAACCGAACCCATGCTGCACAATTATGCTCTTTGTTATGCATTGGGATTAGTCGATAGTGAAGCTTACTCTACCCGTGTTTCTGAAGAACACTCCTATCGCTACTTCTGCCCTGAACAAATTCCCAAGTATGAGGAACATTTAACACCCCTTAACCAGCAAGGAATTTATGTTACTCCAGCACGGGCAGTGAATCATACCTCGGTTCTCAATACCTGGAAATATGCGGATAACCGCTACCATGTTGAGATGCAGAAAACCCAGAAGAACATTCCTAGTTTTGGCAGAGCAAAGGAAATTGCACCTGAAAGTAGATTTGAGTTCTTTGCAATCGCTCAAAAGCCTCTGAAGTTACCAAAATGGATTCGCTTGGGTAAATGGATGAGTAAGGCTGAGGTGACGGTTGGAGAAATTACCAAATTCAAGCAATCAGAAGGTGAATTTACCTTCCCTTATCCCCTCAATCCTCTAGATGTGATGTTCTCCCATCAAGTCATCAGTTACGACGTGATTAATATGCCCCCGGTTAGCTTGATTCAAAACATCAAAATTCGAGGGCAATATTACGAATTTGACAATCTGAAAATTCCCGCTCAAATGCAATACCGATTTAGCAGTTAATTCAAAAAATGCCCCACAGCCTAATCCTCAACCTCCTCCCCCAATCCCCCATCCCCCTGCAATTCTTGACGGGGCGGCATTTCCACGCCCTATTCCTTAACCTCGTTAGTTCCGTCGATCGCGAATTAGGAGACTATCTCCATGAAGCCAAAGCAGACAAACCCTTTACCCTCAGCCCTTTGCAAATTGTCCGTAGGGGCGCACCGCCGTGCGCCCCTACAAATCACAATCACATTCTGCAAGCAGAGCACACCAAGCCCATCGCTGCGGGAACTCCTTGCTGGTGGCGTATTTCCCTCCTGGATGACACCCTATTTAGCCAACTCACCCAACTATGGCTCAACCTCAACCCCAATCGCCCTTGGCATCTAGGACCTGCTGATTTGCTTATTACCAGCATTTTAGGGACTCCTCAATCCCCTCAACCTTGGGCAAATGCCATCAGTTATGCTCAACTTTATGAGCAATCGTCAGATAGCGATCGCCAACTCGATTTTTGCTTCTGCACCCCTACTGCTTTTCGTCAAAAGCAACATGACTGTGCTTTACCGACACGAGATTTAGTCTTTAACAGTTTAATTAAGCGCTGGAATCAGTACAGTGGCATTGAACTACCCAAAACTATTCTAGATTCAATCTTTCCCAGTTTTTTCAACATCCATACAGAACTCGTTACTGATTCTCGCAGCAAATTTATCGGCTGTGTTGGCGCGATGAGCTTTCGCCTGTTGGGAAATGTTGAACCTCTCGTTATTAAGCAAATTAATGCCTTAGCCAACTTTGCCCTTTATAGTGGCGTCGGACGCAAGACGACAATGGGGATGGGAATGGTAAGGCGGTTGAATCATCAATAACTGACATTCTGCACCTGCCCCCTTACCCGCCAGGGATTCAAGTCTCTGTCTCATAGCTAAAGTCATCTGAAGAGGACTAAACGCATACTCTATATAGATTTCAGTCCATTTTAATGGACTTGAGCTATCAGCAAGGGAATTAATTCCCTTGCGGGTGAGTGCGTTATGGACAAGATATCAAGCTAACTCCTTAAACCTATGCAAGAAACCAACTACATTCCTATCGCTGCACTGAACCAATATTCCTACTGTTCCCATCGATGGTGGCGGATGTTTTGTGCGGGAGAGTTTACGGACAATCAATACACCATTGAAGGGACAAGTTTACATGATCGCGTCCACACCTTAGGTGAGAATCACCGGGAAGAAACCTGGCAAATTCGAGCCATTTGGCTGAAATCTGAACGGTATAAACTGATTGGAAAATCAGACTTAATTGAATCAGAATCGGGTCAATTGTATCCCGTGGAATATAAGCGGGGGCGTAAAGGGGAATGGGATAATGATGAGTTGCAAGTTTGTGCTCAGGCGTTGTGTCTTGAGGAGATGAGCGAGAAGCCTGTAAACAGGGGTTATATCTATTACGCCCATTCCCATCAACGGCAACCTGTGGAAATTTCGGAAACATTACGAAAGGAGGCGATCGCAACTCTAGAAGCGATTACTACGTTACTGCAAACTGGACAAATTCCCAAGGCTATTTACACGAAGCGTTGTAAAGGATGTAGTCTTTATTCGCAATGTTTGCCCCGATTGGTGGATAAGGTAGGACGCTATCAGGAAGCGGATTAGATTTTGTATTGATTCACATTCATCTTTATTCCCCTCATTACCAAGGCAGGAGTGATAGAAGAAAGTTTCTCTTATTCCCCCCTTACCAAGGGGGGTTAGGGGGGTAATTAAAGTTTTTCACAAAATCAGGAGGAATTATGGGTACAGTTTATGTCACTCAAGAGGATGCATTTATCGGGAAAACCGATGAACGAATTAATGTCAAAGCCGACAAAAAGACCATTTTAGATGTGCCCTTGATTAAGGTGGATGGCATTGTGGTTTTGGGACGGGCTACGGTTTCTCCGGCTGTGGTGTTGGAGTTGATGGAACGTCATGTTCCCTTAAGTTTTATGCAGGGAACGGGGAAATATTTGGGACGATTGGAACCGGAGATGACGAAGAATATTTTTGTGAGAAAGGCGCAATGGCAAGCGGCTGGAGAAACGGAGCAAGCCGTTCATGTGGTGCGGGGGTTTGTGCGGGGGAAGTTGAAGAATTATCGCTCAATTTTGAATCGCAATCAGCGCAAGTATCCGGAGTTGGATTGGCAAACACCGATTAATCGTTTGCAAAATGCTCTTGCACCCATTGATACTACAGATTCGATTAATTCTCTACGGGGTTTAGAAGGGGCGGGAAGTGCCGCGTATTTTGGGGCGTTTAATCAGTTGATTCGGGTTGAGGGGTTTAGTTTTGCCGCCAGACGCCGCCGCCCGCCTACTGATCCGGTGAATGCGTTGCTGAGTTTTGGCTATTCCTTATTGCGTCACGATGTGCAAAGTGCGGTGAATATTGTCGGATTTGACCCTTATTTAGGATATCTCCACTTTCAACATTACGGGCGTCCGGGTTTGGCGTTGGATTTGATGGAGGAGTTTCGCCCGTTAGTGGTAGATTCGATGGTACTTAGTGCGATTAATCAGCGTATTATCCAGCCTACTGATTTTACGAGTGAGCCGTTGAGTAATGCGGTGTTGCTCTCGGTGGAGGGGCGGCGTGAGTTTTTGAAGCAGTATGAGTTGAAGAAGCAGTCGGAGTTTAAGCATCCCGTGTTGGGGCGCAAGTGTAAGTATCAGGAGGCGTTTGAGATTCAGGCGCGTCTGTTGGCGAAGTATTTGATGGGCGAAATTGATAAGTATCCACCCTTATTTCTGCGATAACCATGTATGTAGTTGTTTCTTATGATATTCCAGAAGACAAGCGCCGGACGAAAATCCACAAAATCCTTAAGTCCTATGGGCAGTGGATGCAGTACAGTGTGTTTGAGTGTGATGTAACTGATACGCAGTATGCTAAGTTGCGATCGCGTCTGGGTAAAATTATCAAGCCTGACCAGGATAGCATCCGCTTTTACTCTCTTTGTCGTTGTTGCCAGGGTAAGGTGGAGCGAATCGGCGGTGAGCAATTGCGAGATAATTCGATTTTTTTCGCTTGATGGTGACAACCTGTAGGTGTTTTCTGAGGTTGTTTGGATTTTGGGGCTGCATTCCTTATTGGACAAGGGTTTGCAGCCTTTGCCTTGTAAAGGAGGGTGTCACCGCTTCTGAAAGCCTTGCTATAAATGGATTTCAGCGAATTTTAAAATTTCGTCTTGTCAACCTTTGGCTCTGGAATGCTATTATAAGAGGAGACTGTCACCAACGCACCTTGAAAACTAAATACGGTAAGGGTTCTGGGTGCCTGCTGTCGAAATCCTCTATAATCCCTATCAGGGATTGAAACTTCAAGCTCAAGCCGACTCGACAGCCTCAAGTGGGTCGAAATCCTCTATAATCCCTATCAGGGATTGAAACGCAAAACCTATTTTTCCCCAGAATGGATATGAGTCGAAATCCTCTATAATCCCTATCAGGGATTGAAACTCTTCCGCTATCTTTATCAATTTTTCCATTGCTTGTGTGTCGAAATCCTCTATAATCCCTATCAGGGATTGAAACACTATTCTTGCGTAGTAGATGCACCAGCGCTGTGCTTTATTCCAGGTCGAAATCCTCTATAATCCCTATCAGGGATTGAAACCACCTGATGCCCTACAGGACTCCCATAACCGCGATGGTGAGTGGTCGAAATCCTCTATAATCCCTATCAGGGATTGAAACTTGAGCCTTCTTGGGCAGCTCGGCTCTCTCCTGCAAAAAGTCGAAATCCTCTATAATCCCTATCAGGGATTGAAACAAGCTCAAAGAACCAGATTGATCAGCGTTGAACCTCATCGACAACATCGCGATCGCATAGTCAGGACTTACGCAAATTTCCCTGTAAACCACTAATAGTAGGGAAACGATATATCATGTCCCTACTAGATGTAGCGTCTGTGCGTAAGTCCTGATAGTGATAGAAACTGATATCTTTAGCCTAAAACCTGAAAATCTTTATCTGTAATGGTTTCAAAGTTTGATCTAGCAATAGTGACACAAATCACTATAAAAGTTGATCGCCATCACTGCCAAAAGAGACTAAAATCACCTTAAAAATAGGAAATTCTCACCAATACGTCCACCTTGAATCACGTTCTTCCTCGACAAAATCCTTCACACTAGATAGAGTCGAGTTCTGCTTTATTCTATGAAAGCCCCAATTCGACTCTTGCCGGGTGCGATCGCTGATCTATTTGCTCAAGTCAGTCACTCTGGTAGAGTGACTCTGGCTGATCAATATGGATTGATGGCAGCCTTGTTAGAGGATTCACTAACCGAAGAAGAGAGAGCCTCCATTGACCGATTGCTGTATGCTTGTCGTCGGCGAAAGATGAGGATAGTGGATGAACTTTCAGTACTTTCGTAACTCTTTCGGAACACTATAGCATCAATATGACGACCCGAGCAATGTTCAGTCGGATGCAATGCACACAGTGCATTTAGAGGGGGAAAGGCAGGTAGACTTCTTCCTTTTCCCTTCTGTTTGATATTAATTAAGACTCTCAGGTTCTAAGAATTCCAATTACAACCGATTTCAGTTCGGCTATATCTTGGCGCAATGATGCCAAGTTTTCTACTCGCTGTTCTTGAGATAAGTTGCGATCGCTCACATTCACCTCTGTCCGTAAACCTGCGTCGGTTTGACGTAACTGCACTCATTGCAGCGTCGCAGCAGGTTTTAGGCAGTTCCCAAATAGGATGGGGAAACGAAAAAATGACCACTCCTGAATTAGTGTTGCTCGGCTGCACTAATAACTAATAACTAAGGATAGAATACTCACCGAATAATTGAATGGAAAGGGTTTCAGGTTTTTATAATATAAATTGTGACCTATATCACCAAAATCTTTCTAAATTTTCACCTATTATAATTAGTTTAACTCACCCTAAAATCAGATTTACAACACCAAAAAATGGTGATATTCATAAGGCTAAAAAATGACAATCGTCACCAACTATTTTACATTCAAATCACATCTTTAATTCAGTCAAAATCCCATAGTTAATAGTGTCGAGTTTATTACAGTCTAATGAACATTCCACTTCGACTAATACCCGGTGCGATCGCCGAGCTATTCGCTCAAGTGAGCTGCTCTGGAAAAATCACCCTGGCTGATAGATACGGACTCCTAGCGGCATTGCTAGAAGAAGATTCACTCACAGAAGAAGAGAGAGATTCAATTGATAGGATGCTGTATGCTTTGTATCGAGGACGTATGCAGGTAGTAGAGGAACTATCGGCGCTTCCTAGATGCTAGTGTACCGATTAAGTTGCTATTTTTTGATTGTTCTGGTAGAGTTTTATCATGGAAAAGTATGTGCGCCTGTAGATAAACCTTCGCCTCGGCACTCTCACTCATCTCCCTACACCCCTCACCAATAGTAGCAAGATAGATTGAGCATGGGCGCTCGCACTCCAATTAACGATACGCTCAATAAAGCATCCCCCAGTTAAGTTGCAGTAGACCTGAGCAATTCATTCGGGAATTGAATGGAGTTAATCTCGCATTAAGATAGAGGGGAAAGAAACGGTAAAAATCGAATAACTAATGACTTCAACTCTGCTCAAAACTCCCCCACTTAACGCTCCAACCATCCAGAAGTTACCTAATGGACTCACCATTGTGGCAGAGCAGATGCCTGTCGATGCCGTTAACCTGAATGTCTGGATTAACGTGGGTTCGGCTGTGGAACCTGATGACATCAACGGTATGGCTCACTTTCTGGAGCATATGGTTTTTAAAGGAACGCCCCGCATTAAAAGTGGTGAGTTTGAGCAGCTCATTGAAGAACGGGGTGCGGTGACGAATGCTGCTACCAGCCACGATTATACCCATTACTACATCACTACGGCTCCCAAAGATTTTTCGCAACTGGCACCCTTGCAACTTGAGGTAATACTCAATTCCCTGATTCCAGATGATGCCTTTGAGCGAGAGCGTTTTGTCATTTTGGAAGAAATTCGCCGTTCTTTGGATAATCCCCGTCGCCGCACCTTTCGGCGAGCAATCGAAATGGCGTTTGATTATCTACCCTATCGGCGACAAGTCTTAGGTCTTGCATTGGTAATCGAACAACTTCAACCCCAGCAAATGCGGGACTTTCATGACAAATGGTATCAACCCAACTCAATGACAGCGGTAGCGGTGGGAAATTTGCCCGTTGAGAATTTGATTGAAATCGTCGCTGAGGGATTTGAAGAAACGAGAGTCAGGAGTCAGGAAGTAGAACCGCCTATCTATGAACCTGAACCCCTGTTTACAGAAATTGTTCGTCAGGAGTATGTAGACGAAACCTTGCAGCAGGCACGGCTGGTGATGGTGTGGCGAGTACCAGGGATGAAGCAGTTACAGCATACCTATGCGCTGGACGTTCTAGCAGCTATTTTAGGGCATGGTCGCCTATCACGACTCGTGAGAGATTTGCGAGAAGAGCGGCAACTGGTTACTCACATTGGAGCTAGTAACATGACGCAGCAGATTCAGGGACTGTTTTACCTTTCTGCTCAGTTACCGACAGAAAATTTAGCAACCGTGGAAGCTGCCCTCGTCGAACATATTGGCAAGTTGCAAACCGAGTTAGTTGCAGAAGCTGATATTGCTCGCATTCGCACCCAAGTCGCCAATCGATTTATTTTCGGCAATGAAAAACCGAGCGATCGCACGGGTTTGTATGGTTATTATTATTCCCAACTCGGAGACTTAGCTCCAGCCCTGAATTATCCAGCTTGCATTCAGGCTGTGGAGGCGGTGGATATTCAGCAAGCTGCCCAGCACTATCTGGCTACGAATGCTTACGGTATCGTTAGCATTAAACCAGCTTAGAAATCCAAGGGGGGTGTAGCGTTGAGAGAAAAATCAAATAAGTTGCTGAAGTCAGAGGTTCAGCAACTCATAAATTTTAACGGCAAGACTATTATTTTTGATTTTGCCAGAGTTGCCACGTAGCACCAAAGGCAGCACCTGCACCGGCTAGTAGCCCAATTCCCATCCCTTCAACTTTCTTCAATAAAGGATCTTCAGTTAAGCAATGGCTTGTAGGTGTTGGGGAATCCAAACAGCGCTCAAGTTCAGCTTGGCTAGCGGTAGCGCCCACGGCAAGACCTACAACGCTACAACTTACTACAAAAATTAATAGGCGATTAATTTTTCTACCCATAGATAGATACGTTTGGTGGTTAGCCCAATGCTATCCTATTGGGTTAGTTATTGAAAACCTTTGGTTCCTTTCTTTTTCCCCTTGCCCTTCGATTTGGTTTTATGAACTTCAGCGACAGCCACCTCAAAGAGATTGTGCAGGTGTATGGGAACGCTGGCTACTTCTGGCAACTCTGGCTCTAGGGGTTTGTTAAACTCTTGGAGTGTGGCATCTAAATCTCGCTGCACGCTAAAATCTGGGCGCTCCAGCACCGTTTGTAGTACCGTCTCCAGTTGAGTGGGATACTCCTGAGCCAACTGCTGCCAGATGAAGGCGTTAATTTGGGAGTCTTCTAAATACTTGCGTACTAGGGCTTCGGCATTGGGCTGGCTCTGCCAGTCTTCGGCTTCCAGCATAGCTCGAAATTTAGAGTAGGTGGGAATAAACATTTGACCCCACCGGGGATGAGTCAATACTGTCACCTGTTCAGCTTTTGTGATCTCGTCGGGTAAATCAACCTTGGGCATCATCATGGGTGATTTTCCCGAAGTGTTCAAAATCTTATCAATGTCTTTGGCGTCGCCACCCGCTTCTAAGACAGCCGCTTTCACCTCTTCTTCATCTGTGCCAGATTCTCGGATAACGTCCTGAAGTGACTTAGACTCATCAATGCCTGCGGCGGCAAGGCGCTCCTTAGTCATTTTCTCGCGTAGTTCGGCGAGTTTTTTGTTGAGCTGGTATCCTGGCAGGGTGACGCGATCGCTGCCAAAAAAGTCAACAAACTCCTCATGATAGCGGGCAACAGAGTCCCAGGCTTCCTGGAGCAATTCTGGAGCATCGCTGTAAAGGGCGTGTTTGTAGTTTTTCTTAAATTCCCCAATCGCAACTGCCAGCTTCGGCTTGCCCAATTTTCCCTTAGAAATGGCAGGAGCTGAGAACATCCAGTAGGTATCGGTGACGGGGGCAATGCGAGTGAGTAAAATTTCCCCCGGTTTAAACCCTTTCTTGTCTGCAACGGTTGTGGGATGACTGGGTTTAATCGTGTAATGCTTGGCAGTTAGCCAGTTCATCAGTTCCAAACCATCAGGCAGGATTTGAGTCACTTCAAACAAACCGATGAAGTTTTGCTGCCAACTGCTTACCAATGCGCGATCGCTCTTTGTCAAATCTGGATGGCTCTCTAGAAACAGCTCTAAAGGCGTTTGCGCTCCAACTCGACCTTCGGTGATAAACGTATCGATTGTTAAGTTACGGTGGTTGATATCGTAAGGCTCTCGATGCAACTGTTGAGCAGCATACTCTTCTAGGGCTACTGCTAACTCCCCCTCTGCCTCTAGCACAAATTCTGTTAAAGCTTGCTTAAGTGTTCTAGCTTGCTCCAGTTTGGCATCCACAAATATTGTCCAATGGTTTAGCAGCTTTTACGATACAGCAATTCAGATGCGATCGCCTCCCCTGTGGGGTAGATTTTAATGAGCATCAAGTTCTATTCGCGCAACGGGACAAATAAAGATGACAATAACAGGGGACTAGCCGGAGCATCCTGAAATCCTTATTCTAGATGAGTAACAGCGAGTACTGATCGCTAGCGCTGAGGAAAAGAGCAACAGATGGGACGAATCTTTATTTCTGCGGGTCATGGTGGTATAGAACAAGGCGGTCGCGACTTAGGGGCGATTGCAGGGAGTACAACTGAAGCTCAAGAAATGATCTTGCTGCGCGACCAAGTCGTGCCAGAATTGCGATCGCGGGGCTTTGAAGTGCTTTCAGTTCCCGATGACTTGAGTTCGAGCGGCTCCATCCAGTGGATTAATGCCCGCAGTCGTCCCAATGATGTGGCACTAGAAATCCATACCGGTGCGTCCTCCAATCCCAGCGTCCGGGGAGCGAGTGTCTACTATATTGCCAACAACACCGAACGCAAAAACCATGCTGAATTGATGCTATTAGCATTGGTGCGACGGCTGCCCCAACTCCCCAATCGAGGCGCTAAACCTGATACGGCTACGGGTGTGGGCAATCTTGCTTTTTGCCGCGATACAACCCTTCCCTCTTTATTAATGGAAGTGGGTTATCTGACGAATCCAGAGGATCGATTTATCATTCAGAACCGACGGCGCGAGATGGCATTGGGCATTGCCGATGGGTTGGCGGCTTGGAGTCGCGCAGTCTCTGGCACCGAACCGGGAAATGGTACAGATACCACTTATCCCCGTATCGATATCAAAATTAACGGTCAGACCTATGACGAGCAGGGCATCATTATTAACAGTAATGCTTACATTCCCATCGACTTGGCGGATCGACTAGGAGTTGATCTAACCGCTGTTCCGAGTATTCGTCGAGTGCAGCATCGGGGAGTTGTTTATGTCAAAGCGATTGAACTGCGAGACTATAACATCTCTGTCGGTTGGGATAGTGCTACTCGTACCGTGCTTTTGCGCTCTAACTTGCAGATTTGTCCAGGTCAGATTGACCGGATTATGGGACATGGTAATACATCAGAAGTGCAGCTTATGATGTTCCTGAAAGCCAATAATGAGAACGCTCTAATCCAGTTTCCCGACTTACCCAGACTTTATCGAGAAGAGGCATCCATTGAGGGAGTCGATTATGATATTGCCTTTTGTCAGGGAATGGTTGAAACAGATTACCTGCGCTTTGGCGGCGAGCTTAAACCGAGTCAAAATAACTTTGGCGGTTTGGGAACCGTAGGCGGTGATTCGGAGGGAGCAACGTTTCCCAGTGCCCGACTTGGCGTTCGCGCTCAAATCCAGCAACTGAAAGCCTACGCTAGCGTGGAGCCTTTAGTGCTAGAAGTGGTGAGTCCCCGATTTCGCTTCGTGACTCGCGGCATTGCTCCTTTGATACATCAGTTGAGTGGACGCTGGTCAGCAGATTTGAATTATGGCGATCGCATTATGGCAATTTTGAGGCGTCTTTACGAGTCGGCAGGATTGCTATAACAGATACCCTACTCTGCTTGTGGAACAACTGCAACCTGTATTGACTCTATAGGGCATAGGTTTTTTAAAGGAGCGACAGATGTCTGCACAATCTCAGCATGAACGGAGAACCCGCCATTACATCCCCTGGCTTTTAAGTCGAGTGTTGTTCTGTCTGAGTTTAGGACTAACCGTCGCCTGTCAAGCAGAGCCTCCATCTGGGGTTAATTCGTTGGAGAAACCTGCTGTCGCTTCTTCTCGTTCCATTGCCACAATTCAGGTAGCTCAAATTCAGCCATCCTCCAGGGATAGCCAAAATACTTATCAGAGCCAGCCTTTGGGTGTCAGTTTCGAGTATCCGAAGGGCTTTATTGTTGATGATACCAACGAGGAGCCAGAGACTGGGATGGCAGGAGGGCGAGGAACCTTAGAAGTGTGGACGCAGGCAGACTATCAGGCAATTCAGACAACTGAATTTGAAGGTACAGAATTGCCTGCAAATGTGAGCATTTCAGTTTATCGCAACCCCAATCGCCTCTCGCTGCAAGAATGGGTAGAAAGTCGCTCGGATTATTTCGTTTCCCCACAGAACTACACTCGCCAGAAAGTTGCCGATCAAGATGCGATCGCTTTTCAGTCTACAGGGTTGTACGAGTTTGAGAATGTTTTACTTCCCAGTCTTGATGGTAAAGATATAATCGTTATTAATTTAGCGCGGGGAAGTGGCAATGAGTCGGCATACCAACAGGTGTTCGAGCAAATTCTGGCGACATTGCAACCGCTGCCTTGAAATTATCGATGGGGTCTATAACTTTGCCTAATGCCGTGAAGCGTTGCTCTTGAGCAAGCGTAACATTTTCCTTCGCTCAAGACCACTCCCAATGCAATGGAGCAGGTTCACTCACTTGGGTGAAGCCAATCTACCCGATTGAGGGATTTCACAAAAATTCTCCTATCACAAAATAGAAGTAGCATCCTCACTCAGAGATACTACAATGAAACCTACTCGTGTAACTAGTGCAACGGTGTTGTTGTTATCAGTGGGGCTATTGGGTCAACAGGAATCGGTGCTGGCAAATCAAGAATCGCTGACGCCAGAATCGGCAGCACAGATATCCCGCGATTTAATTCCCTCAAGCAGTCAAGAATTTTTCCAGCGAGGGCGAGAGCAGTTTGAAAGAGAAATTCAACGTCTCTATCGAGGGCAAGATGCCTTGACCGAAAATCTTCTCACGATTAATGTAAACCCTGAGGTTGACATTCAGCAAGAGCAGATAAAACCAGGCGACTTTCCCACCCCATCGAATGATTAACCGTCGAGGGGAACTCCCAAAAATCAATTATCCCGTAGGACTCCTCAACATGAGCTGTCAATGACTTGACATTCAACAACTTACCAAATTACAGACAACGCGATCGCGTCCTTCTACCTTTGCCTGATAAAGCGCTTGGTCTGCTTCAGCAATCAATTGTTCAGGAGAGGTTCCAGGACAGGGAATAACTCCAGCAACACCAAAGCTGAGGGTGACACAGTCGCTGATCTGAGAACCACTATGGGCAATTGCTTTGGCATTCAACTCAGACCTCACAATCTCTGCTACCTTAACAGCTCCCTTGAGCTGAGTATTGGGTAAAACAATTGCAAACTCCTCCCCCCCATACCGTGCAACCAAATCGGCGGGACGCTTGACCGCTTGACGTAGGCTGTTAGCCACCTGTTTGAGACATTCATCCCCAGCTTGATGCCCGTAAGTATCATTGTAAGCTTTGAAAAAATCGATATCGCACAAAATCAAGGACAGCGGTGCTCGCTCCCGTGCCAGTCGCCGCCACTCCTGCTGCAAAGCTTCGTCAAAAGCACGGCGGTTAGCAATTTGAGTCAAGCCATCCAGACAAGCGAGGCGCTGTAACTCCCGATTAGCCGCTTCTAACTCAGTCATGAGTAAGCGCTCTTTCTCGATTTTGCGTCGTAACTCCACCATTGCCCAATGGGTTTCGAGGAGACGGCGCACGCGCTGCCGCAGTACTGCCCAGTGAATGGGTTTGGTGATGTAATCAGTCGCGCCTGACTCGAACGCCCGATCTACTGATTCCTGGTTATTGAGTCCTGTAATCATTAAGATCGGTGGGCAATCCTCTCCAAAGGTCGCTTTTAACTGAGCACAGCAGGTAAAACCATCTGTCCCAGGCATCATGGCATCCAGTAAAATAATATCTGGGAGTTGCTGCTGACAAACGGCTAGACACTGGTCTCCATCACTGACCTCCATCACCTGATACCCATCCTGCTCCATCGCCCGATGCAGAATCAATCGCAGGGTTTTTTCATCATCAACAATTAGAACCTGAGGGATTTTGCTGTCAACGTCAGGCTCACTCATTGCTCTCTCCTGGGATGCTTTTGTTGCAAAGCCGCCTTGACACGCTCATACTCAGCATCAAGGGGTGAAAGCTGTGTTGATGCGTCGCCGATAGTGCCTGCGTAACCGAGTGCTTCTAAGTCGGCACACAATTGAGCCAACAAGGTTGCGCCAACAGTCAGACTGGATGATTTCAGAGCGTGTGCTGATTGCTGCAAGTCAGCCGCATCATTTTGGGTGACAGCGTTGCGAATGGCATTCAACCGTGGCGGTGAATCTTCTAAATAGCTGTCAATCACCTCCGCTAACAACTCCTCAAAATCATCTCCAGCAATTTCTCTGAAACTTTCTAGTACCTCGTTATCAAGTGTAGGTGCCAAGATTAAATCCGATGCGGCTGTAGGTTCAAAGGATTCCTCGTTCATATCAACCCCTAATACGAGGGTTTCGCTGTGTGTTGGGTAATAGTTCTTCAACGCTTGCACAATGGCATCCGGTCGAATAGGTTTGCTGATGTAGTCGTTCATTCCAGCTTGCAAGCACTGTTCTTTATCACCCTGCATAGCATGAGCAGTCATGGCAATAATCCAAGGCTGAGAGGGAGATGACCACTCCTGGCGGATGTGTCGGGTGGCATCAAGTCCGTCCATTTCCGGCATCTGCACATCCATAAAAACCACATCATAGGACTGGCGGCGCAGGGACTCCAATGCTTCTTGCCCGTTGTTTGCCACATCAGCCCGGTAGCCTAACCGCTGTAGCATTTGGCGTGCCACTTTCTGGTTAACCGCCACATCCTCCACCAGTAGAATCCGTAGAGGCAACTGTTGGGCTAACTCTGATGTTAATTGCCCTAAGGATGCACCAGTGGGGCGAATAGAGATTCGCTGCCGGCAAAAAATGCCGATAAACACATTATAAAGCTGGGACTGCTTGATCGGCTTCGTGAGTATGGCGGCGAAGTCAGGGTTCTGTGTGGATTGCTCCACAATCTGCCGATTGACAGAACTCAACATGACGAGGGGTAGTTCTGCACAATCTGGTAAAGAGCGAAGGTGCAGCGCCAGATTCAAACCATCCATCTGGGGCATTTGCATATCCAGAACTGCAATATCAAAGCCCTCTCCATTCATCAACCACTCCAACGCCTGCACGCCCGATTCTGCTGCTCGCACCTCCATTCCCCAAGACTGAGCTTGCAGCGTCAGAATTTGGCGATTCGTGCCGTTGTCGTCAACGACTAAAAGACGTTTTCCTGTTAATTCGGCTTGGGGGATGGGCAAATCTGCGATCGCTGAATTAGGAGCAGGCTTGGCAACGACTGTGAAATAGAAAGTAGAACCAACTCCCACCTGGCTCTCAACCCACATTCGCCCCCCCATCATTTCACTCAAGCGCTTACTGATAACCAAGCCCAGTCCTGTTCCGCCGTAATTGCGAGTCATGGAAGTATCAACTTGACTGAAGGGCTTAAAGAGGCGGTTCATCCGTTCTGAAGGAATGCCAATGCCGGTATCACGAACGGCAAACAAAAGACGAATATCACCATCAGAGGTTGCCGTTTCCACCGTTACTGAGACAACGACTTCCCCTGCTGCCGTAAACTTCACCGCATTACTGAGCAGATTCACTAAAATTTGCCGCAGGCGGGTAATATCCCCCACAATTGCTGTAGGAGTTTGGGGTTCAATCAGGTAAGCTAGCTCCAGACCTTTGACTGCGGCTTGGGACGCTAGTAAATCCAAGGCTTCTTCTATACAACTGCGTAGGTTGAAGGGTTGCTCCTCTAACTCCAACCTGCCGGACTCGATTTTAGAAAAGTCGAGGATATCGTTGATGATCGTTAGCAAGGCTTCACCACTGTTGCTGATGGTGGTGGCAAAGTCCCGTTGTTGGGGAGTCAGTTCTGTATCCAACAGCAGTCCAGTCATGCCAATCACGGCATTCATGGGGGTGCGGATTTCGTGGCTCATCATTGCCAGAAACTCGCTTTTTGCCCGATTTGCGACTTCGGCTTCCCGTTTGGCTTTGTAAAGTGCTAAATTTTTTCCTGTCAGTTCTTCACGCCGCTGTTTCTCTTGAGCGAGTAGATTCGCTTGGGCAAGGGCAATGCCCACTTGAGCGGCTACGGCTTCGAGGAGTTCGATTTCATCCTCTGTCCACTGGCGAAAGCGATCGCATTGATGAACGCCGATCATGCCGTTGGTATCGCCTTGGTAGGAGGTGCGCACAGCCATCATCGACTTCAACCCAGTTTGACGGCACATGGGTGCAGCGATCTTTAAGAGGGGCTCATTATAGACATCTGCAGAAACAATCACTGTGTCTTGAGCAAGGGTTTGCTGGGCGTGGGGATTGCCGATAATCGGAATTTCTAAGCCCATGATTGAGTTGTAACCGGGTTCTAAATACTCGGCTACTAAGGGAATTTGGGGAGTGGGTTGGTCAATATAGCTGTGAATGAGACAGCGATTCACCCCAAAGGTTTGACCGATCTGAGTGGCTGCTATTTGGAAGATTTGCCCACTATCTAGGCTTTGGCGAATCTCTTGAGTAATTTGTTTCAGCAGTACCGCCCGTTGCAATTGCCGCTCTAGTGCTGTTTTGGCAGCGGTACGTTCTATCTCGTGCCCTACCCATTGAGCCATGAGCTTTAACAGTTGGCGATCGCTGGCTTTAAAGGAAGAGGAGCAGGGCTTGAGACTCAAAAAGCTAAGAGTTCCATAAGGCACTCCCCCGACTATAACTCGCATACCCCGGTAGGATTCTAGGTTTGACCCAGCGTAGGCAGGATGGCGTTTCCCCTGGGAGTCTTTCTCTGACTCAAAACTAATGGGTTCTTTGGCTCGAATCGTTTCAGCACAAAGAGTCTGCTCTAACTCAAACACCTCTCCGTCACGAATTGGCAAAGGAAATCGCGGCGGTACTTGAGCAGCAATCACTTCATAGCGATTTCCATCTATGCATGAAAGAATGCCGATGTCAAGTCCAAAATTTCGCCTACCCATTGCCAAGAGTCCTTGCAAGCGCTGCTTAAAGGTGAGTTGTGGGGCGGATGCCACCTTATATAACGCTCGGATTGCCGCTTCCCCTCGGCGGTGTTCTTTCTCGACTCGTTTGTTCTCGGTGATGTTGCGGAATGTCACGGCAAAGCCGTCATCCAACTTGACAGCAGCATTATGAAACCAAGCTTTGACTCGTTCGTGTTCGTAATAAAATTCCCACTCCATCGGTTTCCCAGTTTCAACAACCTCAACATACTGATGAAACAGTTTTTCACGATTTCCGGGCATCTCTTGCAATAACTGCTTGCCAATTAAGTTTTCAGCCCTTCGTCCCACCATTTTTTCGGCGGCTGGATTCACCAAAAGCCACTTAAAATCGACAATGCTGCTTGAAGTGTCTCTCACTGACTGAAACGCCATTACTCCATCTAGAGAGCTATTCAATACACCTGCTAACAGAAATTGGGAATATTGCAGGGCTTTTTGGCTTTCTTTGAAGTCGGTGATATCTAGGCAGGAACCGATATAACCGGCAAAACTGCTATCTGGGGCAAAGTGGGGGATACCTGTATCTAATATCCACCGATACTCACCATCAGCACCTCGTAGGCGGTACTCCATTCGGAAGCTTTGACGAGCACTGAAGGCGGAATTATAGGTATCCAGACAGTATTGCAAATCCTCAGGATGTACCCCTTCTATCCAACCATTACCCCATTCCTGTTCCAGGGTACGTCCAGTAAACTCCAACCAAAAGCGGTTGAAAAACGTGCAGAGTCTTTCTTTATTGGATACCCAGAGTAGCACCGGCGCACTATTCGCCATGGCGCGGAAGCGTTCTTCACTCTCGCGTAGTGCCGCCTCTGTTCGCTTGCGTTTGGTTACATCGTGGGCAACACAGTACAGTAAGCCCTGTTCTGCTAAGGGAGTAGCATTCCACAGAATCCATCGGTAAGAGCCATCTTTTGTGCGGTAACGATTCTCAAAGGCGACGGTATCGGTGCCTGTGATCAGCTTTTGGGATTCAGAAATTGTAACAGCGCGATCTTCGGGATGAACGAATTCGATGTACGGTTGAGCTAAGAGTTCGTCGGTGGTAAATCCTAGGGTTTTTTCCCAAGCGGGATTTAGGCGCTTGAAGTAGCCATCAAAGCCGGCGATGCAGAGCATATCCAGGGAAAGGGTAAAAAAGCGATCGCGTTCTTCCTCGGCTTGCTTGCGTTCGGTAATATCGGTTTGAATGCCAACATAATGGGTTAATTTCCCCGTTGCATCTCGCAGGGGAGAAATCGAGAGTTCGTTCCAAAACAGTGTGCCGTCTTTGCGATAGTTGCGCAGGGTGACGAAACAATCCCGCTTTTCGCCTAGGGCACAGCGCACTTCATCGAGTGCTGATTGTTGAGTTTCCTGCCCTTGTAAGAAGCGACAGTTTTTTCCGATGACTTCCTCTGCTGAGTAACCGGTGATGCGCTCAAACCCCGGATTGATGAAAATAATCGGATTGTGGGGCTGGGTAGGGTCGCTAATGATAATACCATTGCTACTAGCAGCGATCGCGCGTTCCAAAAGTTGCAGGCGCGTTTCTGTCTGTTTTTGTTCGGTAATATCTCGCGTGATTTTCGCAAAACCTCGCAATTGTCCAGTTTCATCGCTGAGGGCTGTCATAATGGTGCTGCACCAGAAGTACGTCCCATCCCGACGCACCCGCCAGCCTTCATCCTCAAACCGTCCCGTTGTCGCAGCTACCTGCAATCCTTGCTCAGGTTTGCCCTGTTTGATATCGTCAGGAGTGAAAAAACACTGATAGTATTCACCAATCACTTCATCGGCTGGATAGCCCTTGATCCGCTCGGCTCCTGAATTCCAGCTTGCAATTGTGCCGTCGGGATTAAGCAAGTAAATGGCATAATCTTTGACGCCATCAATGAGGATGCTCAAACGTTCCTCGCTCGCTTGCAGGGCGAATTCTGCTTGTTTGCGTAAGTGAAGCTCGTCGTAGACATCGCTGATATCGCGCACGATTGCGACAAATCCTAGGGTTTTTCCGTCTGCATCTTTGACGATAGTGCTAATTGTTTCGCTAATGAAGATTTCCCCTGTCTTGCGGCGGTATTTCATTTCATAGGGCTTGGTTTGCTCTTGAGGGTTGGGGTGAAATCGCTGTCTACCCTGTTCAGGGTAATCTTCTAGATTGGCGTATAGGGCTTGTGTCGATTGTCCCAGCATTTCCTCTATGCTGTAACCAAATAGCTGGGTAAAGGCTGGGTTAAGGCTGACCATCTGGCAGTCTGTATCTGCAAAAATGACAGCATCGGGAATAGCATTGAAAATGGCGGCAAATTGGGCAGTGTTTTGGTAGAGTTGGGCTTCAAATTGCAGCGCTTCGGTAATTTTGAGCTGGAGTTGCTTGTTGATTTCTGGGAGTTGGGCAGTCTGCACGGCTACAGTTTCAGGTTCACTCCCACGGGAAGTATTGAGCAATAAGGGTATGAGTTTGATGGCACCCCAGACGGATAGAAGAGCTGCGATCGCTTTTACAGTGCCCGATAGCCAGTATGCTGGATGCCAGAGAGTCCAAACCTCTAACAGGTGAGTTGTACCGTTAGCCATCAGCAATACTGCACCCAGAGTTAGCAGCCATGGGTGATTATAGGTTTGTTTATAGAGCAAATATGCCAGGATTGTTCCTGCGGAAAAATAAGCTAGGGTAATTAGGGAATCTGAAATAATGTGCAGTCCCAGTTGTGGAAACGAGCAGAGGTAGCAGTATCCTTGAGGGATAGACAGATCTGAAAGCAGCAGGTTTTTCAATAGCTCCAACATAAACACTCTCAACCGAGTGGGGTAAAATCGGCTCCTACTTCATGCTCATTAGTGCTGAAGTAAAACAAAACTAGATGCAGTAAATTTTATCTGAAGATGCCCTGTAAACCCAGCAACCTTGGCGATAGGAGCCACTCCAGGAAATTTGTAAATAGGGTAAACTTTAAACCATTTAGTGTCTAACCCCAATTGCTGGGATATAGCTATATTAACGATTAACTTTGGCAGTACGTCTTTAGGGAGCTTATCTCTTTATTTTAAGCCGTGTGTCCTCATTACCCTTAAAGAGTGACATCCACCAACAGAAGCAAGCCTATGCAGACTTACACTACCCAGCTACGGGTACGGCATTACGAGATGGATGCGTTGGGACACGTCAACAATGCCGTCTACCAAAATTACTTAGAACAAGCAGCCATTGAACACTCCGAGCAACTTGGCTTTTCCCTCGAACAATGCCGGAAACTAGGTGGCGTATTTGTAATGCGTCGCATCGCCATCGACTACCTACGTCCGGCGGTTGCGGGTGACACCCTAGCCATTACCACGTGGCTGCAACAGATGAAAGGAACCCGCGCTATCCGATTTTACGAAATCCGGTGCTTGGGGGAAGAGGATTTGTTAGTAACGGCTGAAGTTCTTTGGGTTTGGGTAGATAGTCAGACAATGCGCCCAAAGGGGATTCCCAAAGAAATTCTGGAGAATTTTAAGCAAATCCAGTCTTCTTAATCTATAGCTCTCTATCTCGCGGCAGAAGTCGTGGTAACAGGTAAACCCGTAGTATTTCATTCATTGGATCTGAATGGATGGCGATCGCACCAAGTTGGTGTAAATCAGCCCATTACCCAATTTAACACAAAACAAGAAGGAAATTGAAATGCAACGGTTCTTGAAAGCAATTCAACAATTTTTTAGCCAAACAATTTGGGTGTTGAGTTTAATCAGTCTACTGAGCCTGTCAGGTTTATTTATTTTTACCAGTCAACCCACTTTAGCCGCACCAGACAACCCCCTAACAACTCCACCACAAGGTAATAAAACTGAGCTAGGACTCTCAGAACAAGGGCAACAAGAAGCGTATAAAGAAGCCACGGAAACTCTGAATAAAGACCCCCTGAAAGGTACGGAAAAACTTTATGAAGAGGAGTATAAGGAGTACAAAGAATCTCAACCGAAGCAAGGACTAGTAGAAAAGACTAAAGAATTGGTTGAAGATATCACCAGTAAGTAAGAGACTTGGGTGGGTTAGGCGGCAACCGTAACCCACCCTACAAAATCTACACAAGCCCACCTACTGATATCCTGCTGCTTGAAGCGAAAAAAGCCGCGCATAGCGTCCCTCAAGCTGCAATAATTCCTCATGGGTTCCCTGTTCGGTGATTTCTCCCCCTGCCATCACCACTATTTTATCTGCCATTCGCACCGTAGAAAAGCGGTGAGAAATTAAAATCACCATCTGACTTTGGGTAATGGTGCGAAAGTGGTTAAATACCTGCACCTCTGCTTCTGCATCCATTGCGGCTGTGGGTTCATCCAACACTAAAATATCTGCACCCGTCCGCATAAACGCACGGGAAAGAGCAATTTTCTGCCACTGCCCTCCAGAAAGTTCTTGTCCCCCTCTAAACCAGCGTCCTAACTGAGTGCTAAATCCCTCTGGCATCGATTCAATAAACGGTAGTGCCATTCCTTTCTCGGCGGCACTTTTCCAGCTTGGTTGATCATTGAGGTGATTTACATCTCCCACCCCAACATTTTCACCCACCGTAAACTGATAGCGGACAAAATCTTGGAAAATAACTCCGATTCGCTGCCGCAATATCTCGATATCCCACTCCCGCAACTCCAGCCCATCTAAAAGGATGCGTCCAGAATCTGGCACATACAAGCGCGTTAACAGCTTAATTAGGGTGGTTTTTCCCGAACCATTTTCCCCCACGATCGCTAATTTTTCTCCCGGTTGCAGGTGCAACGATACACCGTTGAGTGCAGGTTTTAGACTGCCTGGATAGGTGAAAAATACGTTATCGAAGCGAATCCCATCCCCTGGAATTATACCCCTGGTTGCTTTACCTTGAGGTAGAGAAACATCCTGTTCGAGAAACTCATAGAGGTTGGACAGATACAGGTTATCTTCATACATCCCACCAACGGAAGTCAGAACCGAGGCAAAAGTAGACTGTCCCTGCCGAAATATTATTAAGTACATTGTCATATCCCCTAAGGAAATACGACCAACAATGGTTTCTACTACAATCCAAAGGTAAGCGGCATAGAAGGTAAGGGTACTCAACAACCCTAACAAATAACCCCAAAATCCTCGGCGAATAGTCAGGTCGCGGTCTTCTTGGTAGAGTCGATTGAAGGTATCATGATAGCGTTGCAGCATGGTAGAGCCAAGTTGATAGAGTTGAACCTCCTTGGCGTAGTCTTCTCTAGCAATTAGAGTTTCTAAATAATGCTGCTGTCGGGTTTCTGGGGAACGCCATTTGAACAAGCGAAACGCTTCCCCAGCAAAGCGGGTTTCGGCGATGAAGGGAGGAATTGCCGCAATAACCAGTACTGCTACCGCCCAAGTTGAAAAGTTTAGCAGCAGTCCCCCATACGTGACTAGGGACAAACCATCCCGAACTAACCCAAACGTGCGCGTTACGAGAGATAGGGGACGACTCGATGCTTCTCGCCGCGCTTGAGTCATTTTATCATACAACTCGGAGTCTTCAAAGTGAGGTAGGTCTAAGGTTAAGGCTTTTTCGAGAATCAGGACATTTACCCGTTGTCCTAACAATACCCGTAATAGGGACTGGCAAACCGTTTGTCCCCGTTGGCTAGCAGCAAGTAACATGACTGCGATCGCTTCAAGTCCCACATAACCGAAAGCAGTCATCCGATGGCTTGTCAGTTCTGAATTTGCCGCTAGCACAACGCTATCGACAATTAATTTACCGATATAAGCGATCGCGGCGGGTAATAACCCAGCGATTACCGTTAGAATTGCCAGTGCGATCGTGAGTTTGTGGCTAGTTGTCCAAACCAACCCCAAGGCGCGTCCGCTATAGCGGAATACAGAAAAGGATTGACGGAGACTGTGGGGCAGAAATCTTAGGGATTTAGGTTTCTTGCGTCGGTGCATGGGTTCTGGTGGGCATCCTGGCGGCGTTAATACGCAGTGTAGCTTGGGTTATATTCGCCAGTTATCGAGTTTTAGGGTGTAGCCCAAATCCTGAATACGCTGATAGTGGGATAAATTACCCGTTACTAAGGTGAGATTGTGCTGTAGAGCAGTGGCAGCAATAATTACATCAGCTAAACCAATAGGTTGTCCCGTGCGTTCTAAATCTGCCCAAATACGTCCAGCAAGTTCGGCGATTTTCGAGTCAACCATTAGCACTTCTGCGCTAACAATGTCAGCAAGAAACTCCTGAACTCGATCTTCTCTGTTTCGCTTACGCCAGCCTTTGACTATTTCTGTGACTGTAATTACGGAAATGGTATATCTACCAAACGTGGATAGATAGGCACTAGCCCTGACTACAACACGCTGATTGATTTGCTTGCGACTTTCGGAAAGAATGTCTGTGTCAAGTAATGCTTTGTCCAAGTTTTTGATTCAATGGGTGTGCTGCGCGATCGTTCATAATTTCTGCCATTATCTCATCAACTACTTCGGGTTCATCTTCCCAGCCACCTAGCAAGGGATACTTTTCTACCTCTGCTACTGACAGATATTCGATCGCTTTAATAATTAACTGTGGGATAGTACAGTTATGCGCTTTAGCTAACCAACGGACACGAGTCATCATCGCCTCGTCTAGTTCAAGTTCAATTTTCTCCATACCTTCTCACCTCGCTTTCTATGTTAAACATGGTTCGGCATACTTACACTCTAACAGCCTACGGCTATCAGAGTAAGCTGGGTGAGTTTCAGTGGATAGCGATCGCGCTTTGATATCAAATTAGCAATGCAACCTCAACCCACAGATCTTTCATGAGTTTTTAATCTGAGTTTTTTGGGCGAGTGTTTCTCCTTTCGCTAGCTCATCTTCGAGTTCCTCTGATATAGCCAAATCTTGCTGATAGTAATTAATCGCTTTGTCGTAATCTCCTAATGAATAGTGGGCATTTCCCAGATTGTTCAGCGCCGCTCCTTCTCCGGAAGGATCACCGAGTACTCGTGCGATATCCAAACTTTGTTGATAAAATGCAATCGCTTGCCTATAGTTCCCAAAACATTTGTTGACTTAGATTCTCATCAACTTACACCAGCCAAGCCAACCCAACTGCCATTATCCTGAGTATTGCCATCTTACTCTGGGTTTTACGTCCAGTGATGCTACACCAAAAGTTAGACCCGTCTGAGAAACCCGCTTCTCCTGAAAGCGAATCTACCCATCTTGCCAAAAGCGCGATCGCATCCCTACTGCGAATGTTAAATACTAGATAGTAAAAAGTTTCAAGCCCCTCAACGTGCAGGTACAGCCTACCTGCACAAATTCTATCAACGCTTGAGGATATGTGCGATCGCAATAACGCCAAAAATCCCCAACAGTAGCCATATCGTTACAATGATAACAGCGGCTATCCAGCTTACAAGCTTGGGCTGAGTCATCGCCTCTTTCGCCTTTTCGCGGCACTCTGTTAGAACCTGTGGTGGAATCAACCGCAGCACCAAAAGGATTCCCAAAGGCACCAGTACCAAATCATCCAGATAACCGATAATCGGAATTGCATCGGGAATTAAGTCAATCGGGCTAAAAAAATAGGCAATAACACAAGCAGCTATAGCTTTGGCATACCACGGTACTCTAGAATCTTGACAAGCCAGGTAGAGAGCATGGATTTCTTGCTTAAGTTCCCTGACTCGTTGCTTCCATGACTGCATCACCTTTTTTCTTTCTCCAGACCCCAAGTATTATTGTTGCAATTGATTATCATCACAAGTAGATCAGCCAACAGCCCAAACAACCTCTCAGAACTCCCGTGCAAATTCCAGAAAACGTAACCTTTGAAGATGCGATCGCTCTTACCGAGTCCCTGATGACTAAAATGGATACGGGTGAATTATCCCAGACAGAAGCCGCCGATGCGATCGCACAACTGGTGAAAACTCAAAACGGTGCTAGAGGTTTCTTTGTCACCTACCTCACCCCTGAGGGAACCCTAGCCGATAATCCTTCACCCGAAATCATCCAAGCACTCCAATCATCACCCGATACCGTCTCCGAACTGCTGGTAAAAAACTTGGCGATGTCTGCTGCCATGGCAATAACCCACCGTCGCAATAATAACGAAGAAATGGCGCAAGGATCTGACCGAGTGCGGATGCGAACGGCTAATCTTATCGAACGAGTTGAACTGCCTCAAGTACGAGAACTAGCGCTGAAGTTACGGGAAAGTGCGGTGACGGGAGAAGGCAGTTACAAAACCTTTCTAGAACGCTGGCAATATGATGCTGAACAACGAGAGATTATACGTCAGACTATTGATAGGGTAATTGTTTAAGTTTATTCTTGATAGAGACGTTATCTCAAAGACCAGGGAGTAGGGAAGAAAACGCCCCCAACTCTTCTTTTGAGCATCAATCCCATGCCCGTGCCTTCATCTCAGGCAGCACCTCAGCCCTAATCCATCCCTGAGAGTAGGACAGGCAACATGAGGTGTCAATGTCAGACTTGGTTCAACCCAGTCATCTGAATAAACCCAGCACAGGACAGACTTGAGACTTCGTTACTTCTCATCCTGCCTTGTTTCTCATAGATCTTGCCTCCCACTTTTGGAATATTTCAGCCCTGGCATTTTTGCAGTCTTTTCCCAGTCCTTGTATCGGGGTATGTTGAGGAGTGGAGTTTTCAAGATTCACCATCCATGAAAGGACAGCAAGTTTTACTAACGGGTGGCACTGGCGGCTTGGGGTTGGGCGTAACGCCAACAGTGCTAGCTCAAGGTGCAAAACAGGTGACGATTCCCTATATCAAGCCCCAAGAAGTAGAACGTCTCAAAGGAGTTTTACCACCTGCCGACTTTGCCCGAGTTCGTTTTGTCGAAGCTAACCTCACCGAGGAAGCCTCGGTTGCCAAGATTGTTAGGGACATGGAACGAGTCGATGTGCTAATCCATTTGGTGGGGGGGTTCTCCATGGGAAAAACCCAGGAGTACAGTTATGACGCTTGGAAAAAAGACATTAACCTCAACCTGAATACCACCTTTTTAACCTGCAAGCACAGCCTGTCGAAAATGTTACAACAAGACTATGGGCGTATTGTCACGGTCGGATCGCGGGGTGCTGTGCAACCCGGAGGACAGTTAGCCTCTTACTGTGCTTCAAAAGCTGGGGTGGTGGCGCTGACTCAAGCGATCGCAGATGAAACGAAAGGAACAAATATCACGGCGAATGTGGTACTTCCTAGCATAATCGATACCCCTGCTAACCGACAGGCGATGGGTACAGAAAATACCGACCAATGGGTGAAGCCGACATCCCTAGGGCAGGTTATTTGTTTTTTGGCATCTGAGGCAGCTCGGGATATGCGGGGAGCAGCTATTCCTGTTTATGGGAGTATTTAACTTGACAATAGGCAGGAAATGTAGGTGGTGCAGGAAGAAAAAAGGAAAGGGGAAAAAGTTCGTCAAATCGACCTTTACCCTTTTCCTTCGTCATTATGGAAGTAGTTGACAATCATACCCACTACTCATTCGGGGTAATTTTCTCAACCCAAACCCATCAGTCCAACTTGGTATGCAACCACCTCTCCCCCTAGTCCCTCAACCCACACCAGAAAATCGCTATCCGAACTGCGTTTACATGAAATTGCAGGGGGTTCCAGTACGATCCCAATCAAGTACCGTGCCAGAGGTGAGTTCGCAAATTGAGCTGCATTTAACCCTAAACTTTAATGAACAATGGGAAGCAGGGGTTGGGGGTCAAATTAAGTTTGGGTTGAGAGGTGGACGACTGAGGTTAACCCTAGAAAATGGTATTATTTCTCCAGAGTCACGCCCTTTAACTGGCTCCGTTAAACTAGCGATTCAGAAAAGCGAAACTTATCAAGAACAAATCCGTCTTCAGAATGAAACCTCTTCAGAGCAAGGACAAACCGGAACTTTAGCCAATTTACCAATAGCAGACTCGAGCGATCGCGTTTCATTCACGACTTGCAAAATAGCCACTAAAGGTGTGGCAGACAACAGGACTTGGGCGTTTGCCATAGATCCAGGAAAAGAGGTTCTCAACGGTTGTATTAAAAACGTTAAACTTGCCACTATTAATGTGATAGCTAAACCCTGCTGTATAACGGCAAGCTTTGAAATATCACCCCACGATGTATCCCTGACGCAAACCGATTTTTTTTGGCAAAAAACACTCACTAAAAAAAGAAATGCCGTAATCGAGCGGGCGATTGTTCGTCACTTATTTCAGCAAAAATTAACGCCCTATTTAAGTCGGCAAAGTCTGCAATATGACTTATGATTGAAGAAGAACGCGAGCAAGAAATTAAAGCCTTAATTCAGAGCATTATCAAGGCAAAAACTGAAACTTTTTCCCGGTTAGCACAGATGGCTAATCTGAGTCTAGCTAAAGATTTTGTTGGGATTGATTTGAGCGGCGAAGACCTCAGCGGGGAAAATCTCAGAAATGCCAACTTCAGCGGTGCTAACTTGAACGAAGCTGACCTGAGTAGTGCCAATCTTTATGAAGCTAACTTGAGTGGTGCTAGCCTGAGTCTTGCCAATCTCAATGAAGCTAACTTGAGTGGTGCTAACCTCTATGCCGCCGACTTGAGTCTGGCAAGCTTGAGCGAAGCCAATCTCATCAGCGCTAACCTCAGCCGTGCTGACCTGATTCGTGCCGATCTGAGCAATACTAATTTAAGCTGCGCCAACCTAAACCGTGCTGATCTCAGTGGTGCCGACCTCAGTAATGCCGACCTCAGCAGCGTCAACTTAAGCCATGCCGATCTCAGTGGAGCTAACTTAAGTGGAGCTAACTTAAATGGTGCCGATCTCAGCGAAGCTAACTTAATCGCGGCGGATTTGAGAGGAGCGAGCCTGATTGATGCCAATCTGACTGGAGCAGACCCCATCGCCGCTAACTTGACTGGTGCTGACCTAATCGGTGCCAACCTGAAAGATGCCAATCTCAGAGATGCTAACTTAAATGCCGCTAATCTGAGCGGTGCTAACCTGCGAGAGGTATCTTTACGGGATGGGACTGTGATTGGTGCCAACTTGCGAGAAACCAACCTCAAAGAGGCTAATCTCAGGGATGCTAACTTGCGAGAAGCCAACCTGAGTCGCGCTATTTTAAACCGTGCTAACTTGAAAGATGCAAACCTCAGCCGTGCTGATCTCAACCGTGCTGATCTGACAGATGCCAATCTCAAACGTGCAAACCTAATGGGAGCCAACTTGAGAGATGCAAACCTCAGGGGTGCAAACCTAACGGGAGCCGACTTCAGCGCAGCCAATCTCAGCGGTGCTAATCTAAACCGCGTAAAAGCAGAGAAGACGCTATTTAGAAAGAATCCAGGACTGTCTCCGGCAAGAAAGCTCAAGCTGATCCAACGAGGGGCAACGTTTGAAGGAAAAATAAGCGCCAACCCTAGTGAAGCCAATCACGTTTAAGCACAAATTACATTTAACTTACCCTTTTATCGCTATTGCCAAAATTACTAAGGCTAAGTTAGCAATAAAAAAAGCAATTGTATTTGTGACTGAAATTGAATAAACAATTAAGCCTGAACGTTCAAGACCTAATCCGGCAAATTATCAACTCAAAAACGGAGAACTTTCCTAAACTGGCACACCTGGCTGGTTTAAGTCTGGCTGAAGATTTTGTTGGGGTCGATCTGAGTGGCGAAGACCTCAGTGGCAATAACTTAAGCGATGCTAACTTGAATGGTGCCAATCTCAATGAAGCTGACCTGAGTGGTGCCAATCTCAATAGCGCTAAACTGAATAGTGCCTTGCTGAGTCTGGCTGACCTCAGCGATGCCAACCTCAGCCTTGCCAAGTTAAACAAAGCCGACTTGAGCCTTGCTAACCTCAGTCATGCCAACCTAATCGGCACTCAGTTGAGAAAAACTAATCTCAGCCGTGCTGACTTGATTGGTGCCAACCTCAGTGGTGCTAATCTCAGTGGTGCTAATCTCAGTGGTGCCAATCTCAGTGGTGCTAATCTCAGCGGAGTCTACCTGCTACGAGCGAATCTCAATGGTGCTGATCTAATCAATGCAGATATTAGTGGTGCCGATTTCCGGAATGCCCGTTTAATTGGTGCTAATCTCAGCGGTAGCTATGCAATCGCGGCAAACTTCAGCGGTGCCGATCTCCGAAGTGCTCACTTGATCAGTGCTAATCTTAGCCATGTCTACCTAATTGGTGCTAATCTTAACCGTGCGAACCTTAAGAACGCTTACCTAAAACAAGCTTACTCAATTGGTGCTAACTTGATCGGTGCCAACCTGAGTAGTAGTTCCCTAAAGGGTGCTGATTTCAGCGGTGCTAATCTGAAGGGAGCTTGTCTAGATGCAGCAGACTGCCACAGTACAAACCTTAGCCATGCTAACTTGAGGGGTGCCGACCTCAGATGTACTGAACTAAAAGATGCCAAGGTGGAAAAGTTGCTACTCGGATCAAATACGGGGCTTTCTGAGAAAATGAAGGTTCAACTGATCCGGAGTGGGGCAATTTTTGAATAGGGGACTAGTCTGAACAACTGAACAGCAGAATGTGGTTAATCTCTGAGATATGCACTCTCAGAAGACGAAGAGGATAGGAGCTATTCTATCTCAGTGTTTACCGCAATTCGACCCTATTTGAAGTCAGGGTAGCAATTAAAATGACACAAATACTATCAAAAAAAGTATGTATGTTGGGTGATTTCAGTGTTGGTAAAACCAGCCTAATTCGCCGATTTGTTGAACGTCAGTTTAGCGATAATTATCTTTCAACAGTTGGAGTTAAAATATCAAAAAAAACGGTACAAGTTCAATCTTTGGCTAAGGAAAATGCCGTCAGTATACAGATGCTGATTTGGGACTTAGAAGGCAATACTAAGTTTAAGGCAGTTACCCCAACCTACTTGCGAGGTGCTAGTAGTGCTGTGATTGTTGCTGATGTCAGCCGTCAGGTAACAGTCGATCATATTCTCGATCACGTTCAGTCTTTTTTATCGGTGAATCCTCAAGGTTTTGCTAGCGTGGCTTTCAACAAAGCTGATCTGCTGACTGAAGAACAACTAAGAGACATCTTTAAGCGTCTTTCACTTGACGAACAAAGGAGAATCATTGCCACTTATCCCACATCCGCTAAAACCGGAACGAATGTTGATAAACTGTTTTATAAACTTGCCTGTAAAATGATTGAATCAACAAGCTTGACTAGCCCTAAGCGTGAGACTCCGCCCTGAACCCCGAACTATAAACCAAATACATACCAATGCTCTCCCATGAGTACTCTTTTAAGTAAACTTCTATCTCTGTTAGCTCCACGCCGTCGGGAATATCTGATCGTGAATCGGGAGTTCAAGATTCTAGAGAAATCCTTGGGAGTGCAGCGATTTGTCGATTGCCCTGATGAACTTGTTCAAGGTAAGGATGTCCGCGTCAGTTTACCAGAATTGATAGGTCTTGAAACTATACTCATCGACATTCTTGAAGAGCGGGAAGTAAGTTTTGAATTGAAGGGAGTTGGACGGGGTTCAGAGCCGAATAAGCCGCTCTATGTCGATTTTTACATTATCAAAAATAATTTAGCATTTTATGACCGTACTCAAACCTTAGCAAACCAGTTGATTATCTTATTAGAAGATGTCACTGAGCAAATGGTTTTAGAGCAAAGTTTAGTTCAGGCAACGAATGAAAGCAATCTTCTTTTGATTAACTTGGAAGCGTCTAAAGCCTACATTGATAAAATTATTTCTTCAATGGCTGATGCTTTGTTGGTCACTACATCTTCAGGACAGATAAAAACCGTCAATTATTCAGTTCAAGATTTATTTGGATATAGTGAAACTGAGTTAGTCGGAAAGCCAATTTCCCTGATTCTTAACAAAGGTGATTTGTTGCCGACGACTAGTCAGCAGAATTCCATCGGTGATAAAGCTTTCACCAATCGAGAAGTTGTTTGTCAGACTAAAACGGGTGAAAAAATAATCGTGGCTTTTTCTTGCTCGGTTATTCAGACAGAGATAGAGGGTGTCAAAAACTTTATCTACATTGGTCGAGATATTACCGAACGCCAGCGGAATCAAAAGCGAATAGCGATGCAATATGCGGCAACACGTATCATATCGGAATCCGCTACTGTGAGTGATGCCATTCCTAAAATTTTGCAAGCTATTGGTGAAAGCTTGGAATGGGATTTAGGTGAATTTTGGATACTCGATAAAGCGACGAATTGGACGCGGAGAATTCCGAGTTCCCAATCCCCTCTCCCCAATCCCCAAGTTTGGTGTATTGAAACGTGGGTGAGAGTTTCTGTTACTGATCCAGCGTTTTTAGAGATGACTCGGAAAGCTGATGTTGGCTTCCCCAGTCGGATTTGGGCAACCAATTCTCCTCAATGGGTTAGCGATATCATGCAGGAGTCTGGCAGGGAACTATCACCAGCTTCCGGCATTACCCAGCTACACGGAGCCTTTGGCTTCCCCATCCGAGACGAAGAAGAAATTTTGGGAGTGATAACATTTTACAGCCATGATATTCAGCGACCTGATCTGGATTTGCTTCAGGTACTAGCAGCCATGGGCAGTCAGTTTGGAGAGTTTATCAAGCGCAAAAAAACCGAAACAGCACTGCGTCAAGAACAGGAAAAATCTGAACAACTTCTCCTCAATATTTTGCCAGAGCCGATTGCGGAGCGCCTGAAACAGGAACAATGCATTATCGCCGATGACTTTCCAGAAGTAACTGTTCTGTTTGCAGATATCGTTGGTTTTACTCAACTGGCTTCATCCATTCATCCAATTGCCCTGCTAGGCTTGCTCAATCAAATCTTTTCAGCTTTCGATCGATTATGCGAACAGTACAGTTTAGAGAAAATCAAGACAATTGGTGATGCTTATATGGTGGTTGGGGGATTACCGAGAGCACAGCCCAAGCACGCCGAAGCTATAGCTGCAATGGCACTCGATATGCAAGCAACAATTGCCCAGTTTCAGAGTCAGACCGGAGAAACATTCAGTATGCGCATTGGCATTAATACCGGACCGGTTGTTGCTGGTGTCATTGGTATCAAAAAGTTTAGTTACGATTTGTGGGGAGATACGGTGAATACCGCCAGCCGCATGGAATCACAGGGCTTGCCCGCACACATTCAGGTAACAGCCGCAACCTATGAGAGATTAAAGAAGAACTATCAGTTGCAGGAACGGGGAGTGATTGATGTGAAAGGCAAAGGGCAAATGACTACTTATTTTTTGCTGGGCAAAAAAGTTGATTGAAATTTTATAAAAAAAATCAAATATGCCTGAATGAGTTACTCAAATGCATCCTTGGTCGGGAGGAGAGATGGGGAGACTGCGGCGTGAGCGCTCAGTCGAACGCTGGGGAGATAGGGAAGGATATGCTTTGCTGCCATTAATTCCTCCTCTTCGGCACCTTCGGCACCTTCCCGAAAGTTCTTAAGTGAAGATTTGGTGAAGCTGCCGGAATGCTCTGTTATTCGATGTAATTTTGTAAAGCCAAATCCGAGAAATCCCTTAGATGTCAGCCTTCTATAAGCTGTGATTTCAGAGAATTTGCTGTTGGAATAAATTGTCTCAACGATTAAGATTTGTTTAACCTTACGGCTCTTAGATGTCAAGGATTATGATGACTACCTTCCTCCAAAAATTAGTGGGTTTTTTGCGGGATGAGTTAGCCATTCCTGCTGACTCCATCGAGTTGGCTATGCGTCATCATCCTGTCGATACGCCACATCTACTGCCCATGGTTCTATGGAACTACGGACTAGTAACCCTAGAGCAGTTAGATTTAATATTTGATTGGCTGGAAAGAGTAGCCTAAGAGTTGATGATTGAGTCAACTTGAATCATATAATCATTATCCATAGTGGGTTCTGGCAGTAGCCCTCACTCTCCAAAGCATTACAACCTGCTGCGTTCACCCTGAAAGCCCTCTTCAACAAGCTAATCTGGAAGAAATGATGCCCTATTCTTGGGGACACAAGATAGCCGTGCTGGGTGCCAGCCCTTACTCTGTTAACGTTTACAGATTCACTAATGTCACAGTTCTATTTTGATTCAGACAATAACGGTCACAAGTCCTTTGAGCTACCGGGAGCCAAACCTCACTACAATCCCGACCGTCCCGGACAAGTTAATCATATCTTCCTAGATTTAGTGCTTGATATTCCCCGCTCAAGCTTTCAAGGCACCTGCACTATTACCCTGACACCCGTCCGCAGCGGCATCGATCATCTAGTACTGGATGCCGTTAACCTAACAATGGCATCCGTGCAGGTTGACCAAACTCCCCAACCCTTTGACTATGACGGCGAACAATTGCACATCCAGCTACTAAATCCGACTCAAGCTGGACAAGATATCAAAATAGCGATCGCTTATAGCGTAGATAACCCCCAACGCGGTCTTTACTTCATCAAACCCACCCAACATTACCCCAACAAACCCACCCAAGTCTGGACACAAGGGGAAGATGAAGACTCTCGCTTCTGGTTCCCTTGCTTCGATTATCCCGGTCAGTTGGCAACCTCAGAAATTCGGGTCAAAGTCCCCAAACCCCTAATCGCTATTTCCAACGGCGAACTCATTGCCACCGCAGAAGACGGCGATAGCAAGAGTTACCACTGGTTGCAACAGCAGGTTCATCCCACCTACCTGATGACCTTAGCCGTGGGAGACTTTGCCGAAATTCGGGATGAATGGCAGGGTAAACCCGTTACCTATTACGTGGAAAAAGGTCGGGAAGAGGATGCCCGTCGCAGTATGGGCAAGACACCTCAGATGATCGAGTTCTTTAGCGAAAAGTTTGGCTATCCTTATCCCTATCCCAAATATGCTCAAGTCTGCGTCGATGACTTTATCTTTGGGGGCATGGAAAATACCTCCACTACCCTACTAACCGAGCGGTGCTTGCTCGACGAACGGGCAGCGATTGATAACCAGCGTACCGAAAGCTTGGTAGCCCACGAACTCGCCCATCAGTGGTTTGGCGACTTGGTAGTAATTAAGCATTGGTCGCACGCTTGGATTAAGGAAGGCATGGCATCCTATTCTGAGGTGTTGTGGACGGAACAGCAGTATGGCAAGGATGATGCCGCTTACTACCTGCTCAACGAAGCCCGCAGCTACTTAACTGAAGACCGTTCCCGCTACCGCCGTCCTATCGTCACCCACATCTACCGGGAAGCAATCGAACTGTACGACCGACACCTCTACGAAAAAGGGGCTTGTGTTTACCACATGATTCGGTCTGAACTGGGAGATGAGTTATTCAAAGGGACTATCCATACCTTTGTGCAAGACAACGCTCACAACACGGTCGAAACCGTTGATTTGCTGCGAGCTATTGAAAAGGCAACAGGTCGCAACCTGCTATTCCTGTTTGACCAGTATGTTTTTCGAGGCGGTCATCCCGATTATAAGGTTGCCTATTCCTGGGATGCTGATAGCCAGTTGGCGAAAGTGAGTGTTACCCAAACTCAGGTTAAACCAGGGGAAAACGGCAGTAAAAGCGAGTTATTTGACCTGAAAATTCTGATCGCCTTCGGTTATGTCCAACAGGATGCCAATGATTCTGTAGAGGCGTTGCCTGCAACATCTCTACGCACCTTTACCGTTAGAGTCCACCAACGGGAACAAAGTTTCTATTTCCCCTTAGATAAAAAACCCCAGTTTATTAGCTTCGATGTTGGTAATAATAACCTGAAAACGGTTTCTCTGGAATACCCCATACCCGAATTGAAAGCCCAGCTCAAATTCGACCCTGATCCCGTTTCCCGCATCTATGCAGCGACGGCATTGGCAAAGAAGGGAGGGCTAGAGGTTGTGAAAGCTCTGTCTGACGCCCTGACCGATGATTCGTTCTGGGGCGTCCGGGTCGAAGTGGTCAGACAACTGGCAAAGGTGAAACTAGATCAGGCGTCGGTTGCTTTAGTGGCGGGTTTACAAGATAATGATGCCCGTGTGCGGCGCTCCGTAGTGGAAGCGTTGAGTAAATTGAAAACGGTAGAAAGTTACGAAGCCCTCAAACAGCTTATAGAAAGCGGGGATACGAGTTACTACGTGGAAGCGTCAGCGGCTAGGGCACTTGGGGGAATGGTATCGGGAACTCTGAAAGACAAGGAGGAAGATGTCCTCCAGTTGCTGAGTGCTGTTCTCAAAGAACGGGCGGGTTGGAACGAAGTGGTGCGGAGCGGTGCTATTGGTGGCTTGAGTCAGATGAAGTCATCATCCGTGGCGTTGCAAGTTATTATGGACTACACAAATCCTACTATTGCGCAACCCCTGCGGCTCAGTGCAATTCGGGCATTGGGAACAATATCCACAGGGCAGACACCTAATAATACAGAGTGGATTTTGGAGCGGTTGGAAGAACTATCGGGTGAATCGTTCTTTTTGACCCAGGTGGCGGTTGTTTCGGCACTCGAACACATGGAAACAGCCAAAGCAATTGGGGTGCTGCAATCTCTTGCCGAGCAAACACCCGATGGCAGAGTGCGCCGTCGTGCTGAGGAAGCGGTTCAGACGGTTCAGGAGAATATCGGTTCTGATGGGGCGGTTAAGCAGTTACGGGAAGAACTCGACCAGCTCAAGAAAGAAAATCAGGATCTAAAAAGCCGCATGGAAAACCTAGAGGCGAAGTCCAAGTAGGGTATTTCCAGGGTGGGGATTGGGTGGAGACGTGGGATTTACAAGTTAAGATTCCGTTGCCCCAATCTCCCATTTTTTACCAATTCGCGGCACCATTCAGGCACTGTCTTTACAAAAATTTACGATTATTCGGATATTTTATGGAATATACTTAATAAAAAGATAAAAAAATAAATAAACCTAAAGTTAATCAAGAGGCAACCATTAGGCGTGACTCACTATCAACTTGAATTGGATTATCCTGAGCGGCAGCCAAGCTCACCGAGACGGCGCTATGACCAGAAAGCGATCGCCCGATATTACCGCTTCCGACCCTGGTTAGCAATCTGGCGTACCTTTACAGTTATCTGGTTTTTTGCGGGATTTGTCTTGAGTCTCAAGTTGGATGAGTGGCTCAACCAGATTGAGACGAACAAGTTGAAGCGAGCCGCCCAGTTGCGGCAAATCCTGACTCGCCTCGGTCCAACCTTTATTAAAGTAGGGCAAGCCTTATCGACACGCCCTGACTTAATTCGCAAGGATTTTTTAGAGGAACTGATTAAGTTACAAGATCAGCTACCCCCCTTCGATAACGAGATCGCGTTATCGATGATTGAAGCCGAGTTGGGGCGTCAGGTAAAAGAAATCTATCGCGAAATTTCTCCAAATCCAATTGCGGCTGCCAGCCTCGGTCAAGTCTATCACGCCTATCTGTACAGTGGCGAAGAAGTGGCGGTCAAGGTGCAGCGCCCCAACTTACTCCCAGTTATTACCCTCGACCTGTATTTGATGCGCTGGGCAGCGAGTTGGCTGTCGCCCTGGCTGCCGCTGAATTTGGGACACGACCTGACGTTAATTGTTGACGAATTTGGCACGAAACTATTTGAGGAAATTGACTATATCAATGAAGGTCGCAATGCGGAGAAATTTGCTTATAATTTTCGCAACGACTCCTCTGTAAAAGTACCGCATATTTACTGGTCTTATAGTAGCAACCGTGTTCTGACGCTGGAATGGATTAACGGCTGTAAGCTGACTGATACTAAAAGTTTGTGTACGGCTGGACTGGATGCTGACACAATCATTGAAACTGGTGTTATTGCTGGATTGCGCCAGCTACTAGAGCATGGTTTCTTCCACGCCGATCCCCATCCAGGTAATTTGTTTGCCATGCCCGATGGTCGAATGGCTTACATTGACTTCGGGATGATGGATCAGCTAGAAGAAGACACAAAGGAAACGATCACCAGTGCTGTCGTTGACCTGATTAATGGAGATTACTTAGAATTAGCGAAAAAGTTCGTCAAACTGGGATTTTTAACACCCGATACAGATATAATACCCATTATTCCAGCGATAGAACGAGTGCTGGGAGAAGCCATGGATCAAAGTGTTGGGGACTTCAACTTCAAGACGATTACCGATAACTTCTCGGAGTTGATGTACGAGTATCCCTTCCGCGTTCCAGCAAAGTTCGCGTTGATTATCCGTTCGTTAGTGACGCAGGAAGGATTGGCTCTAACTCTAAATCCCAACTTCAAAATTGTGGAAGTCTCTTATCCTTACGTGGCAAGGCGTCTCTTGACGGGTGAATCGCCAGAAATGCGGCGGCGGTTGTTAGAGGTTTTGTTCAAGGATGGTAAGTTCCAGTGGCAGCGGTTGGAGAACATGATTTCTATCGCTCGCTCTGATGAGAATTTTGATTTGTTCCCGACTGCTCAACTAGGCTTGCAGTATCTTTTCTCGGATGAAGGAAAGTTTATGCAGCATCGGTTGCTACTGGCGCTGACGGAAGATGACAGACTGCACACAGAAGAGGTGCAGCGTCTTTGGAATTTGGTTAAAGATGACCTGAAGCCAGGGCGGTTGTTTAATGTAGCACTGAGTTCGTTGAATATAATTTCAACAGAGGGGATTGCAGCAATTTTACGATAGTTGCGATCGCATTGTAGGGTTCATGACTAACACTCTGTATTTCCAGTAGGAAGACTCGACAGCAGAGTTCTGCCTTCTGTCTTTTACCACGGGCTACCAATCATTGTGAAAGCAGCCCAATAGTAGGGATGGGAGTACAGCGGTTTCAGACTCGATGTGATACACCCAAACAAGAGTAGAACATGGCTTTCTCATGGCTACTGTACTACACCGTGTTAGAAAGTGCTGTAACCTTGATTCTCTGGCAGTTCCGATGAAGCAGTGGCAGGTTGCAACACCACAGTTCCTCGTAGTTGTCCCGACTCTACACGCACCTCTCCTCGTAGCATGGCAAGTTGGGCGCGTCGTAGGGCTTCGGCTTTAGTTGTGACATCGGGTTGACTCAATTGATGGTAAAATTCAACCATTAAGGCTAATGTGCCGCCATCACTGACAGACCAGAGACTGGCTAGGGCTGATTTAACTCCCGCTTTCACGGCTAACCCCGCAAAGCCTAACTCCGCGTCTAAATCTCCCAACGCTGTGCGACAGGCACTGAGGACTAAAAGTTCGACTTGGGGAGGTTGGTTCCAGCCAAGTTGCCGAATTTGGTCTAATTGGAGTTGAGTGTCCCAAAGCTGAATGTAGGACTTGCTGAGATCTCCGGGTTCAAAGTTGGCATGGGTGGCTAAGTGGATAATTTGCCAGGGCTGTTGCTGGCGCTGGGTTTGGAGATTCTTGAGGGTGAATTGGTCGTTGAGGAAGGCTTCTCCTGACCAGACGTTTTGGGTAATGGTTTCGAGTTCGATGGGGACGGCTGGTAGGGGGTTTTGGTCGGTGAATTGAGACGCACCCATGGCTAGGATTGGGACATTTTTGACGGGGCTGTAGCGGGTGTTGGTGAGGCTGACGCTGGGGATGGAACCGAGGGCGTATTTTTCGATGAGAAACTGTTCTCCGTCGTGTAAGGCTGCCATGGGAATGGTGCGTAACCCACCGTCCATGGAAAAGATGAGGGTGTCGATACCGAGAGCTTCGAGGTGGGATTCTAGGGGAGCAATCATCCAAGTATAGAGTTGCTTTGCGGATTTCAGGTAGGCGGTGGGGCGACCAGAATTGGTAATGGAGTCGTAGAATGCTTCGAGAGTTTTCTTGAGGACAGGGGCATTGGCGGCGGGAACGGTTTTGCGGATGGGGGGACCGTCGGGAACTACCATAATGAGTTCCAGTTGGTCGGGTAGGGAAACGGCGTAGACGATAACGGGGTGAGTGCCAGTTTCGGCGGTGATGGTGTTTAGGGTGTTACGAATGGTTTCGACGCTGGCTTCTTCGTTGGCGATGTCTTCACCGAGGTAGTCTTCGTATTCTTCTTCAAATAAGTCGTCAATGCTTGTGATGGCATCATTGAGGTTTTGCGTCAGCAGGTTGGCGATGTTGATGCGTCCGGCTGAAGGGGTGACAAGCGGCTCAAAAGTTTGATGGTTCTTGCTTTTGAGGCAATTGAGGTCAAAAAAGATGAGCGCTTATTGACAGTCTTGTTGAGAATAAATTGGTTTCATCCCTGTTCGCGATAA